>NC_010843.1 GCF_000017685.1 Leptospira biflexa serovar Patoc strain 'Patoc 1 (Paris)'
GAAATGGACGGAAGACCCTTTTTTTGGTCCCTTTCAAAAATTCAATTGATCCCAAATTTTCTAAAAGAAAGCATACCAATTGGGAAGGGAAACGAGAGATAAATGATCACCATTGCAGTTGCAAATCAAAAAGGCGGAGAGGGAAAAACAACTACTTCTTTAAATCTTGCCATGGGATTGGCTCGCCGAAACCTCAAAACATTACTCATCGATATGGACCCTCAGGCGAACTCAACCGGGATTTTTCTAAATCCTGAAACAGTTGAGAAAGACCTTGCCCACCTTTTCCAAAACTCTGCAAATATAAAAGACATCATCACTCCTGCATATAACGAGCATTTGTGGGTGGCTCCATCTAGCATGCGTTTGGCGGAAATGGAAACAGTTTCGGTCAATTCTGTCGAAGCACCTTATATCTTGCGAGACTCACTTGCGGGACTTAAGGATTTTGACTTTGTCATCATAGACTGCCCCCCTTCCCTTTCGATTTTCACAGTGAATAGTTTGGTTGCTGCCAACTTTGTTTTGATCCCCCTCCAAGCGGAAAAATTTTCGATGGATGGGATCATGGGCCTCCAACAGACAATCTCCTCGATCAAAAAAAGAATCAATCCTGATCTCGAGATTTTAGGTGCTCTCATCACCCAACTCAAACCACAGACCCTATTGACGAAAACAATCCTCCCTGTACTCACAAAATATTTCAGAATCTTTGAACATACGATTTCTGATGGAGTGGCAATTGGCGAAAGTCATTTGGCAAAAAAATCAGTTTTCGATTACAACCGCTCTTCCAGGCAATCACAAGAATATGAAGGATTTATTGAGGAGGTTTTGAATGAGCTTAAAAAGTAAACGCCTCGGAACTCTCGCCGATATTTACCAAGCCGAAAATTTGGATGGCACCATTCGCACCATCCGGATGGACCGGATCCAACCTTCCGAACACCAACCTCGCCAAGAGCGAAAAAAGGGAATTGAGGAATTGGCTCAGACTCTTAAGGCCGATGGACTTTTACAGCCCATCATCGTCTCGAAAGGGGAAAAAGAAGGGAACTATAAAATCATCGCAGGGGAAAGGCGTTACCATGCTGCGAAATCCCTTGGCTGGCCTGAAATCGAATGTAAAATTCTAAACCGACCAGACAAAGAAATTTATAAACTTGCTGTCATAGAAAACTTACAGAGGGAGAATCTTTCCCCTTATGAAGAAGTGGATGCTCTTCTATTTTTAAAAAATGCCCACAATTACACTGACCAGGAACTGGGAGACCTTTTCGGAAAAAGCCGAAGTTACATGACAGAGGTCCTATCCATCACTTCGATGTCGAAGACAGATTTGGAAAAATGCAAAAAAAATGAAATCCACAATAAGAACCTCCTCGTACAAGCAGCCCAAGCGGCAAAAAAAGGAAGTTTGGATGAGTTTTTGACCCTCTATCACAAAGGGGCATTAAAGACAGTAAAAGACGCGAAAGATTTTAACAAACAAACAAAATCTGGTGTTGTACCGAACTCAAAACCTTCCCCACTTTCAGGATACAAAATCCGCAGAACGAATCACGGAATCCAAATCCAATCTGAAGACGAAATTTTACTGGGAGACATTTACAAATTCATCCGCAAAGAACTGTCGAAAAAATATGGAGATTCGGCATAACCCAAACAAGTACTAAGCAGTCAAGTACTTAGGAAAAAAATTTTTAGTACCCGTAGGGAAAAATACTGTACGAACTTGACAGCTACCAGAATCCGACAATAATGTGACATAATAAAAGTTTTGATTGGTTTGAGCAAACACCTTTTCTCACAAGAAGAGGTGTGGGGTAAGTTTTGCCCCAACCCGACTTATAAAAAAATCCCCTGGGTACCAGGGGGTCGGGGTTTCCCGAAGGAATGTTGTTGGATGAGACATAATTAACATTATGTCAGATAATGTCAACTCCTTCAAATTATTTGCTTAAATTTAGTTTCATTTTTGCAGAAAAACGGAGGAGCTTCGTGAGCGAGCAGCGTCATCCCTATATCCGTCTGATGACCGACATCATTGATTCTGGTGTCTGGGCAGGGTTATCCCATGCTGCTAAGACCCTATACCCAGTCCTTTTGAAATTCAGCGATTACAATTTTAAGCCAGTTTGGCCCAACACGGAAACCTTGATGCGGTTAACCGGATTCAAAACCAAAAAATCGATTGTCACAGCCAAAAAAGAACTCACTCGTGCCGGGCTTTTGTATCAGGTTCCAGGGAGCGGGCGAACATCGACTCGGTATCACTTTTCCTTCCATTATGAGGGGTCGAGGATTACCCCTCTCGGGGATACACAAATACACCTCAGGGGGACTGGGCCAGAATCCTCTGGAGGTTCAAACGATCCCGAGAAGGGGGGTTCTATTGGAACCCCTAACCATATTAATATAACTATATCAAATACAAACAATGTACCAGGCCCTAAGGATATGAGTGAAAGTTTGGGACAAACCAAAGAAGGAAAAAAAGACTTTGAAACTTTGGTGAATCTATTTGGCCCAGAGATTGCGTTGGAAGCCTATCGGAAAGCAGTTGGTTTGCATATGGAATCCAATGCCTCCTATGTCCAAACTCTGTGTCGGGAATTGGTCAGCTTACAAAGAAAGGAAGTGCTTAATTCTGAGCAGAATTTGAGCCGAGACGCGGTCTCCCCTCACCCAGCTTCCTGGGCTGGTTTTTTGGCTTGGGCCACTAAGGAACTCACTGAATCTTCGTTCCGGCAATTGGAGCGAGTGAACGTGGAAACCGATGGAAATGTCATCATCGTCACTTCCGCCATCCAAGGCCATTTACGCCAAATCATCCAAATGTATTTCACAGAAAGAGTCAAACCTGTCGTTCTTGTTGTGTTTACGGAAAAGGAAGAAGGATCACGTGTGAGTGAAATTCGATAGACTGATTAGAAAAACGGTATTTTTTGGAAGGAACCATCATTAAAAAGCGCATGAAAGATCATTTAATTCGCACAAGCCACCCCTACTCTCTTCCCATCCCTTCCGTTTCGACAACGGGTACCTACGAACTCAAAAATAATGAGTTTTTATCATTTATCGAAGAAAAGGAACAATCTTCCCTTTCTTCGATCATTTTCCAATTCGATGATGTTGTCTTCTTTAATGGGATTGAGTTATTACCAGGAAAAGACGGTTTGGATTTTTTTCCAGATTCCTTTCGTTTTGAATTATCCCATGACGGAAAGTATTGGGAGCCCATCTTACAAGAATCTTCCTTTCGGAAATCTTTCAAAACATCTGCCAAATGGTTATTTTCCTTAACTAGCGCTCGTTATGTGAAGTTTATCTCGAAAATTTCCAGAAAAGCAAGTAACGGAAAAAATCGCATTAGCTTCGGTCCGCTGAAAATTTTAATCAGTGGAGTTCAATCCATACAAGTGAGTTCGGAATTCGACAGACTTTCTGTAAAAGAAAACTTATTTGATACAAGGCCCGATTATGGTTGGACTTCTAAAAAGAAGGAAGAACCTTCCGATGAATATATCATCCTAGATATGGGATCCGTGAATCGAATTGAAGAATTCCGGATGTTAACCAAAAATGATCCCGTCACCAATTTCCCGGAAAGGTTTATTGTTTATTATAGTGAAGATGATCTCACATGGCACCAACTCCATGAAGAAAATTATTTCTTATCAGAACCTGGTACTTGGTACAAATGGCGATTCCCCCCTGTCAATTTAAGGTTTTTGAAAATTGTATTCATAGATGAAAAACAAACAAACAAAAAGGAATACGTTACCGAAGTCATAGAAATCGAATTGTATTCCAGCGCTGATAAAAAAGAATCTGGTGGCCCAACAAGAGAACCCCTCCCCTATGCTTCTGTTCTGAGGTCTGGTATCATTCGCCTTGCCGTTGATGGTGAAGTGAAAGAGGGAGTTGTCGTCCAGTCGAATGACAGAAGGTTACGTGATGCAACTACTGAATACCGGGGGATTGTTGAACTAGCCTCAGATGGTGAAGAAAAACCGGGCGTTGCCGTCCAAGGGAATGATAAACGCCTAAAAATCGCCACTGAGCTGACTCATGGACTTGTCCGTTTGGCAAGAAGTGGCGAAGCAAGGCCTGGACTTGTAGTTCAGTCAGATGATGAAAGGTTAAGGAATGCATCAGCAGAACACCCAGGTATCGTTGAGCTTGCGTTAGATGGCGAGACTCGGCCAGGTGTTGCCGTGCAAGGGAATGATTCAAGACTAAGGGTCGCGACTAAAAAAGCAGTAGGACTTGTCCAATTAGCTGAAGCAGGTGAAACGGCGATTGATAAGGTAGTCACAGGTGATGATCCAAGACTCAAGGATGCAACAACCACAACAAAAGGAATTGTACAACTTGCTCCGAATGGCGGCGAGGAAGTAAACACGGTTGTCCAAGGGAATGACAAACGTCTCAAACTTGCCAATACAGAATCTTTTGGAATTGTCCAACTAGCACATTCGGGCGAAAACAAAGCAGGAGTCGTTGTCCAAGGGAATGATAAACGTCTCGCCAAAGCTGGGTTTGACGAAGCAGGGATTGTGACCATCGCAAACCATGGAGAAGCCGTACCTGGGAAAGTAGTCTTATCAGATGACCCTAGATTGATTGATAAAAGAGATCCGAAACCACATACCCATCCTTATGCAGAAAAAGAACACGATTTTAATTCCCATACAGGTTTATTAAAGATCACAGGCGAAGCAGAATCTGCTTCGAAGGGTTTTGTTCCGCCCCAAACAACTGACGCCATCATCTACGGCAAAAATAATAAAAATGGTTCTGGTGTCGTTGGCGTATCTTCTGGATTAGGTGTTGTTGGATTTGGTGATTCGATAGGTGTGTATGGTATATCGAAAGGGAAAGATACACATCGATCGGCAGGAATCTTAGGTGCCGGAACTACGTCACCTGGTGGTCGTTTTGTATCTCAATCTGATTTTGCCATGATTGTGGATGGCAAAGGGATTCCGGAATATGAATTGACTGGATCTGGAAAGGCCATTTATGCCAACGGTGAATCTGTCTTTGAAGGCAATCTTCGTATCACGAAAGATGGTGGAGAAGAATGTATCGCACGTTATTTCCGTTTGGATGGAAAGGATGTGATTACTGCTGGTGATTTACTTGTAGCAACCGAAGAAACGGGTGTTCTCGGTAGATCCAAACACCCCTACTCCACAAATGTGATTGGTGTGGCTGTTTCGAATGCCAATCTAGTCTTTGGGAAAAAAGAGAAAGGTGTGGAATACGTCCTTGTCGCACTCCTTGGGATGACAAAAATCCATGTTGATGCAACACAAGTTCCCATTTATCCTGGAGATCTTTTGGTATCTGGACTTTCTTCTGGGCATGCAATCAAAGCAGACCCAGCGAAATTAAAACCAGGTATGTTAGTGGCAAAGGCAATGGAAGTTTGTAAACGAGACAAAGGCCATATCCTTTGTATATTAACTTTCTCCTAAGAATAAAGGTAAGTTCATTTTAGGTTTTTTGATAAAACCTGCATCAATTGCCCTTTGGAAAAGATAGGCCACTGCATCGTGGCCTTCTTTCCCCAAACTTTTTGTGAATTCATTTACATATAAATTGATGTGAGCCCGAATGACTGCCTCTTCTTTGTTTTGAGAATTTTCGCGAATGTAATCCATCATTTCTTTGGGTTCTTTGTAGGCATTTGTTAAACTATTTTGTAATTCTTTTTGAAACTTTAGTGCTTCCTCTCTTGGGATGTCCCGTCGGATAGCAATTGCACCAAGAGGGATTGGATATCCAGTTGACGATTCCCACCACTCACCCAGATCCACAACCTTTTCTAAGCCCCTTTCTTCATACGTGAATCTTTCTTCGTGGATGATGACACCCAAACTGTTTTCTTCCGTAAGGAGTTTGGGGATAATTTGATCATAACGAATGGCTGTTGGTATGTGTGTGCCATTGGAATAAAGTGACAAAAGTAAATTTGCTGTTGTGAGTTGCCCTGGAATGTAAAGATTTTTGTAATTGTCTAAATTTGCGTTCGCATTTTTTTTTCGAACCAAAAGTGGACCGCACCCTCTACCTAATGCGGATCCAGTTTCCAACAGGATGTATTTGTCTATGATTTGAAAGAAAGCCGCAAATGATAATTTGGTGACGGGGAATTTACCTTGGAAGGCATATTCATTCAAATTTTCTACATCGTATAACTCTTCTTTGACAGGGTATTCGGAATTACGGATGAGATGGTAAAATAAGAATGTATCGTTTGGACATGGTGAGTATGCAAGAGAGATCATAAGGCTAAAAAATATTCCTTTTTTTGTGTAATGAATAAAATTCGTATCAATAGAAATAAAAACAATAAACTTGAAGTGCCGAGAAAAATCTTAAAACTCAGTTTTTTTGTCACATCGGTAAGTAACAAAGAAAAAGGCAAAATTAAAGTAAACATCCTGCTGAGATTATCAAACGAACGCCAATAACCTTCTTCAGCGATGACAATCACAGCCAGACTCCCGAGTATTGGGACCAAAAAATCTATGTTTTTCGAGATTGATTCTTTGATTGAAGAAAAGCTAGCGATTGTTATAGATAGGATCGAAACAAAAAACAAAAGTTTAGGAAATTCTTTGATTTTGAATGAAAATGTATTTTGCTCAAAAAAGCTTTTTACAAATCCAAATAATGGGCCATCTGTCATGTCCTTAAATCCTAAAGGATTTGTACCCAGGTGGTTTGGGATACTCAGCCATCCATAAAATAAAAATCCGATGAATAAAATACCTGGTAATGAAAAAAGGAGCACAAGTTTCCACTCTTTTCGAATAAGTGCTCCGATAACGATTGGAGCCAAAAAAAGAATTCCTAACTCTCTTGTGAAAACGGTTAAAAGGAAAAATAGAAAGGAGAGTTTGAATTTTTTCTCTTTGTAAAAATAATAACTGATAATTGCCAAACTGACAAAAAAAGAATCTGCAACGAGTAATAAATTGGAGTTTAATGAATACGGGGAAAAAATATAAAATAATACGAACCATTTGGATTGATTCGGTAGTAATTGGAATAAACAATACACTGAAGATAAAAAAGTGAAGAATAAAAGAATGAGTGTAATAAGAGGATAATATTCACTTCCTAAAAAGTGAGAAATGAATCCAGCGATAAACGACAAACCAATTCTATGGTATCTAAAATAAAAACTATCTACGATCAAACTCCAGTCATTTTCGTTGAACAAATCTTTTGCGAGAAGGTAAAAGAACTGACCATCGTAACCTCCTGATTTATAGATGACAAAATGAGGATCTACTAAGTTTGGATTGATTTCATAAAATCCCTCCCATATTCCAATTAAAGAAGAGAGAGAATGTCCGTATGGTGCAGTTTTAAAATAAATAAGTCCCAAAACTCCCAAAACGAAAAAAAATAAGACGATCCACAAATGCCGTAGTTTCACACTCCCATTTTGTAAAATTTAATAGATTTTGAAAGGAATTTCTCTGGAATTTTCAGAAGATTCTGGAAGTTTGTATCCAAAGTTGGGGCAAATGAAAGAAGTTCTCGTTACCATACAAACGGTGTATCAATATTTAGAGAAACTAGGTCCGAAAAAATCCTTCCAAATATTGAAAAATTTAGGCTACGAAAAACTTCTCTCGCTCACTGGAAAAGTGCCGAAAGAAAGGCTGATCGTTCTAACACAAAAGTTAAGTGAAGAAACGGTTGTCGAACTCGTGACTCAAATACCTGAAAAAATTTTAGTGGAAATGATTCGAGAGAACGATGACGACGATTTGGTTTACTTTATCCATTCCTTATCGATTGCCGATTTGGCGATTGTTTCAAAAAGTATCCCTCCTCAAGATGTGGGGCTTTTAGCTAAAACCTTGGGCCGAGAGGCAAGCGTTGAAGTATTGAAATCGTTAGGTATCCAAAAGTCAATTGCTCTATTAAAAGAAATTCCTATGGAAGACTTTTTGTGGTTAGTGGACCAAATTCAACTACAACCAATCATTCAACTTGTAAATGAATTGTCCGTGCCGGATTGCAAAAAGTGGATTAAACAACGTGGGTTAGAAGAATTGCCGATACTTTTAAAATTTTTCGGAGTTTCGAATGTTTTGGAAATATTTAGAAAACTGGGGATGAACCAAGCTTTAGCGATGATGCAGTTACTTGGAACAAGAGAGATGATGGAGTTGTCTGTTTTACTGTCCAAAATGCAATTAGATATTAAAAATATACCGGCTACATTAAAAGCAAAAACCGTTATTGGTTTGGAGAAACCAAAATCAAAACAAATCGCGAAGAAAAAAGCTGCTGCTAAAAAAAAGAAAGTGACTAAGCGTTCGCATTGATTTTCGGAAAGTAGATTGTGAACTTACTGCCTTCTCCCATGCTACTTTCTACAAAAATTTCTCCGGACATCTTTTCCACGAGAGATTTTACGATGGATAAACCAAGGCCAGTGCCACCAATTTTTTTGTTATCAGTTGATGGAATTCTGAAAAAACGATCGAAGATTTGATTTTTATAATTGGGATCAATGCCAATTCCAGTATCTTCCACAATGATTTCGACCTTTCCATTGAATTCTCGGAGTGAAATTCCAATTTTTCCTTTGAAAGTGTACTTCAAGGCATTCACGTATAGATTCGTGATGATTTGTGAAAATTCGAATCTGATACCACGAATCAATAGTCCTTTTTTCAAAGTTAGGTCCCATTCAATTGGTTTTCCCTTTGCTAAGTGTGAGTTCATATGAATGACATCTTCAATCACAGGAACTGGATCGAATATTTCGATCACTTCCGCTTCATTGTCTTTTTCGCGGGATGTCGTTAATTTGAGTAGGTTTTCGATAAGAAAACTCAAGCGTTTCGCGTTTTTATCAATCACTTCTAACATGTTGATATGTTCTTTGTTAAAAGGTAAGGATGAGTCTGATTTAAAAAATTCTAGATAACCACGAATGTTTGTCATCGGACTTCGGAGTTCATGACTGACGTTTGAAATAAACTCATGTTGGAGGCGCTCTTGTTCCTTCCTTTCTGAATTGGGTCGAAATTGAACTTGGTATCGTTTTTTTGGTGATAACAATATGGATGTGAAGCTGATATCAACTTCAAGTTTAGATCCATCTTTAGCTAAGATTTCAACATCAGGCAATGATAACATTGTATCAGAAGATAAGTCGGATCCAAAACGTAGTTGGTTAGAAACTTGGTTCCCTAAAATGATATCTTCGATTGTCATTTTAGTAATGTCACCCCGAGTGTATCCAGTAAGAGATCTAAATTGATTGTTTGCTTCCAATATGCTGCCTGTATCGGCATCTACCAGTGCAATTGCTTCTCTAGAAAATTCAAATAAATATCTATATTTTTCTTCGGAATATTGTAAATCAACGGCCGATCGATCTAATTTGATTTCTAATATGGATATCAAATTTTCGAGTTCAGTAATTTCTTCTCTTTGTAATTCGATTTTGGCATTAAACGAATCTAACATTGAATTTACGAGAACTTTGACTCTGTTGTCTAACTGTAAAGTTTCATCCGTATTGAGCCTTGAGTTATAATTTCCTTGCAACATGTCTAAAACTAATGAATTAACGTCGACAATAAGATGTCTTACTGCATTGAGTTTTCTATAATTGATTTGGGAAGGAGCATGTAATTTAAGATTTGATGGTTCCTGGAAGCTAGATAATTTCCTTACATCGAATACCTTCTTAGGCTCCAAGGCAGATAAAATTTCATCAAAATTGAGTGCAGTTTGCACCGCTTCCGGTTGCATCACCCTGCGAATCAAACGGAAATATACATCTTTCAGAATTGGGAATAGAGTTGTTTCATCACCTTGATAAGAGAACACTCCTTTTTGAATGAGTGGGTGTTCAGTAAGTAGGTTTTTTGTCTCACCTACTCTAAGATGCGGATAAAAATGAGAAAGTTGTAAGTCCTCCCATAAATTTCCTTGATAGTCTTTGTTTGAGTTTTGTAATAAATCAATGGCTTTTTTTACAGCAAGTAAAACGCCAGATACTTCCCTCCCCGTTTTTAGTATTGCATCGCCACTGAACGCCAGTAAGGTGGATGGGTATAAGATGTCTTTTTTTAAAATAGGAAGGTCCAAACTATTTCCAAAATCTTGAAAATTTCTTAAGAAAGGACTAGAAAAAGGATCAGATACTAAACCAAGGCAATTGGGTTTTAAAAACTCCTTTTCTTCTAAAAATCCAGGAGTATCGATGTAACGAACTTTAACAGGATTTTTCGGCGCATATTCTTCTAAAAATTTTTCAGCAAACAATCTTTCAACGGAATTGATATGAGGAACTGGGAGAATGTAGGCTTTGTTTCTTGTTAAGTCTTCTGGTTTAAACTGGAATCTAGAATAGAAGGATAAAGGAGAATGATAGAGATAAATTCCTTTGTAAATTCGTTTGAGTTTTGATTTTTTTAGGAAACTTTCTTGCAGGTATGCAATCGTTGGTACTTCACCCGCTTCTACTCGACCGGCGTCTAGTAATGGCAAAATAGCTTTGTGGTGAGTGTTGACATGAAGAGTGACTTTGACTCCGAATTCTTCGAAGTATCCTTTTTTATAGGCTACAACAACGGGTAAGGAACTAAGTCGACTTGTAATACAAATCTGGATCACATGGCAACAATTCCATTGGCTGGAATCGTTGCCAAATCTTTATGAGAAGAATTTACCTTAAGTAGAAAAAATCTCCTGAAGGAATTCTGTTGTTCTTTTTGTATATTCTGAGACTTCTTTTTCGTCCATTACCTTAGCGGAAAGTAATGAAAGATCGTAGATGACACGTGCCAATTTTTTGCCTTTCTCTGGATTCACACCTTCAAACGCTTGTAAGGCGGATTTCACAAGCGGGGATTTGGAATTCACCATGAGAGTGTGAGCTTTTAGCATTGATTTTGTGTCTTCCCGGTTGAACATGGAATTCATTTCTGTCATTCTACGCATAAACTCAGGTAATAAGATCACTCCAGGTACATCTACTGATTTTAGGGCTTCTACTTTGACTTGAACACCTTCCGAAGGAAGGGCGGATTCGAAAAGTTTTGTAATCCGACTTGATTCAGTTTCGTTTGCTTCATTGACTAGATCTGTTTTAGAGTCTTTGTCCAATACTTGGTCTGCTAGTTCTGAATCTACACGTTGGAATTTCCAGTCTGGATTTTTTGTTTCCAAATGTTGTATCAAATGAGAATCAATTTTTGAATCAACTAGGATCGCTTCTAGTCCTTGCGACTTGAGAAGCTGCATATAAACAGATCCCATTTCTGTTTCGTTTGCATAAAAGATTTTGTTTTGGTTTTTTTCTTTGTTCTTTTCCCAATATTCAGAAACAGTTGAAAACCCATTTTCAGAATTTTTAAAGATTAAATGATCCTTCATCGCGTCATAAAATTTATCATCCGTAAGAACTCCATACTTCACAAAAATTGAAATATCATTCCAATTTTCTTCATACTTAGCACGATTTTTTTTAAAATCATCGATCAACCGATCAGCTACCTTTTTTATGATGTGGTTTGAGATTTTTTTGACCAAAGGATCATTCTGTAAGTAAGAACGTGATACGTTCAATGGTAAATCTGGAATGTCGATGGTTCCTTTGAGAATGGTTAAAAATTGAGGGATCAGCTCGCTTGCGTTATCACTTACGAAAACATGGTTACAAAACAATTTGATCCCATTTTTGGATGCTTCTAACTCATGAGTTAGTTTTGGGAAATACAGGATTCCTTGTAATCGGAATGGATAGTCTACATTGAGATGGATGTGGAATAAAGACTCACCTGAAAATGGGAAAAGATAGGAATAAAAATCTTTGTAATCATCTGGAGAATTCTTCGAAGGTTCTTCTGACCAAAGTGGTTTTTCTCGATTGGCTTTTTCGCCTTGAACATAAATGGCCACAGGTAAAAAGTCACAGTATTTTTTGATGAGTTCTTTTAGTTTCCATTTATCAAGGTATTCACCAGATTCACTATCCAGGTATAAGGAGATTTTTGTCCCTCTTGTGTTTTTATCAATAGTGGATATAGAAAAATCAGTACCAGACTCGCTTGACCACATAACAGCCGCCTGTCCAGCTTTATAGGATTTGGTTTCAATTGTTACCTGTTTGGATACCATAAAGGAGGAATAAAATCCTAGTCCAAAATGGCCTATGATTTCTGCCTTATTTTCTGTGTTCTGGTACTGTTTGGCGAAGTCAGTTGCTCCCGAAAAGGCAATTTGATTGATGTATTTTTTTACCTCTTCTACGGTCATACCTAAGCCGTTGTCTTCGATGGTTAATATGCGCTTGTCTACATCAAAATCTAAGTCGATTCGATACTCATTACCACCTTCAAATTCTTCGCTTAAAGCAATTTTTTTTAGTTTTGTAATCGCATCACTTGCATTGGAAACAAGTTCTCGTAGGAAGATGTCTTTTTCGGAATAGAGCCATTTTTTAATGATCGGAAATATGTTTTCTGTTTCGACATTGATTTTACCTTTTTCTTCAGCTTGCATATGTTACTCCTTAACTTTCATTTGTTTTGATATATTGAGTGCAGTTGCCCTGTCTTCTTTGGACAAATTTTTGTATACATCCGAAAAATTTGAGTCCTTGTTTTGGCTGATTAATTCGGAAAGCCAACTGGAATCTGTTGCGGACACTCCCTGTTTCTCTAAGAACTCAGAGAGGAAGTAATTTCTTTTTTTACCGAATCCTTCTACCATAGCGACAAATGATTTTGTTTCTAGATTGAATTTATATTGTTTCATTCCTACGTATCCGAGGATACCAAAAACTGCAAGCAAAACTAAAAACAGAACCGGCAATTTTAAGTTTAGATTCTGAGCTTTGGAATTTGGTGCAGTGTTTATGCTTCGTTTAGGTAATATTTGAAAATTTGGAAACGGAAGTGTCAGCGTGTTGTATTTTTTTTCTGGAATCGCAAAATAACTAAATTGGTATGGGTCATTCAATTCTTTTGATATTTTCGTGATTTGATATCCATACATAAATTTAACTTTGGAATAAAAACCATATTCACCCGATTCAAGTTGTTGGAAATTTTTAGTTTTTGATTGAGAAATCAATTTAATATTGGGATTAGAGAATTCCATTGGTGTGATGCCTTCATACCCTCCTTCCCCTTCAATCATCAATTCAATGTATGCTGTTTCTCCGACAAACACTTGGTTTGGAATTTTTAAAAAATACATTTTAAATTTCCCGATTGCTCCTGTAAAAAATTTAGGTGGATTATTAGGAAGATCTAAAACAGTTACTTTTGCAGGGCTTGTATCAATAGTTTCTTGCAAGGAATTGAATCGTAGGCTATCTCCTGTGATGAATTTTGTTTTTCCTAATAGGAATGATCCTGATTTAAGAGCTGTTAGTCCATAGATTTCTTTTGAAAATACTAAGGTTTTTCTAGGGATTGTGTTTCTGATCACTTCAGGTTCAATTTGTACTGTTACCTGTCGAAGTGTTTCCGATAAAAAAAATGGGAACGAGATAGATTGGTTTGGATCTCTCTCCAAAAATGGTTGTCTATAATGATTGTAATATAATACAAAATATCCAACAATTGGCTCACCTTTATAAAATACTGATTTGTTCGTGTGGAAAGTGACTTCTGGGTTTTCATCAGTTGATGATTCTTCAAAATCAAGTGAGAACGGATTTAAAAAACTATTTTGAGAGTTTTTTGTTTTTTTACTTACTTTGAATGAGATTGAAGGAGAAGAGTATTGTTGGTTGTCATATTGTACTGAGATTTCAGGCAATTGAAAGCTACCTTCTCTATCTGTATCTACGTAAAAATTGATAATTTGGGTTTTTGAAACTTTAAAATTGATGATTTGAGTTTCGGTGCCACTTCCCACATACCGGACTCTTACTCCATTTTTTTTGACGTTCGTTTGTAAGGTTCGAAAAGGTTTGTCTCCGTAAGCTTTTACTTCTAGTTTTGCTACTTCACCTAATGAAAACTCATTGGGATGGAAAAAGAATTCGACTTCGACCGAGAATAGTTTTGAAAAGAAAGCAATAAGGAAGTATAAGAGAAAAAACTTTGATTTACCAGAATTTCTCATTATCGGAGGAGCCTCCCCTTTTATTTTTTAGAATGGAATCTTGCGAAAATGGTTCGAGAATTCGATCTATTTCTGATTGGTTTGGATTGGAATTTTGTTTTTCTTCTTTTTCATTCTTAGGTTGAGAAGGGTTTGGATTTTGGTGTTCGCCATTTCCTTGCCCATTGGATTGGTTCTGGTTTTGTTTTTTTGTTAGATGCTCAATGTTTTTTTTAGCAGCCAATTGTTTGGGATTGTATTTTAAACTTTCTACATAGGATTTGAGTGCATTCTCTTTTTGACCTAATTTTGTGTAAATATTCCCCAAAGTTAGATTTGCTTTCGATTTTAAATCTGCATCTGATTTTGGGTGGGTCAATATTTTCTCTGCAAGTTCTTTTGATCCTTTGTAATTCCCCATTTGGTATTCATTTGCAGATTCGTTGTACATTAACCTTGGATCGTCTTGTATGTACTCCTTTGCATCTGAAAATTCTTTTTGGCTTTGTTTGTAATTTTCTTGGTGATAGGCTTTGTTCCCCCTCTCGATTGCATTGCCACCTGGGTCGAGTTCCCAAGCTTCTAATCGGATTTGGAAAGAGAATAGAAAGAAAATGGCGAGGAGTGCTTTGAAAGGTAGTTTTTTTTGTATTCCTATTGATAATATTCTTTCGATGACCATAAACAAAAAAGAAAACAAAAGGTATGGATGTGCACCAGCCTCATTTTTGAATTTTTCTAATCTTTGTATTTTGTTTTTTTTCATGGATTTTATTTTTTCAACAAGATGATAAGAACCATCAGCATAAAATGAAACATTAAAAAAATCGCCATTGTATTTTTCAGCGATGGACTCTAGAAAATCTGCATCCAGTTTAGATACAATCACATTGTCGCCGTAAGGTGAATCTACCAAATTAGAATCGTAAGTAACAAAGCCACCTTTCCCGGTTCCAGGGTCTCGGAATTCGATTGGCCCTCCTTCTTCGGTTCCCAATCCCCAAACCATTACTTCCCCATTTAAATTTGGTAACGATTGTTTTTCATGGTCTTCCCCATCGGTTACGATTACAGTGATATTAGATTGTATATTCTGGGATTTTTTACGTATTTTTTCTGCTCGTTCAAGAGCAACGGCAAGATTTGTACCTTTTGAGCCTACCATTTCAACACTTAATGACTGTATATAATCGGAAACTGCAGAAAGGTCGGATGTCATTGGACAAAAAGAAAATGATTGCCCTGCAAAAACGATGATTCCAACTCGATTCCCTTTTAAATCAGGTAGTAATCGTAACGATAAATCTTGAAATCGTTTCAGTCGATTTGGTCTGATGTCAATTGCATTCATCGATAAACTTACATCTACGACAAATAAGATATCTGTTGATTGGAATTCTTTTGTGGATTCGATGTCTATAGATTTTATTTTATATAGTGATACAATGGCAAAACACATGGCAACTAAGAAGGAAATTGTACGTAGTATTAAAAGTAACTGATTGGAAGTTGATAATCTGGTTACAAAGTCAAGTTTGTTTTTACTGAATTGAATGGCTTTGAAATTGATAAAAAGTTTGAAGGAAGATACGATTAAACCAATTAAAATTGTCAATGTTCCGAGGTAAATAACCGTATTTGTTTCCATTAGATTTTCTCTTTTAAAGGATAAATTTTTAGTAACAAATATAAAATCAAAGAGATGAATGTAAAAAATACAAAAACTGGGAACTGAGTTTCTTGGATTTCAAGAGGTTTAGATGGTAACTCAACCACCTCAAGTTGATCAATTTCATTTAATACAGACTCTAAAACTTCTGGAGACTCAGCTCTAAAAAACTTTCCGTTTGTATTGCTCGAAATTTTTTGTAACGACTCGTAATTGATTTCATATTGTCCTTCTTCCTTCCCGATACCAATACAGTATACTTTAATACCCATTGTTTTTGTCGTATACGCTGCCGTATCAGGATCAAGTTTACCAGTGTTTGAGACTCCATCCGTCAAAAGAATGATGACTTTTGATTTGGCTTCCGAGTTTTTTAACCTGTAGGATGATAGGACGAGTGCATCGCCGACAGCAGTGCCTTGTTCTTCTATGTCTTCACTGGATGTACCGGCTATCAGTTCATCCAAGGCAAAACGGTCACTTGAAAGTGGGGATTGTAAGTATGCGGCTCCTGCAAAAACGACAATACCGATTCGATCATATAGTCTTTTTTTAACAAATTCTCTTAACAGATCTTTTGAAACTGAAAGTCGATTCCTCGGTAAAAAATCATAAGAGTTTACCATTGAACCTGAGATATCAAGGGCAATCATGATATCGACTCCCTTTGTACTGTCAGGGCTTAGTTTGTATTTTGAGCCAGGACCAGCAGCTGCAACCACTAAAAACACCATAGATAGATAAACAAGAAACTCAGTGAACGAATATAGGATTCTACGAAATTGGATCCCGAGAGTGGAATTTAATTTTTGGAATCGATCGGATTTGATAAAGAAGATTGGTCCATATGGGTTTTGTTTCCATTGATAAAAGTATAGCATCAAAATCGGGAACATCAAAAGTAAAAGGTAAGGCCTTTGGAACTGGTCCATGTTAGGTTATAAAATCCTTTTTGATTTGGTCCCAGATTTTCTCTGCATCTTCTTTAGAGATAATTTGAGAGTTCTCACTGTATTTTAAATTTCTGAAATAGAGACGTAAATCCCGAATGGCTCTATCAGGAATATGGGTTTTATCATGTAAAATGGCTAAAAATTCGGAGTCTGTATTACCTAATAGATTTTCTTGAAATTTTTCGGAAAATACTTCTTTTAGGTATTCGCTTATCCGAAATGTAAGTTCCTTTTCAGTAATTTTTTCTGATTGAATGTATTGCTCTAAATATTGGAGACGTTTTGTTGATTCTAATAATTTTGGACTCTTTTCCCATGCCGCGTCTACAATCTTAGGTTTTGATTTCCAATACAAATACAATGCATAGATGAGATATAAATTGATACAAGTAAATAGGATGAGTCCTATAAGCCGAAGAAAATAGGGTCCTGAAAAAATGATCGGAGGTTCAATGTCTTCAATTTCAGTTTCTGTTCCAGTCAAATTAGAGAGGACATTAATTTTTAACTTTGAATTAAAATCGACTCCATTCTCTTTCCATGTTGTTGGTAAGAAGAAATCTCCTGCACTGAAAAAAATAACCGAAGCAGTGATTTTGTTTTTTTCTTTTGTCACCGATTGGATTTCAAAAGTTGGTAATGAGTGATCTTCGTAAAATTTTCCTTCAGGCAAGCTAATATCAGTTATATCATCGTCCTTCCATTCAATCGTATATTCTGTTATGTCACCCACATAAATTTTTTCCAATGAAATTGATTCCTTGGGTGAAGCGAAGATAACAACAGTAAATCCAAAATACAATAAAATGAACTTATGCACTGTGTTTTACCTTGAATAAAGGTAGAATTTGGTTGTGAAGTTTTTGATTTGGATCTATCTGAATCCATTTATTCCCAAAAATAGACTTTGCAGCTGTTAGGTCTTTTTTGTATGTCGAATTCAAATTTCTAAATTCAACATTTTCTTGCGAGATTGGTTGAAACCATTTTAACCAAAAGGGAAATTTTAATTCATCTATAGGATCTTGGATGCAGACACCAAATTGTTCCCAAACTTTTGGTATAGGTGCATTTTTGATCCATTCTGAAAGTTGGTTAAAATCACTAATCCAATAAGAAACAGCATATTTGGGATGAATTTTAAAAGCATATTGGAATGCATTTGAGTAATTGGTCTGTTTGCCAGGTTTAAGTCTACTGATCGAATCAAAATAAGTGAGAACTTCCGTTTCGGTTTTTAGCCAACGATTTGATGAAATGTTTTGATCAGAGAAACTTACTAAAAAAATACGATTGCCAATTTTGATATGGAATAGAGATAAAAATAGAGCCAATTGAAATGTTGTTAATGCTTTTTTACCATCCATAGAAACACTTTGATCAATAAAGATGATGATATTTGCATCTTTTTCCTCATAAAATTCTTTCGTATGGAGTTCGCCTGTTCTCGAGGTTACGTTCCAATCAATATAACGAATGTCATCGCCAAATTGATAATTCCTGACTTCTTTGAAATCAAGCCCTCGCCCGCGATCAGAAGTAAATAGAGATCCTCTTCTGTTCGATACAAATTTTTTTTTTGATTCCCATTGCAAAACTTGGAGTAACCTTTTTAACTCGGGATCAAGCATTTTATGGAACTTCCGTTATTGTTAGAATCCTTTTGATAATGGAATTGGTGCTGATATCCTCACTGATGGCATCAATCGTAAGATGAAGTCTATGTTTGACGATTTCTGGAAAATATCGTTGAATATCTTCTGGGATCACAAATGTCCTTCCTTCTAAAAGAGCATTGATGCGACTCACTTTTAACAAGGCGATGCTTGCTCTAGGGCTCACTCCGTGAGATAGATAATTTTTTAAATCATTATCAGAGATTGATTCCGGTCGAGTATTCCTTGTTAAATGGACTATATAGGAATATAATTTCGGATCTACGAATACATGGTTTGAAATTTCAGAAATTTTTTGAATCTCTTTTGGTTTTAATGTTTTGTTGGGGTTTTTCTTTTCGAAATTTACATTTCCGTGTTGGTGTAAGATTGCTACCTCATCATCAAATTTTGGATAACCTACGTTCACTTTAAATAAAAATCGATCTAATTGTGCTTCTGGGAGTGGATATGTGCCTTCTTGGTCGATTGGGTTTTGAGTGGCAATGACAAAAAAAGGTGGTGGAAGGTCGAAGGTTTGGTCAGCAATGGAGACTTGTCTTTCTTCCATACATTGTAAAAGTGCTGATTGTACTTTTGCAGGTGCGCGGTTGATTTCGTCAGCTAACAGAACGTTAGTGAATATTGGCCCTTTTCTTATTTCAAATGTTGAATTTTTTGGATTAAAAATATTCGTTCCAATCAAATCAGCAGGTAATAGATCTGGGGTGAATTGTACTCTTGAAAATTTAGCGTCAATGATGGAGGCTAGGTTTTTTGCTAGTAAAGTTTTTGCAAGTCCTGGCATACCTTCTAATAATATGTGACCGTTTGCAACTAGTCCCACAAACAGGGAATGGATGACATCATCCATTCCCGAGATGGATTCTGCTAATTCCGACCGAATCAATTTGATTTGATCGGAAATTTCTTTGATTTGTTCTTTATCTATTTGCATTGGGAAGCAGTCATTTTTGGCATTGGTTTATCGATCATGTAGTATTCTGTTTTACCACCGATTGTCCAACATCCCATTTTTCTTCCTTGAGGTTCTACTGGTCCTTTGCCCAATTCTCTACCATCTTCTGAGTATTCCGTTGCATCTTCTGTTGAACGAATCACCATTCTTTTTTTTCCTGAAGGGTAAAAATAAGTGAATGGGATACTCGGTTTATAATTTAATTTTAAGTCTTGTAACTCTTCATCAATTTTTACGAGAGAGAAAAACAATTTACCTTCTCCTAAAATTTTACCTGTTTGGTCATAGACTTTTGCAGACTCCAACATACTCTCATTGGCCATGTTTCCATGATAGGCAACTTGTCCGTTTTTATAAAAGAATTTCCATTCTCCAGTTCGAGTATGTTTTCTTGTTCCAGTACCAAAAAGTTTCCCATCGGGATAGTATTCCTTCCAAGTACCGGTCCTTTCGTATTTGATGTCTAAGTTTTCAGAATTTTCTTTTTTGGAATAATTTCCTTCTGCTAATATATTTCCCTTATTTCCAAACATCTTCCAAAGACCATTACGTACATCGGCAGAATAATTTCCTTGCGATTCAATGGCTCCGTCTTTGTAATAATTGATTTCGATTCCGTTCTTTAATCCATTTGAATAGGAAACTTTTGTTTTGATTCCGTTCCCATCAGCACCAACAAAATGGTAAGTCCAATCACCATCTTCTTCGTTATCTTTGAAGCCACCTTTTTCGATCCATTCCCCTTTGTTATTTTTACGATAATAAGGGCCATTTTTTTTGTCATCGACATAGGTAGTTTCAGATGTTACATTCCCTTGTTTGTCGAAAGTTTTAGCGATTCCTTCTTTTTTTCCGTCGATCCATGGAGTTTCCGCAATGTGTCTTTGTGGATTTTCAGGATCTGGTTTTTTCCATATTCCTGTTTTTTTTCCATCTATGTATTCGCCAACTTGGTCAAGTGTGGATTTAAACTTTGGATTTTCGGCAGTGGATCCAGGTTGCTCGAATTGGATATATTCTTCCCAAATTCCATGTTTCGGTAGAGATTTGATTTTTGGAGGCGCAAATTTTGAAACTTGGTCTTCTGAACATTTTGCTCCTCCACATTCCGCTTTCACTTCTCCTACCGCTCGAATCCCGCCTGAATTTTTAAATCGCTCTGTTCGGATCCATTTACCTTTTGTGAATTTTAGTTCAAATTCTTGGTCACCTGATCCATCTTTTATTGATGCACCAGAACATTGGATCATCAATATTGTGATCATTAAAATATAAAATTTTGAATTCATGTTTCTATCCTGTCAAAGAGATGTGCTCGTTTCAATTTATTAACAGATAATAATTCGTTCGCAATCGCTATTTTGCCACCTGTCAATTTTTCTGAGAAAAATCGTGGAGGTAGGATATGAAATGCACCCTCCCCCTTTACATATAAAATTTCTCCATTTAAGGATGTGAGTTCACATTCCAATAAAACTTTACGTTTTGCCTTTTTGATAGGCCATGCACGGATTAATAATTCTGTTTCAACTGGGGTCGCTTTGTGGAATTTGAAACTCATTGTATCAGTCATTACGATGTAACCTAAGTGAAAACAGAGTCCTCCCATCGCCTCGTCTAACATGGTTGATAATATCCCACCGTGAACAAAACCCGGTGCGCCATTATATAATTTTTTAAAGTTGTAAGTAAAATTGACTTCACCTGTTTCGTCGTGGAATGTAAAATCTGCTACAAGTCCAAGTGGATTTTCTTTTCCACATCCAAAACAAGTGTCATGGTGAATTTCATATCCATGTCTAGATGGATTTTCGATGGGTGAATTCATTAAGTTTCCTTTATGTTATGATCATTCAAAAATTGGCGGATGACATGCGCTACTTTCTCTGGGTGATCCATGTGTAAGTGATGACCACCACTAAGAATCACTTCGGTTAAATTTTTGACAGCAGATTTTCTACCGGGGAAAGCATTTGCAATTGGGAAATTTGATTTGTCGCCTAATAATAGTAATGTTGGGCAATCTATTCGCTCACAAAAGGAAATCACTTGTTCCTCTGTGTATCGGAAAAAAGAATTAAAGTGGAGTCTAATATCTCTTCTTGGTTTTAACCCTCGTGGTGTTTTTTCAATCCCTCTATCCATGAGTATTGATGCAGATTCTTCATTCATGTCTCCTGCTTTTAGTCTGATAGTAACTGCAGATTCCATATCGGGGAAATAGGTTTCTTTTTTCCCTCTTGGGTGTAGAATTTGTTTGATTGCTTCTGTCATGATATCAGGTGCAGATTGCGAAACGTTTGTTAAAGGACCAAGAGCTTCGATTAGAATCAATTGTTTAAGTTTTAATAAATTTGTACCGGCAACTAACGTAGATATAGCGGCTCCCATGGAATGTGCCATAAGTATAAAATTTTCCAAACCTAATGCCTGTGTTATGGATACGATTTCGAGGGCATATTCAGTAAAGTAATAAACTGAGTTTTCAGGTTTATGGCTGGATTTACCATGGCCTGGAAAATCGATTGAGATAAATCTATATTCTGGGAAAAAATTTGCAAGTGGAGCGAAACTGTTCGCGTTATCAAGCCATCCGTGGAAACATAAAATCGGAGTTCCTTGCGGATTCCCCCACTCCAATCCCTCGATTGAGTGGAATTTAGTGCGAATCGAAATCGGCAACATTATCATAGAGTTTTTCTAAAGCATTTGATTGTAAACATTTATCTTAGTGAATTAGGCTTGATTCTTTAATTTACTATGATTGTATTTTTGTTATGTTTTTAAAACAATGGATCTGCTTTTTTTTTCTGTTGATCTTCCCTCTAATGGGCCAGTCCAAATCACAACATCCATGTGAATCTCTAATCGATTGTGATAAAAAAGCTGACTTAACATCCATCCACAGAAAAAAAATTACTCTTTTGACAACTGGAATCAATGAGTTTGGAAAGGATGAAACGGTTCAAAGTCTGCTTCCTTTGTATTTGAAACGATCAAAATCAACTCTATTAGAAGCCAATGGTGAAACAGGATACACTGGGGAAATTGTTTTAAAAGTGAGTCATAAACCAGAATACAGAATTGGCCAATTCAAAAAAGCAGAAGCAGACCTTTCCTTTATTGAAAAGAATTTGTCCTTTTGTTCCCCCGAGCAAATGAAAGAATATCACCTATTAAAGGAAATGTTAGACAATTCTAAATGATAAACTCCTATCGATTCATTTTTCTGAGCTTATTGTTCTTTGGTTGTGCTCAACTTTCTCGAGAGGATCAACTCCAAGCTGAATGTGAGACAAATAGAAGAAATGGTTATCTCTATATGATACCAATTTTACAGAGACATACAACCAGCGGAGCAACAGAAACCAATTCACTGGTATGGGTAGGTAATACAGAAATTGGTTACCGAAAGTGTAGTTCCGAAGCAAAAAAAAATCAGTGGAATTTAAGATCTAACTGATAGATCATTGACTTCCTCTTGAATCAGTCTTGATCCGGCTCTAAAAGTCAAATAACTCCAGACCCAGCTAATGAGTGTGCTCATTTTATTTTTAAATCCAACTTGGTAAACCAAGTGAACAAATAACCAGCCGAACCAACCAATGATACCTTTTAATCGAAGGGCTCCAAATTCCGCTACTGCATCTGTTCTCCCAATCGTTGCCATATTCCCTTTATCAAAATACTGAAAAGGAATTGTTTTTTTACCTTTATCAATTGATTGGATGAGTTTTGCAACATACCTTCCTTGTTGCATGGCAACTGGTGAGACACCTGGTAAAGGCCTATTCAAACCTTTGCTAAAATTTGCGGCATCACCTATGACAAAAACGTCGTTATGGTCTATAGATCGACAGTATTCATCTACAAGGATTCTGTTCGCCTTGTCTTTGTTAATCGATGTTTTTTTGGCCAAATCGGATCCTTCGACACCTGCTGCCCAAATGATTGTTTTGGATTCAATGGTCCTATCTTTTAAAACAACACCTGAATCGGTTATGTCTAAAACTGGAGAATTTGTCAAAACTTCAACTCCCCTACTCTCTAACTTTTTTTTAGTGAATTGACTTGAAGATTCGCTAAATGCATTTAATAGTTTTGGTCCTGCTTCAATTAAAGTAACTTTCGTCATTCCTGAATCGATATTTCGGAAATCTTTCCGAATGATATTATGTGATAATTCTGCAATTGAGCCTGCTAATTCAACTCCAGTTGGGCCCCCACCAATAATTACATAGTGCATCAAACTTTTTGATGTTTCGTAATCAGCGATTAACTCCGCTTGTTCGAAGGATAATAAAATTTGTCGTCTGATTGCCAAGGCATCCTTAAGATTTTTTAAACCCAATGTTTTGTTTTGCCATTGCGGGTTTCCAAAATAACTGGTTTTAGCTCCGGTTGCCATAACTAGGTAATCATAAGATTCTGTATAATTCTGAAATTTTACTTCTTTGTTTTTGAAGTTGATATCTGTTACTTCACCAAAAAGAATTTTAACGTTTTTGTATTTGGTAGTGATTGATCTTGTTGGGATTGCGATATCAGCTGGTGATAAAACTGCAGTTGCAACTTGGTAAAGTAATGGTTGAAACAGATGATGGTTTTTTTTGTCGATAACCAATACTTCAAAGTTTTTGTCGTTTGCGAGTGTTTTTATGACTTGTAGTCCACCGAAGCCTGCGCCTATGATCACAACTTTCTTTTTGTTTTGAGACACAATTATACTCCTAGGAATTTTAAAAAACCAACGGAACAGTTTTCTACTAAATCTTGAACTGATTCAAAATCACGTTCGTTTCCGTAATACGGATCTGGAACAATACTAACTCCGTTATCTGTTCGGAAACTTCCGAATTTCATTACTTTTTTTCGCGTTGGTTCGTCACTTATTAGACTGATAACTTCGCGAAAGTTGTTATCATCCATAACAAGTAAATAATCAAAATAGTCCAAATCGTTTAACTTCAATTTTCGTGAGCGGTGAGTCAGGTGAATTCCACGTTTTTGTGCTACTTTTCTTGTTCTAGGATCTGGTAATTCTCCATCATGATAACCAGAAGTTCCACATGAATCAATTTCGAAAAAATTTATTTTGTCTTCTTTTTGAACTAAACTTTCAAATGCTCCCTGTGCTGCTGGAGATCTACAAATATTACCCAAACATATAAACAATACTTTGATTTTATTTTTCATTTAATTTAAATAGTAAATATACTTTTTGCCAGTTTCTTTTAGCCATTTTTCTGAAATTTTATAGTTTGGGTTTTGCGATTTTACAATTTCCCAAAATTTTCGAGAATGGTTATGTTCAATTGTGTGAGCAATTTCATGCAGAATAATGTATTCAATTATGGAGATAGGACAGTGGACTAAACTTAAATTAATCGATAATTCATTTTTGGAATTACAACTTCCCCATAAAGATCTCATGGTTCGGATGGAGATTTTTTTGACTTTAGTTTTTAGATTTGATTCAAATTTTACCATGATTGGTTCAATTATTTCAAGTAACATTGCCTTGAGATACTGTTTTGATTTTTTTATTTTTAAGGATTCTGTTTTTTCATTTCGAATATTGAATCCATTTTTAGAGTCAAAAAAAGTATTTTTGTCGTTTAAATATATTTGATACATACTCCCAAAGATGTGAATAGACTCTCCCTCTTCAAATTTTAAGGTTTTTGGAATATCATTGGGAATTTTTTTAAGTTTGGTTAGTATCCAATCTTGTTTTTCGGCTAAAAAATTTTCTAATTGTGACTTAGGAATTCTAGCAGGATGTTTTAATACCACTCTCCCATTTTGGTAAACGGTTAACGAGATGTTTCTTCCTTTAGTGATTTTCCTTTCTACTTCAATTTGATTCATTGGTGTCAATTTTTTCTTTTACCGGTGATTCTTTTACTTCTGATTGAGATTTGCCTTCATTCCAGTCTACTTTATTTAGAACGCCGAATTCGATTGAAAAATCTTTTATATTGATATGGGATTTAAATCCTGAAACTAAGTTGGAAGTTAAGTCAGAGACAGTTAATCCTCCTTGGGATGTGAATCTGCCTTCAGAAAAAAAACGGCGATGGTTGATTCTTAAATAACTCAACCAGTTGGGGTAAAATTTGTATCCTAACTCAATTTTTGAAGCCCAACCTAATCCATAATTTTCTGAGAAAAAATTAATGGATCTTTGAACATGGAAATCTCTTGTTTTAATTCTTCCAATGGAAGGCATAAAACTAAAGTCAAAGTAAAAATTGTTTTTAGAATATCGATACCCACCACCATAAAATAACTCCCATAAATCATTTGAAAAACTGAGCCCTAATCCAATAGGCCCATAGAAAATTGGAGTAGTTTCGATGTATTGGTTCACATCATAAAAAAGGTATTTAAAATAGGAATATCGGACTCCTGTTGAGAGGAAAAACCCCGAACCTTCACTCCAATGATCTGGATTTGCATTTTGAAAATAGTACCTACCATAAAATTCGACTCTATTTTCTACTACCGTCGATTTTCCTTTTCCATCTGCAAAGTTTCTGCTTCCAGAATACACTGTAGCTGAATCGCGGTAACTCCATTCTCTAGTCGCAATATTCGTAGTTTTTTCGGTTGAAACTGTCCCTAATAAAAAATCTTCATCTCGAGCTTCGCCTGATTTCTGATTCCATCCAGTAGTTTTCAAATTTCCGCTAATTTCCCAGTTGTCTTTAATATATATCCCTTGAATTCCAAATAGTGTAAAAGTCCTTGGAAATGAAATCCGTGAGCCTCCGCGAATTCCTGAAAGATTTGGGAACTTGTTTCCAGTTTCAAAAATATATTCTCCTCCTGATTTTTCGATCGTCGGTCCCCAGATGATTTCGGCGCGAATTTCGGAAACAAACAAAAGGCAGATAAACAAAATTGGAGAAAATTGCGAAAATTTTGGCACCAACTTAGAATGTAAATTACCTTAATGTTGTAAATTCGTAAATTGTAGTGATGAAGATCTTTTGGTGGGTCAGAAATCCTGTTCGATGGATTTCCATAAAATAGTGAGCATGGAGGGGGTGAAATGATTTCACCCTTAGGAGACATAATTAAATTGACAATAACTGCGAAATTACGATCTTTATGGTAGGTTATGGGAAACTTCGATACAATATTTGATTTGGAAGAAGCCGCAAAATTTGTAGGACTAGATCTTGAAGATTTTCAAAATAGAGTCTCAAATTTAAAAGTGCCTGGTTGGAAAACCGGAGAATTTAAACAGTCGATCCTATTGAAATATTTTGAATCTTCAAACATGGAAGGATTTGATAGTAGTGTGATCGCCGTATCAAATCAAAAAGGAGGGGAGGGGAAAACCACGATTAGTTTATATTTAGCAGAGGCTCTTTCTGAAAATCACAAAGTGCTTCTCATTGATTGGGATCCTCAAGCCAATGCGACCCATCTTTTTTTGCGAGATGAGATTCCTTCTATTATGGATTATTTAGGATATCGCGGAAAAAAATCCAAAAATATTGAACCCATCATACGAAATATTTCTAATAATTTTGATTTGTTACCTTCCAATTTAGAACTCGCCAATTTAACCACACCGTATGAAAGAGATGATTTCGAATTGTTAAAAGAAGCAATCCTACCTTTGCGATCTAGATATGAATATATAATTATTGATTGCCCTCCATCCTTAGGTCTAATTTTGGAAAATGCATTAATCTGTGCTGATTATATTCTGGTTCCCATTCAGACCAGAGCTTTTAGTCTCCAGGGAATTAAAGATTTATATGAAACGATCCAAAAAATACAGAGAAAAGCAAATCAAAGATTAAGACTATTAGGTGCTGTTCTCAATCAATATGAAGGTCAAAAAGCACTTGCTGGTTTAGCCGAAGGGGTTAAAAAATATTTCCCAGTTTTTGAAACAGTGATTCAAAGACGAGAATCGATTCCGCAAGCGCAAGCAAAGATGAGTCTTCTCTCGAAAATTGACCTAACAACGATGAAAAACTTTCGAGAATTAGCAACCGAAGTTAAAGGGAAAATTTATGTCGAAAAAAACTGAATTCCAAGCTTTAGATTTAATATCTGCCTATTCTGAAAAAAAGAAAAATCCGTCTCATCTTGAATTGAATCAAATTTTTCCCAATCCTACTCAGCCACGGCTCATCGGTAGAGAAGATACTTCAGATTTAGTGCCATCCATGGAAAGGCTGGGATTGATTGAACCTATTTTGGTTAGGAAGGATAAGGGTAAGTATTTAATTGTCGCTGGTGAAAGAAGGTATCGAGCAGCATTAAAACTTGGATGGAAGGAAATCCCGGCTATTATAACGGACGCGAATGAAGATGTTTGTTATGAAATGTCATTAGCCGAGAATGAAAAGAGGAAAAACTTAAATCCATGGGAAGTAGGTAAAGCGATTCAGTATTTAAGGAAAGAAAAAAAGAAAACTGCAGACGAAGTTTCTGTACTTTTGGGTTACAGTGAACGATATGTAAAACAACTTAGCAGTATCGCTCGATTGGATCAAAAATCAGTAATGGAATTGATCATCAGCGGGAAACCTCTTTCTGTTAAAAATTTGGAAGATTTATTGAAACGGAAAGAAAATAGAGGGGGTGAAACGATTTCACCCCGAATTGGCATGAGCCAAAATAAAATAAGTATTAACGTTGGAAAACTTAGCACCAAAGTTAGAGAAAATTTTCTAAAAGAATTAACTTCTTTAAAGAAAAAGTACGGTATCAGCGATTAGAGGGAATATGAAATCAATTTTAAAATTAAAAACTATAGATGATATCGAAAAGGAACTATCGATAATTATTGAGTGCGAAAAGAAACAAAAGTCAGATATTACATTGTCTCAAATTTTTGATTTTTTGGCTGAATCTATAGAACTATCAATCCAAGGAATCGGATATATTACAAAGAGAACAACGGTTAACAAACTTTTAGGGAAGTATAAGTTTGCGAAACTAATCTCTAAAGGCCATTATACAAAAACAAATCAGATACCTGGGTTCCCGCCGAAAGATTTGGGTGACCCAGAATCTGCACAGTTAAGATTAAAAACATCTCTGACGGCATTTAAGTTGCATTCAGGGCCATTTGCTGAGCACCCAGTTTTTGGAGGTCTCGACAAAAAACAGTGGGAAAAGATTCACGGAATTCTTGCTTCTTTTTTGTTCGGTTACATACAGCTGTTTGGTGATGAAAAGTTGCGGTTTGTTAAAGATAGAGAGAACAAAAAAGAAAGAAATTATTCTGATAAAAAACAAAACCAAAACCATCACCAGAATAAAAAGGAAGCGCATGGAGAGACCAAACCAAGTGGTCACAATAGCCGAAAATGGAAAAATAAGAAAAAGTCTCATTATAAGGGAAATAAAAATCAAGGAGGTGGGCCTAAATGAAAATAACTTTAGTATGTGGAAGTCATAGAAAAAATTCTCAGTCTTTAAAAGTTACAAAATTTTTATCAGCAATTTTTGAAAAAAAAGGAATTGAATCAAACCTTATTGATTTAGGAAATTCACCCCTGCCAATTTGGGAACCAGGTATGTGGGAAAAAGATTCTGAAATAAAGAAATTTTGGAAAGAATACAGCAAAGGAATTTTAGAATCCGATGCATATATTTTTATCACTCCAGAATATGCTGGAATGGCAAGCCCAGCATTAAAAAATTTCTTTTTATATTTATCTGGTGGAGATATTTCACACAAACCAGGCCTCATTGTAACAGTCTCGAGTGGAATGGGTGGAAGTTATCCAAATGCGGAATTACGAATGTCGAGTTACAAAAACACGCGCATAGTTTATATTCCAGATCATGTAATAGTAAGACATGTGGAAACTCTTTTGAATGCGGATTCTCCTGAATCAAAAGAGGATGAATACATTCGGAATCGATTGACTTATGTTGTAAATGTATTAATCGAGTATGCTAAAGCATTTACAACGATTAGGTCAAGTGGCGTGATTGATATAAAAACTTACCCTTTTGGATTGTAATTGCTACAAAAATAGGGATTCCAACATTTAATAAAAGTGTAAATAAATATCCAAATATAGGTCCACCAAATGTATAGGGATCAACGCTATGCATAAAATGGATAATGAATGGATGTAGAAGAAAAATAAAAATACTCTGGTTTCCTATAAAATTAAAAAGTTTAGTGATCGATGTATTCATTTGGTCTAAGTGATTCCAAAGGAAAAACATGATGAAAATTGGATATATTGTGTGGTGATTCTTTAAATCTACTACATATAAATGACTAAATACTATTAGTAGTACAAAAAAAACGGAAAAAAAAGCAGATAAGATATATTGGGAATGATTGGAATG
The DNA here is from genome assembly GCF_000017685.1 of Leptospira biflexa serovar Patoc strain 'Patoc 1 (Paris)'. Taxonomy (NCBI): domain Bacteria; kingdom Pseudomonadati; phylum Spirochaetota; class Leptospiria; order Leptospirales; family Leptospiraceae; genus Leptospira; species Leptospira biflexa. The sequence goes on from NC_010843.1 coordinate 29,710, forward strand.
AAGCGTTTTGGTATCTTTAGAATTTCCAATTTGAATACCTAATACAAAGAAAAAGATATAATTGAGTATTGAAATGGATTGGTAATTTTTTGGTAAATAATCATCAAAAAACCCAAGGTTAGAAACTGTGTTGATAATGAACGAGAGTAACAGTATCCAGTATTTATAAGTTTCTTTCGTGAAAACCGAACTAATTAAATAATACAATAGATAAAATTGAAGTAAGAGAGGTACGAAATAAAATGGTGTGAATACCTTTCCAAAGAAATAAAACTCTAAAAACTCGAATACACTATAATCCTTGTATTTGATCCAATAACCTAAAATCGAAAAGATTGTATATGGTAAGATCAAATGTTTGATTTTTGAATTCCAATATCCATTTTTTTTCCTTAAAAAAATGGCTGAGGTTAAAATAAAAATTGGGACAGAAAAACGAGCTAAATTTGACAAAAGTAATGTATTCTGAATGGTAAATGAATCTGCAGGATGAAAGAATTGGAAGTAGGAATGAATATGGATCATCACAATTCCCGTCATGGCAAACCCTCGTAAAATATCGAAGCGAGTCTCACGTTTTTCTTTTGAATGATTCGGAGCTGGCCAATCCAATGGAATTTTGAAACAGTAAAATGTTATCACCACCATTCCAGCTAGTATGATCCCTAATAGTTCCCATTCCATATTCAAAACGTCCTTTTAGAGCATTTTCATTTTATATTTCAGGGAGAAAAGGAAAATGAATTCAGATTTTAGGCAAAATAGCCAAAAATAGATATAGGAGTCACTATTCTATGAGCAAACTCAACATTCCACCCAATCAAAGGATTTTTAAAGAAGGTGAGTTGAATAATGCTATGTACATCATTTTACAAGGAAACGTTGAAATTTTTTTCACCGTGAACAATAGCCAAACGCGTTTGGCACTCATGAAACCGGGAGACTTCTTTGGCGAAATGGCTCTTTTTAGTTCTAATCCAAGAAGCGCCACAGCAAGAACCATTACGAACTGTGAGTTGGCTGTGATTGAAAGTAAACAACAGCTAGAGAATTTTTTAGTCAAAAATCCAAAATTTGCAGCAAAAATGGTTTCGATTATGGCAGATCGATTGGCAAAAACAAATGAATTATTGATTACTAGTATGGAAAAATCAGTAGCGAAGAAAATCGAATTTAGTACGGAGTTAGGGAAAGATTTAAAAGCAGATTTATGAAATAAATAAACTAACCATAAATAGAAGGTAAGTTTTTTTTGGTCAAAGTAATTTCTAGTATAGGAGCATAACTCAGTAAATTTTTTAAGTTCACTATATGACCCTCTGCCAATAAAAATTCTTTTAAAATCTCTAAGGTTTCATCTGGAGGAAGACTAGAGATATTCGGGTATTCTGGATGGCCAACCAAATTGAGTTCAAAGGCTAAATTTGGATCTTCTAAGTCTTTTTCTTCTAAAGTGAGTAATTGTTTCCAATCCATAATTAAATAAAGAGATTTTGGTATTCTTCTCTATGTTCCTCAAAGTTAATTTTAAAGCGGTCTTGCATTTCCCGAAATTCTTTTTCTGATTTGATATCAAAATATTCGAGGACTTCTGGCTCGACTGTGAAGTAGTTTCCTTTCCCTTTTCCGATATTCGCTAGGATATCAGCGAGATATATGATTTGACATAGGATATTGTTTCTAGATTTACATTGCCATGGTTTATGATGGAAACGGATCACATCTAATATTTCTTCTGGGAAATGCCATTTTTCTGAAATTAAAAAACCAATTTCGGAGTGAGTTGTTCCTACTGTATATTCCTCAACCCATTCTGAGATTTCAGTATTATCATCACTTCTAAGAACTCGAATTTGATTGACCTGACTTAAATCCAGTGAGAGTAAAACCATTCTGCCTAAATCATGTAGTAGAGCGGCGACAGTGGCTGTTTCCAATAGTTGAATGTGTTTACGTTTTTCTTCCAAAAGAAATTTTACATACATGGAAGTTTTGAAAGAATGTGTCCATACCAACACTTGTTTCGCATAACGAGAGTTAAGTATTTTTTTGGCTCCTAATGCAAGAAAGATAGATTCAAGGTTTTTTAGACCAATCCGTTTTACGCCCTCGATTACAGTCACAATTGACTTATGGATTCCAAATAGTGGAGAATTTGCAATTTTGATGATTTCCGCAGCTATGGCAGGATCTTTTTCTGCTTCCATCGCAATTTCTTGGAAAGTAACATCTTTCTTTTTTGCGATCAGAATCAGCTTATTGATTTGAGCGGGTAGGGGAGGGAGAGAATTCACTTCTCGGATCAGAAGTTCCTTGATACGAGTTTGGCTTTCCTTTGGGATCAATTGTTTTGGAATTCGGATGATTACTTCTGTAAAATCATCCCCAGTCACCAATTCGAAAAACTGGTTTGGAATCCCTGAATTACGAAGAAGGATGTGGATCAAAACGATCCCAAGTCCAGAACTTTCTTCATTATCAACAGATTCCCGATATGCATCGTTGATGTTTTTGTACTTAACGGAAGCTTGAACTCTCCTTAGAATTCGATTCTTTTCTTCTGGAAGTATTTTAGCATTGTTTCGAACGCGAAACTCAATAAAATCTTCCTTAAACATTGTACTGAGTTTGATAAAAAAATTCGATTTTTCTAAAGATAAAAAAACTCGCTTACGATTGTGCCCAAATTCGTCCTTATACAAAGAGATACCACGAGCATAATCCTTCTCATTCCATAAGTCTAACCCTTGTTCTGAGAAAAATACTCGTTTCCCATTTGCCTTACATCCATTGACCAAAAGTTCACTCAGAATCGTGAATAGGATTTCATGGAGGAATTCTAATGAAATACTCCTTACCACTCGACCAATCCAAACATCCAATTCCGGACAATCGCTTTCCGAAAAATGGACATATTCTTTGGTGATCAATTTCCCAGAAAGGAAGTCCTCCTGGAATGTCATGAGTGGGGGAATCGACATGATAAAACTGTTTTGAACCTTGTTTCTCTTTTTGAAAACCGAAAATTTTATTTTGAAATTTACTTAAAAAAACCGATAATAGTAACTATGGAACTCTCGAAAAAAAGTCTTCTCTTCATCCTAATGTTCAGTTTAGCAGTTTTTTCAATTTCTGCACAGGACACCAAACCACAATCGACCTCGACTGACGTGACCCAAGAAAATCACGATGCCAAAGAAGGCCAAGACAAAGAGTTATTCGAGTACTACTATAAAACACGTCCCGAAAATTTACCACCTAATAAAGCAAAACTTGAGTATAACTTGATTAAGACGCTCAAAAAAGAAATTATGAGTCGTGATTATTCTAAAGAATCTGCGGAATCAATCAAAAAGATAGATGCAACTAACATTCAATACGAAAGGGTATATCGGGATAGTAAATGGTTGCGCGGCTTTATGACGCAAAACACACATCTGAATTATATGGAGTTTATGTATGTGGTAAAATACGATAAGTATATGTGTTTCGTTACTTTTGATGTGAATCCAGAGAATTATTTGCAACAATCGCGTCAGTCTCATTTGGTTTTTTCTGGGAAGGATAAGTTCGAAATAACCATCCCGAAACCCTAATGGTTAAAAGAACAGACGTTAAAGCAAAGAAGTAATAAAAGCTATATTTAAAATATTTTTCTAAGTTCTCTAAAAGGGGGAGTGGTTCCTCATTCCCCATAATTCTCGAAATTGCGGTTTGTTTCCCAAGACTTCTCAATTCTTTTTTATAAATTTCAATTGTGTCCCCCAATCTAAGTCTTTTGTAAATTGAGTAGGGTATTTTTTCTGTGGATTCAAATAATGAACCATCACTCAGTCCAAAATTATAATGGCATTGGTAGGCTATTGGGAATTGGTTTTTGATACGGGATAACTCTTGAACCCTCGCAAAACTTCTGTTTTTCTCATCAATTAGCGAAGAAGATTCTTCTCGAAGGGAATTGTTCTCGAAATAAACTAACGAGTATAATATAGAAACAGCAAAAAAAGAAATGAAAACCGAGTTGGAGATCCAAACGGAAATTCGGGGAGACATCTAGGACTTAGATGGCTCCTCAAAAGACTTCAATGCATCTTCTCTGTCAGAATAAAATTGGAAGGCATTCGATAATCCTAATAAATGGAACACTTGTAATATGGAACTAGTCACTCCAACAAGCGCCATTTCCTTGTTTCTTTTTTGAAGGTTCATTTTTACGTCTAGAATCATTCTGATTCCTAAACTCGAAATATAGCGCAATTCAGAAAAATCTAAAATCAAATGTTTTCGATCAGCACCAACCATCTCATCTAAGATTGTTTGTGTGATTCGATCCAAAGGACCTGATTCCATCCTTCCTTTGATTTGAACGATGACAGTTCCATTGATGCGCTTTTGTTCTATTTCATATGGTAAGTCTTGCATGGATTCCCCTCTCTTTAGTGGAACAAGTACAAATAATTTCTCTGGTGATAATCGAATCACCGCCTTTGCATATGGTGGAAACGGGTAATGCCTCTCGGTAAGAGAGTCCACAGCCAAACCGCCATTCATTTCGGAAATAACTTCCACTTGATCTAAAGCCCTAAAATCTGCCAAGGAAAACTCTGTTTCCTGAGATTTCACTCGTATTTCTCTAGAATAAACATGGAAAAAAGGCTCATGTTTGGAAAAGGGTGGGAATTTTTTCGGAAAACAGGAACTGATCCATCCTGTTGAGCCTGCCCCAGTATAAACGAGTAATCCGGAACATTTTTGCTCCTCTTTTTGATCCAGATACGAAATCCAAAACCTTGAAGTGAGATCAGGGCTGTTATTTCGTATGGAAAGTTCACAAACAGCTGGCACAGTTCTTAGTTTCGTTCCATTTGGATAAAGAATTTCCGTATCAAGTAGGGACCACGATTCTAATTTCGTATGTTTGAAATTTTGTCTGACAGCTTCTCCCAATTCTTCTGCAGTGAAACCAAGAAGTGCTCCCACTGAGGAATTTGGATCAGAATTACATCCAATTAAATGTGTATTCCCTACCAAATGCGCCACATAAGTGAAATGATTGTCTCCACCATGAGCGACTACTAAGTCATAATTGGCCCCACTATCTGGATCAAAATGTTCACGAAACACAAAGTCCGCCTTGGGGAATACATGGTTTTTGAGATACTCACGGGAACGAATTTGCCTTTCATGTGATTCAAACGTTCTTTGGAAAACATCTGGATTTTGTTTTGTGACTTCCTTATATGCCTGGATGGAACCATAAGTTTCCAAATCCAACTCGTATTTGGTACGTTTGAATACGACAACGATCTTCTTGTATTTGATGGAAGACATGAGTTTTGGAAGAAATTCCCATTTTCCTTAGGGAAATAAAGGTTTTTTTAAAAAAACTACGTTTTTCTTAGGAAATTCTAAGAAAAATTGTATCCAAAATCAATTTAATCTTGTACCAAAACAGGTAGTTTTGTAAATAATGTGTAACCGTTAAATGGTTTAGAGGAAAATCAAAGTATGGCAACAACTCCTACCCCAATGAAAAAGTCCGAAATGCTCAGCGAACTTGCTGAAACAACTGGTATGACCAAAAAAAATGTAGCAGCATTCTTGGACTCTTTTGTTGAACTCGCATACAAAGAAACAAAGAAGAATGGTGCATTCGTCATCCCAGGATTAGGAAAACTTGTTAAACGAAATCGTCCCAAAAGAAAAGGTAGAAACCCAGCAACTGGTGAAGCGATTGTCATCCCTGCAAAAACCGTTGTTAAATTTACTCTTTCTAAAACTTGCAAAGACGCAGTTGTTCCACCTAAAAAATAACAGTACTGTTTCTCCCAGGAGGATACCCACCTGGGAATTTTATGGATAAAAAACCATATCCATTCTTACCTTTTGAAGATTCTCTCGTAGGAGAGAAAATATTGTTTGTTTGGCAAGAGAGCCATCATTCTGAAAAAAATTTAAAAGAACATCTTTTAAAAGCTTTGGAATTGAAAGATGACCAATTGGTTTTTACGCCAAACGCCATGAAACAAAAGTTAATGGTCTCTTTCCCAACAGAGATTCGAAATTTAATCGAATCAAACCGATCTGCTGAAATACCGAATCTATTGATGAGTATCGCCAAAGGAAAAACGCAATTGTATCCACAACCTGCTGTCGATATTTGTTTTGAATTGATTGAATGGCTGTTAACTGGATTTGATTTGGATGAAGTGCTTCGTGAAACCTTATCATTATTGTTTGAAACAACTTTATCACTCGATTTTTTAACATCAGTCCGTACAGAATATTTCAAAGAGTTACGTGGTTAAATAAAACGAACAAAAATGTTTTTTTGTTGTCAGTTTTTGAATTTAGTTCAGAAATTGGAGCAAATAAGGATTGTCGGTTAACACTATGCAAACTCGAAGCATTTACAAATGGGGTTCCCCTGAAGTAGAAGAAAAACTTCCCTCACATACTCTTGATTTTTTAAACAATCAATTCCCCGTTTCAAATGAACTTAAATCTTCTCTCCCCAAAGGAGAACTCAATTTAAAACCATTAAAAAAATCTAAATTAAGTGCATCGATTGTCTCCAAACTTAAAAAAATAGTAGGGAACGCCAATGTTTCGTTAGACGATGTGAGTCGGGCAAGGCATTCGATTGGAAAATTTTATACTGAAATTTATAAAGCTAGGTTTGGGGAAGTCACTGAGGTAGTTGACGTTGTTGTTTTACCTAAAAATGAAACAGAAATTGAGGAAATATTATCCTTAGCCAATGCGAATAAAATCCCAGTCATTCCCTTTGGAGCAGGTTCTACTGTGACAAAAGCACTCCAAGCTCCCAAGGGTGGTATCTCACTCGATTTATCAAGACTCAATCGAATCATCGAATTCAATGCCATTGATTCAACAGTGACAGTAGAGGCGGGCGTTTATGGTCCTGAGTTGGAAAAACATTTGAATGAAAGAGGATACACTTGCGGACATTTCCCTCAGTCTTTTGAATTTTCAACGGTTGGTGGTTGGATTGCGGCAAAAGGTGCAGGACAAGCTTCGACGGGTTATGGGAAAATCGAAGATATCCTATTGGGTCTAACGGCAATGACTCCTTCAGGTAAGTTTGAATCAAAAGTGTACCCAGCAGCATCCATTGGTCCCGATATGTTTCGATTGTTCCTTGGGACAGAAGGAAGTTTTGGTGTGATCACAAAAGCGACTTTGAAGATTCGTAAATACCATTCAGAAAATTCTGCAAAAGGATCTTTTATATTTAAAAACTTTGAAAAGGCCGTTGAGACAATGCGCGAAGTCATGCAAGGTGGATTTGGAAAACCTCATTTCTTTCGTATTCAAGATCCAGAGGAAACTGATATCTCCTTTCACATGAGTGGATTACACGGAGGAAAGGAAGATTTATTTTTAAGATTCATCGGATACAAACCAATGCAAAGGTCACTTATGCACATCATTATCGATGGTGACCCTTCTTATACAAAAGAAGTTATGAAAAAAATTAAAAAGATCGCAAAACGGAATGGTGGATTCTCCACGGGGGAGTCTCCCGTAAATAAATGGTTACACCAAAGGTATTCGAGCGCGTATCTTCGAGATTATCTAATGGATGAAGGGATACGAATTGATACTTTAGAGACAGCGGTTAGTTGGTCAAATCTGCATACTTTGTGGGAGAACACTAGGGCATACATAAAAAGTTTTGAAAACACATCGTGTATGGTTCACATTTCGCACGCCTATGAAAATGGAGCCAATTTATATTTTATTTTTCTTAGTCCTATGAATCAACAAAATGAAGTTTCAGATTTTTTGAAATTTCATAAAGGGATCATTGATAGTATTCATGCGAATGGTGGTTCTTTATCACACCATCATGGAATTGGAAGGATGTTATCTCCTTGGATGGAAAAAGAAGTAGGTGAGGAAGGCATTCGGATCCTTTCTTCACTCAAAAAAACTTTTGATCCCAAAGGCATCATGAATCCAGGCGGATTGTTAGGATTAAAATAATGGGTGTATCGGAACGAAAAAAAAGAGAATTTGCACAGAGAGAATCGGACATTCTAAATTGCGCGATTGAACTTTTTCGAACCAAACATCCTTCACTTGTGAAGATGGATGATATCGCCAAACACTTAGAAATTGGGCGGGGTACTATTTATCTGCATTTTAAGAGTAAAGATGATTTGATGGCACGGATCCAATATGAAGATTATGTGCGACTTCGTGCGAGGTTGGAAAAAGCATTTGAAGAAAAAACTGCTATTGAGATGTCAAGACGCGCGATTCGAGCTTATATCGAACATTGTCTTGGCGACAAACATATGTATGTCGTCGCAAAACAATGTGGAGTCAATTTAAACATTGAGAATGTCTCTGATGATTTGCGTAAAATGTTAATTGATGAAAGATCCAATCGTTTGTCTTTGTTGGAAAAAATATACAAACAAGCAAAGAATGAAAATCTTATTAATTCGCGTGGAACATATCCGAATGTGGCAGTTGCTTGGGGTATGATTCGTGGTGCAGTGGAGGTGATCCTCGATGGTCATTTTCAAAACGAAATCAAAAGTGAAAAGGCGTATTTGGAAACCATAGAACATGTTTTATTTTTTGGTTTATTTTCGGGTGGAAACAAAGGAGAAACGTGATGAGAAAAATGAAGGTGATTTTAAATCCAGTATCAGGTGGAGGGCTTTCCGCAAAAGTTTGGAAAAAAATTGAACCAATCCTCATCCAAAATGGAATTTCATATTCCTATGAAGCCACCACAAAAGATAAGGCAGCAAAAGACATAGCCAAGGAAGCAGTCAAACAAGGATTTCATTGGATTTTAGGGATTGGTGGTGATGGTACTTTTTCCAACATCATCAACGGACTTTTTGAAAACGGTAAATTAATCAATAAAAATGTAGTATTTAGTCCAATCCCAGCTGGGAGAGGGAATGATTTTATCAAAACAGTTAAAGTCCCAAAAAGTCCAACGAAGGCATTGGAACAAATCTTAGGTGGAACCGAAAGGTTTATTGACCTAATCGATGTTACCTATACGAAATCAGATAAAACGAAAGGGAAGTACCTCTGTTTGAATTTAGCCGATTTTGGTATGGGTGGTGAGGTTGTTTACCGAGTTAACAAGTCTAGGCTAGGTCGGTTTATTGGCGGCAAAGCAGTTTTTTTACTGTATACGGTTGTTTGTCTTTTCTCTTATACGAATAAAAAAATCACACTAACGCTATCCAAATTTGAAAAGATTACCAATAAATGTAGGTTGATCGTATGTGCGAATGGTGAATTTGCAGGAGGAGGAATGTGGTTTGCCCCCAAGGCAAAGTTAGACGATGGTAAGATGGACTTACTTGCGATCCAAGACGTTTCTGTTTTTGAAACTCTGAGAAAGTTTGGGAATCTTTACCAAGGGAAATTGTCAGAGGATTCCAAGGTGATTTCAAAACAAATCACAGAACTCAAAGCCGATTCAGATGAAGATGTTTTTATCGACGTAGATGGAGAGAATATGGGGCAACTCCCTGCCGAATTCAAAGTTATTCCAAAGGTTTTACCGATTAAATGTTAATTTTATGAAACATAGCACCAAACAAGAAAACTCGAGACTTACACATTTAAAAAAAGAATACGACATACTCATCATAGGTGGTGGGATTACTGGTGCCAATGTACTTTGGGATGCAACTTTACGAGGGTATCAATGCCTACTTGTCGAAAAAAATGATTACGCATCGGGCACAAGCCAAGCAACTTCCAAACTCATCCACGGCGGACTTCGGTATTTAAAAAATTTTGAAATTGGTTTGGTCAGAGAGTCTCTTTCTGAGAGAAGATACTTAGCAAAAATATCTCCCCATGCAGTGCGTCCTATGGGTTTTATCATACCGATTCGATCGTTATTCCAAAGGATCCAATTGTTCCTTGGTATGGAATTATACAATCTACTCTCATTTGATCGAAACAAAGACATTGATCCCGATGTACAACTTCCCAAATACCGATGGAATTCAATTGCAGAAACGATTTATAAAGTGATTGGGCTAGGTAGAAAATCTCTGATTGGAAGTTTTCAATACTATGATTATGCAAACCCAAATCCTGAAAAACATACTACAGAATTTATCCTCTCAGCAAAAGAGAAAGGTGCACACGCCTTTAATTATTTGTCAGTCACCACATTAAAAAAACAAAATAGCGGTGGTTATACGGTTGGATTAACGGATGAAATTACAGGCAAAAAAGTGTTGGTCTCTGCGAAGATAGTTGTGAATTCAGCAGGGCCATGGGCTGATGTCATCGAATCAATGGCTGGAATTTCGGCAGAAAAAAAATTGGTTCGATCCAAAGGAATTCATGCAGTGGTTCGTAATATTTGTGGGAATGAATGTGTTGTTTTGTCCAAACGGGACGGTTCTCATCTATTTGTGATCCCTTGGCGTGGGAAAACAATCATTGGGACGACAGACACTGCCTATGAAGATGATCCTGACAAATTCAAAGTCAAACAATCTGAACTCGTAGACTTAATTGACGAAGTCAATTTTAGTTTTGGATTCGCAAAATTAACGTTAAAAGATGTAGATTATTACTATGGGGGTTTGCGTCCTCTAGTGGAAGACCCAGGAAGTACGGAAGGAACCTACTCAGCTTCTAGAAAATCGGAAATTTTTCACTATGAAAAGGAAGGATTCCCTGGTTTCTTTTCCGCGTTAGGTGGTAAATATACCACAAGTCGCGCCGTGGCCGAAAGTTTGGTCAATTCGATTGATTTGTATTCGAAGGGTAAAGAAGATTCTTGTGTTACTAAATTTACACCCTTACTTGGTGGTCGGTACCAAAATGTAAAAGAGTTAGTCACTGAAATTCAATTTAAATTTCCACATGAATCCGGATTCAAAATAGAAACACTTGTGAGACGTTACGGAAGCACCACTTGGAGGATATTACAAGGGAAAGGAACAGATTCTTATCGTATCCCCAATGGTGAAATTTATTTTGAAGAAGAAGTAGAATACATAGTTTTACACGAAGACATCCATCATCTCACTGATTTTTACTTTAGAAGGTCTGGCGTTGGTACGGTTGGGAAACTAGACACTTCGGATCGCATTCGAATGGATAAAAAAATCGCGAAACTACTTGGATGGAATGCGGAACGACTCAAAGTAGAAAGTAAAAAAGTAGATGAACGATACCAGTGGTATGTTGATTAAATGGCTAGGATTATCATTGATATTCCAGACAAATTGGTCTTTGAAACTTCTTTAAGTGTTCGAATTTCTGATATCAATTTTGCAGGCCACTTAGCACACGATGCGATTTTAACTTTAACGCATGAATGTCGGGCCAGATTCTTTCATTCCCATGGTTGGACAGAGATCAATGTGGAAGGGAAGGGGATTGTTGTTTCTGATGTCGCAATTGTTTATAAATCGGAAGCCTTTTTCCCTGACGATTTACAAATGAGATTGTATGTAGACCAAATCTCAAAAAAATCGTTCGATATGATTTATGTCATCACTCATAAACAGGATGGTAAAGAAATTGCAAGAGCCAAAACGGCGATTGTATTTTTTGATTATTCAGAACGCAAAGCGAGTTCCATACCGGAAGTTTTTTTAAAGGTTATCCAGTAGTCGATAGTGAGAAATGGAAAGTGATTCATTCATCATGGATCACTTGTTTTTGGATGAGAGATACAAATTTTTTTTCTTCTGTTTCGTAATCCATTTTGTGGATTCCACCCGAAAGACTGAGTCGTACTGCTTGATTCCAAGATTTTGATTCCAGCTTTTCCCAGATCCTCATTCCAAAACGACCGTATTCATTTCGGATCCATTGCCTGAGTTGTGTCATAGTCTCTGCGTTTTTATCCTTACGTTTTGAGTAATGAAGGATATAATGTAAAAGTTCTTCGATCCCTTTTCTTTTGGTAACAGATGTTTTAAAAATGGGGGGGAGGGACTGGTCAGATAAAATATCTTTGATAAATTCAAGAGTGGATTGGAGCATATAAAAACTTGAATTGGCCAAAGATTCCTCATCACATTTGTTGATGATAAATGCTTCTGGGACTTCCATAATCCCTGATTTCATAAATTGTACTTGGTCTCCACCAAGCGGTTGCATTACTAAAAAAGAGATATCAGATACCAAAGAAACGGAGATTTCATTTTGTCCGATGCCTACAGTTTCAATGAATACATAATCAAATATCTTTCGTAGGAAACGAATGACATGGTAGGTATAGGGATTCAGGCCACCGAGTTCTAATTGGGAAGGTTGCGAGCGAAAATAGATCCTAGTGTCTCGTCTTGGAAGTGTGACACGAGTTCTGTCACCAAGGATAGAACCACCACTCACATTAGAAGAGGGATCAATGGCCACGATTGCCATTTTTTTATCTGGTGCAAAATCAAGGAACAATCGACAAAGTTCACCGAGTAACGATGATTTGCCGGCACCAGGTGTGCCTGTGATGCCAATCGTGAGTCCATCTTTGGCATTTGGCTTTTGGGATTGGATTTCGCGGAATAAACTTTCTCGAAATTCTAGATTGTTTTCCGTTTCAATTTTAGAGATGATTTTGGCAATCGGGAACTTTTCGCCGAGGAGTGCTTCGGACACCAATTCTGATAGTGTTTCTGTGGAATCAATCAAGTGAGTTTGCCATTTAAATTATAGTTAAGATGCGAGAAATGAAACTTCTGCTACAAATCAAAATTGATCAGTAGCAGAAGTGTTCTGAATACAAAGGTTTGTCAAACGAGAGCTGGTTCGACTGAAATGATGTCGATGATTTTATTCATGATCGACATGAGATCATAATCCTTTGGAGTAAAGATCTCTCGGATTCCCATTTTTTTCAATTCTTCAAAATCAGATTCTGGGATGATACCACCAATCACTACAGGGATTTTTGCCTTGTAATGAGCCAGTTCATCAAACAACTGTTTTGCGATTTCTTTATGGGAGCCAGAAAGGATGGAGAGACCAATTACATTCGCGTTTTCTTCGACGGCCGATTGAACGATTTCTTCTGGGGAAAGTCGGATACCAGAGTAAATTACGTCAAATCCACTGTGTTTTGCAGAAACGGCAATCATTTCCGCACCATTGGAATGGCCATCAAGTCCTGGTTTTCCCACCACAATTTTGGGTCTATGCCCATGTGCTTTGGTAAAGGCTTCCACTTTTCCACGAACCGTTGCCACTTTGTCATCGGAAAGGAAAAGTTTTTGGCCATCCACACCAGTTGGTGGGTTGTATTCGCCGTAAACTTCGCGGAGTGCATCGGCCCATTCCCCTGTTGTGACGAGTGCTTTGGCACAAGCAATGGAATAAGGCATAAGGTTTTTTCCTTCTTTTGCAGCTTGTTTTAAATCCTCTAAGGATTTTTTTGCAAGTTCTGCATTCCGTCGTCCTTTTGCTTCTGCGAGTACACTTAATGTTTGTTCAGCGGACTTAGGATCTACCTTGAAGATACCACCATCGGAGTCCGTCATCAGTGGTGATTTGATTCCGTCAGTCCATTTGTTTTTACCAACAATCACAAGTTCATTGGAGTTGATTTTGGAGAGCCTTTCGGTTTGTGATTTCACAAGTTGTGATTTCATATATCCGTTTTCGATGGCAACAAGAGCACCACCCATATCGAGAATCTTTTGGATTTCCAATTTGGCTTCTTCTTTTAGAGCTTTTACTTTCCCTTCAATCACTTTGGACCCTTCAAAAATATCAGGGTATTCCAAGAGGTCCGTTTCATACGCTAGGACTTGTTGTAAACGGAGAGACCACTGTTGGTCCCAAGGCCTAGGAAGGGAGAGTGCTTCATTCCACGCTGGTAATTGTAGAGCACGGCATCTTGCTTTTCGGGACAATGTCACACCCAATGCTTCGATGAGAATCCGCCAAGCATTGTTTTCTGGTTGTTCTTCTGTGAGACCAAGTGAATTGACTTGAACTCCATAACGGAACACTCTGTACTTTGCTGTTTTGACGTTATAACGTTCCGTTGTGATTTCTTCCCACATCTCAGAGAAAGCACGCATTTTGCACATCTCTTCTACGAAACGAATCCCAGCATTGACAAAAAAGGAAATCCTTCCCACACACTGCTCAAATTCGTCAGCAGTGAAACAATTCCTCTCTTTGATGGCATCGAGTACTGCGATTGCTGTTGCCAAGGCAAAGGAAAGTTCCTGAACAGGAGTTGCCCCCGCTTCTTGTAAATGGTAGGAACAAATGTTAGATGGATTCCACTTTGGAATGTTATGCAAACAATACTCATACATATCCACGATGATTTTCATCGAGTCTTTTGGCGGATAAATGTATGTCCCGCGTGCTAGGTATTCCTTAATGAGATCGTTTTGAGTGGTTCCATTTAGTTTTTCTAAGGGCACTCCCCGTTCTTCGGCAAGGGCTACATAAAGTGATAATAACCACATGGAGGTTCCATTGATGGTCATCGATGTGTTCATCTCTTCAATCGGGATTTGGTCAAATAAGATACGAAAGTCTTCGAGTGAGTTGATGGGAACTCCCACTTTTCCAATTTCAGGCCTTGAGACCTCGTGATCAGAACTATATCCACATTGGGTGGGTAGATCAAATGCAATGGAAAGCCCTGTTTGGCCTTTAGAAAGGTTCTTCCTGTACAACTCATTGGAGGCTTTTGCGTTGGTGTGCCCTGCATAGGTCCTAAAAATCCATGGTTTGTCAGGTTTTCCCTGTCCATTCTCGTCAACGAGAAGGTAATCTTTTTTTTCGGCGGACATTCTTTGCCTCGTTTTATAATTTCTATGTATAATTGAAAATCTTCTGGAATATTTTCACCTAAAAATTTATACAGGACTAGGCAAATTAAGCCTTTTCCAAGATGCGCGAACCTAAACCTTTTTCACCAATTCCTTTCTTTTTTAGCATCTTACTCTTAAGTTTGGGTTATGCCTTGTTCTCCTATTTTCGCCCATTCCCAACCACGGAAACAGAATGGGAATTTTTGGCCAATGTCAAAGCGGCAACGGAGGAGGGGGGACTCGTTTCTGCGAGAGAACCTCTTGCGTTTTGGTTTGTTGTCACTTGGAAAAAGATCTTTGGTGCCAACTACATTCCATCTTTCATTGCGTTAGCTGGTTTATTCTATAGTTTATTCCTTCATTTGTTCCTTTTGTTATTACGCAATGTAGAATGGAAACGAAACCATTATTTGGTCGTTTATTTGGCGGCCTTTCTGCCATTTTCGTATGGATTCCCAACTTCATACTTCACGGAAACACTCTGTCTTGTTTTTTTGTTACTCGTCTTTTTGACCTTCCGTTTGGAAAAGATGACCGATTTACTTGTCTTCCCTACGTTTACACTCTTAGCGTTTTTTTCAAGTTTCATCATGTTCTATTTAGGATTTACATTCTTTGT
Source organism: Leptospira biflexa serovar Patoc strain 'Patoc 1 (Paris)' (assembly GCF_000017685.1). Taxonomy (NCBI): domain Bacteria; kingdom Pseudomonadati; phylum Spirochaetota; class Leptospiria; order Leptospirales; family Leptospiraceae; genus Leptospira; species Leptospira biflexa. The sequence continues at coordinate 45,139 of NC_010843.1, forward strand.
GATTTTTACAGGGATTCGTGGATCGAGAAAGGCGGCTCAAAAAACATCCGTTTTTTATAAAAAGAAAAATGTTCCTTTTCTCTTTCTTGTGGGATACCTTGCCTTCTTTGTTTTATCTTTATTTTACTTTTCGTATTCCAATTTTTTTGGGGAGGGTTCCATCTCTTTTCTTTTCCACACATGGTACCAATCTTCCCTTGTGATTTTACTTCCCATGTTAACGATAGGAATTGGTCACATTTTACTGAAGACAGAAAAAGAGTTGAATACAATTACCGCATCTGTTGTGTTAGGTGTCTCAATTATTGCTTCGATTTACTTTATTTTTAAGGATTTGCGCTCAGGCGGTGCGGAACCTTGGGAAACACAAACCAAAAATCTGACCAAATCCTTTGGGCAAGCATTGGTACTCAAATCTGATCCAATTTATTTACCAAAAGAGTTTTCATTTGCTTTGTATTTCCAAACAGGAACCAAAACAAAATATTTAAAAGAATCCAATGTATCTGAAAAATCCTTTTTATACGTAGAAGGGATTTGGAACCAAGACATCCAATTGGTTCAAAAATCGGGACTCTTCCGAAAATCAAACCGATCACTTGGGATTGTACCTCTCAGTGAAGATGATGTCCTCATCCAAAAAACCACTTCTGACCGTATCAAAAATGAAAAGAATTTAAGTTTTATATTCAAAAAAGTAGACGAGGCATGGGGGAATGTTCCCGCAAAACGCCCGTTTGACGAGTATACGTCTAGTTTACAGAAAAAATTTGGATACTTGAGTTTTTATTAATTTAGTTTATGTAATTCGATTATTTTGAACTAAAATCTTGATAAAACCGTTTCACTTTGGAAACATATTGTTTGGTTTCTTCATAAGGTGGAATCCCGTTGTATCGTTTGACAGCCCCAGGCCCAGCGTTATAAGCAGCGATTGCTTTTTCAGGGTCCTTAAATTCTTTCAATAACCCTTTTAAGAACTTCACTCCTCCGGCCACATTTTCTTCTGGGTCAAAAGGATCTTTTACACCAAGACGATCTGCGGTTTCAGGCATGAGTTGCATTAGGCCCATCGCACCCTTTGGGGAAACCGCTTTCGGTTTAAAACCTGATTCTGCTTTCACCATGGCCTTTACCAAATTGGGGTCCAAACCTTGTGCTTCTGCAATGGATTCGATGGACTCGAGTAGTTTGTCAGGTTGTTGGGATCCAATCCTTTCGTTTGCGTTGGGTTTCTCCAGTCCCGCAGGAAACGGGAGTTGGATGTTTCCCACTAAATTGACCTTTTCTTCTGGTAAGGAAGCACTTGGGATTTGGGTTTGTTTTGAAAATTCGCGCTCTAATAATTCGGGAAACGAGACCAGAGATTTTGGGTCTTTTGACAATTGAGTGAGGGATTCCATACGGCTAAGGACAGAAGAAACGGAAGGGATATCGGTGAGTCTCACACCAAAAACATCGGAAACTTTCAGGAAAACTGAAGAAAAAAATTATGTCTCTTTCTACTCCGTTGGCTTTTGGATGGTGCTGAGGTCCTTTTTGCTTAAGGGTTTGGTGAGGTAACCTACCACATTGGGGTAGGTTACACTTTTGGATTTGTCGGATGGGTCGACAGAGGAGGTGAGGATGTAGGTGGGGATTTTGGAGAACTTTGGGATGTTTTGGATCGTCTCCAAAAATTGCCAACCATCCATGATTGGCATATTCAAATCTAAAAACAATAGTTCCGGGAACTCAATTGCTTTTTGTAAAGCATCTAGTGCTTCGGCACCATTGGAATATGTCAAAATCTCCGAAGCAAAGGAAAATTTTTCCATCAATGTTTTAATTAAAAAAGTAGTGACTGCATCATCTTCAATTAAGTATACTTTTGACAATTGGTGTAACATAGTGAAAACTTCTATTAGAATTTACTAATGCATCCAAATGAATCAACCATTAATTACCATTTAACTCAGTTTAAAGAGAATGGGGTGAAGTTAAAATTTCTGGCCTCAGGATTTCTTTTAGTTTTTTTTCCTCTAATAACCCCAGTTCCAATACAATGGATTCCACGGATCGATTTTCAGCAAGAGCGCGTTTGGCAACTAAAGTTGCATTTTCATAGCCTATATAAGGATTCAGCGCCGTCGCAAGTCCTGCAGAAGTTTTCACCCGCGATTCCAACAACTCTCTGTTTGCTGTAATGCCTTCGATACAATTAATTTCCAATGTTTTGCAACCAGCCGTTAGATGTTCTATACTTTTGAATAAACTATGAGCGATGATCGGTTCAAATGCATTCAATTGTAGTTGGCCTGCTTCGGCGGCCATCGTGATGGTGATATCGTTCCCAATCACCTCGTATGCGATTTGGTTGACAACTTCTGGTATAATGGGATTTACCTTCCCAGGCATGATGGAAGATCCTGCGGCCTTGGCAGGTAAGTTGATTTCATTGAATCCTCCTTGTGGTCCGCTTGATAACAATCGTAAGTCATTGCATACTTTGGAGAGTTTTGTTGCGATCCGTTTTAATACACCTGAGAGCTGAACAAAGGCTCCCGTGTCTTGAGTGGCCTCAATTAAATTGGGTGCGGCATTGAGATCAAATCCAGTTTGTTTGGCCAGGATCTCTGTCACGATCTTTGAATAACGGATATCGGTATTGATCCCTGTACCAATGGCGGTCGCACCCAAATTGATCTCACCGATGAGGGACGTTGCTTCTTTCAGGCGAGAAATATCTTCACCTAACATCACGTCATACGTAGAAAATTCTTGACCAAGTGTCATAGGGACAGCGTCTTGCAATTGGGTCCTGCCGATTTTTAGAATGTCTTTGAATTCTTCTGATTTTTTGCGAAAGGACATTTGTAAACTTTTGAGAGCAGAAAGCAAACCTCGGATGGAAAACACAGCCGCCAGTTTGATTGAAGAGGGGTAAACATCATTTGTACTTTGCGACATGTTCACATCATTCAGTGGATGGAGATAACGATAATCTCCTTTGGAATGGCCAGCAATTTCTAAAGCGATATTGGTAATCACTTCATTTGCATTCATATTGGTAGAAGTTCCCGCTCCCCCTTGGATCACATCGACAACAAACTCGGTATGGAATTCTCCCGCCAAAATTCGGTCACAGGCTTTGGTAATGTAATTTGTTTTTTCTTTTGAAAGCAGGCCTAATTGTAGGTTTGCTTCTGCAGAAGCCTTTTTGATATGGGCTAGTGCATGTACCAAATCTGGATACGAACCGATGGTTTTCCCAGTGATCGGATAGTTTTCCAAAGCCCGTAAGGTATGGATCCCCCAATACGCATCATTTGGAATCTCTCGTTCTCCGAGAAGGTCATGTTCGATCCGAACGTTTGTTTGTATCATAAGAGAAATTCTCCAATTGAGAACGAAAGATAGTCGACCAAATGGAAAAGGGAAGAAGATTTATGTTCTGCATGAAGAAAATCCCATTCCTTTGTTTCACCCTTATCCTTTGTTCTTTCCCATTTTTCCTTTTTGGGAATGAAAAAGTGAATTCCAAAGCGCAGTGCCAACAGAAAGAAGAAACGGTCAGAACCATTTTCCAACTCTTACCTGAATCAGAACGATCCTGCGTGGAAATTGCAAAACTTGTGATCGTAGAAGAAGATGAGGAGGGGGAAAAACTGGACAAAGAGTATAATGAATTGTTTTTGAAAGTTTGCGAACTCAAACGTAAAAAACGATCTTTGGATGAGATTCGAGAAAATTTGGGACTATCAAAACAATGTAATTCTCTTCAAGACCTAACGAAAAAGAATTGATTCTTCGCATCGATTTAGTAAATTTATTGCAAGATATATGCTAAAATACATTCCTATTTTTTGTTGTTTCCTCTTCCCTATCGGATTACTCCCATGTGAGCCTTTTGTTACCAAAACCTTGTCACCTATCGACCATTCGTCGAAAGACAAAAGTTTTTTGGAATTTAAAACTAAATTTTTAAAAACCTTAAAAACAAAGGATCGAAAGTCGCTCGAAACTTTTTTAGATAAGGACATCCATTTTACCTTTGGACCTGTGTCGGGGAAAAAAGAGTTTCTCAAGTCCTTTCAACTCACTGAAAAACCAAATGATTCTGATTTTTGGAATTTAATGATGGAAACCATCCAGTTGGGACTTCGCCAAAATGCAGAAGGCCAAATGGTAGCTCCCTATTTTTTTGAAACCTTCCCAAGTGATTATGATCCTTTTACGCATTACTTGGTGATTGGGAAAAATGTAAATGTGAGAGCGGATGCTTCAAAAGATTCTAAGACTCTTCAACAGCTCAGTTACCAAATTGTGCGTTCAGAAGCCGATGATTTAGATGGCAGACGTTTGGAAAAAGAAAGCAATTGTAATTGGCAAAAGATTTGTACCCCACAGGGAAAGGCTGGATTTGTCTGCGACCGATTCATTCGTAGTCCTCTTGACTACAGAGCATTTTTTGAAAAAAAGAAAGGCCAGTGGTACTTAACAACATTCATTGTGGGCGATTGATAGCTGTTAAATTATCAAACTCATTAGTTTTTTCTTGATCTTCGAAAGGATAGTTTGCATCGTAGATCAAACAATCGTAAAAGGATTCTCTATGTTAAAAAAAATGATTCTGGGTGCTCTTGCATTCTCTCTCACTAACTGTTTGGTATTAAACCCACTTGGTGCCAATTTGGACCGCGAAAAGGGTTCAGTCGCTGCTGGAAGGATTACAGATGCTGCGATCCAAGCGGATATCGTTAATGGGATTTTACTTTCCGGAAGAGGGAATCTTACACTTGTCACCTTTCTTGCTGCAGACATTGCAAAAATTGAATCTGAAAAATATTACGTTAAATCTGACATTGACCAATGTGTGGAATCTATCAATGGAATCAAAGGGTATGCACTTGGTGCATTAATTCCTAACCTTATTTCTTGCCGAGATTTAAAAGCAGACGGATATCTCGTCGGAGAACCATTCCCAAGCATTTAATCCCTTCAAACCAAATCACACCCTGCTCTTTTTTTTAGGGCGGGGAACCATTTGGAAATCTTCCGGGTCTTATTCTCAAAACAAACTAGGAAGGTTTTATGATTTCTCTCAAACAAGTTCTCAAAATCACCACAACAATTGGACTCGTCTCCGTGATGGCCTTTGCCTTCGGCAATTGCCGTGGCCACAAAGACTTTGAAAAAAGGATCGAATGGGTTGCCTCCAAACTCACTTCGAAACTGGATTTAGACGATTCACAAAAAGCAAAATTAGATACGATCAAAGCGGAACTCATTGCCAAACACAAGGAAATGAAACCAAAACACGAATCTTGGGCCAAAGAAATGGCGACACAAATTCGTTCTGAAAAAATTGATACGAAGCTACTCGATAAAATGAGTTTAGAAAGAGAAACACGCCACCAAGAGATGCGAAAATTTTTCCAAACCAAATTGGTTGAGTTCCATGCTGTCCTCAAACCAGAACAAAGAGAAAAGTTTGCTGAACTTGTGGAAAAATTTGCTTCTCGTCACCAACCACCAGAAGAATAAACAATGACTAGTTTTGACTTCGAAACAGTAGTCAAAGAGACCAAATACTTGGTTTTAAAAACGATCGGTGATACCCTCATCGATCGTTTTGACGATGCCACAGAAGATGTGGTACAGGAAGTGTACTTTCGTGTTTTCAAATCGCTTGAAAAAGGTGGGTTTGATGGTAGATCCAAAATCTCCACTTGGATTTACACCATTGCAAAAAATGAATCGCTTCGAATGAATGAAAAACGTTTGCGAGAAGAAGAAAAAGCAAAACGTTACTTACAAAAAAACAAATCGGATCTTTTCCAAACTGATGAAAACCATTCTATCCTAAAAGAAGATTGGATAAATTCTCTCTTACAATCAATTCCAGAAGTGTATCGCCAAACCTTAAGATTGTATCTGTCAGGAAAAAGTATGGAAGAGATATCAAACGAACTCAAGATCAAACAAGGAACAGTGAAATCAAGGTTGTTTCGAACCAAAGAATGGATCCGCAAAACCCTACCAGGAGTAAAAAATGAATTCCAAGAATCCTAAAAAATGGGAAGAACTATTGAATGATTCTGATTTTGAATCGCGTATCGTTCGAAGTACAACAACTCGAGTGCAAAACCAAAAACGAAATCGAAATTTAGCTGTTTCCCTTAGTTTCAGTTTGCTTGCGATTGTTTCCATTTCCATCCACCAATGGGTGATCGAACCGAATGATTTATTGAGTAACATGAGTTATTTGGTCGAAGAACTTAGTTCTGAATCGATTGTGAGTTTGAGTATCGATTGACTTTAGTGGTTGATAAATATCAATCCCCTTCAGCTGCCTTACCAAAGGGAAAGAGGTATCTATATTCAATTTGTTTCGTCATAATTAGTAATGGAACAAATGAAAATGAACGCTTGTATTCTCTACTTAAACAACAAACGAATTGAGATGATCAAGTTAGAAAGTGATCATATGGAATCCAAAACTTGGGAAAAACCACTTGCGTCTGACAAATGGGATTTTGCTGAGATCACAAAAACCTTAGATTCACCGAGTGAAGTCATCCTTGTAGGAGAATCGGGACTGAATATGGAATACAGAAGATGGCTTGCCAATCACGACCGAGTCTTGGCAAAAAAACTGATCGCTGTGATTGGAGGGACTCTCGAAACAAAAATTAGTCCAAACCTAGTGAGCCATTTTAAAGAAAAATACTTTCGTAACAGAGGATAATACCGTTTATTAGATTTTTAAAGTAGGTGGTCGCAAGACTCTCCATGAGAATGGAAAAAAATTCGAAAGAGTAAAAATCCAAGAGAAGTCAGTAATAATAAGGTTCCGAATACTGGGATCCACTTGGGTTGGATGTACTTTCGAATTTTCCCCATAACAAGGCTTAAGCCTGTTAGTGCAGGGACTGTTCCCAAAAAAAAAATAAACATTACGATGCCACCAGTGAGTGCACTTCCTGTTGCAAATGAAGCCGCATACGCTGGGTATAAAACCCCACAAGGGAGTAGGGCACTAAAAATCCCTATCCCAAAACCCAATCCATTTTGAGTTGTTTTTTTTCGGATGGATTGTAATAGGTTGGAGATTCCTTTTGGTAAACTCCCAAATTTGACACTTGATGGATTTACAAACAAACGTAAAAGAAAAAAAAGTAAAAACAAGAACGTAAAAACACCAGCAAACCCTCGTATGGCGGAAAGTTCTCCCAAGGCATTGGCTCCTTTTCCAATCAAACCTAAGACCAATCCCAAAAAAGTATACGAGAGCATACGACCCAAATGGTAGAGCAATACGGGTACTTGACGAGAGGGGTTGGAAGTTTGTAGTAAGGAAACAAAAGGCCCACACATCAAAGCGCAGTGGAAACTACTGAACAAACCATAAACTAAAATAGATCCGAAAAAGCTAAGATTTGCTAGTTGGTCCATCATTTTTGACTTCCGGTTTTATCTCGGATGGTTCTGTATTTGGCCCCACGGGGTATTCTTCTTCAAAAAACATTCTGTACTTTGGCGATTCGATGTCTTCGAATTGGCCTTTCCGAAATGCTAATACGAATACATATAAAAAGAAACCAGCAATACACATTGCCATGGGAATGGTTAAATAGAGGGCTTCCATTTGGGGATCCTTACTCGTATTGATAACGAATTGAGTAAAACTGTTAGGCTAGAACATGCCATAAACACCGCACAGATCACAGGCAACATGAGCCCAAACATAGCAAGTGGTAACATGATGGAATTGTAAAAAAAGGAAATGATGATATTTTGTGAAATGACTTCTTTCGTTTTTTTAGCGGAAAGTAATGAGTGCACAAGGCCATTTAAATTTCCAGATGTTAAAACCACATCTGATTTTTCTAAAGACAAATCTTCTGCTTCTGAATGAGAGATGGAAACATTGGCTCTTGCCAAAGACAAACTATCATTAATCCCATCTCCCACCATAATGACCACATTCCCTTTGTTTTGCGAATCCTCAATGATACTTGCTTTTTCTTCTGGGGATAGGTCAGAATAAAATTGTTGGATGCCAAGGGAGTTGGCAATGAACTTGACTGCCGAGAAACGATCCCCTGAAAGAATGGCGATCTTTGGAATCATTTCTTTGAGAAGGGAAACAAAAGACAAAGCACCGGGTCTTACTTCATCGGCGAGTAAAAAACTTCCTTCCATCTTGCCATTGATGGCCACTAGGATGAGGGAACCTTCTGTTTCAGGAATTGATTCCAAAGGAATGTTTTGATGTTTCAAAAGTGTTTGGTTTCCGATAAGTATGGAATACTCTTTCCCATGCCACTGGATTTCCGCCTTCACACCTTGCCCTGGAACATTTTGTAATTGGATGAGTTCCATTTCACTTGCCCGTTTTTTGACAGAATCAAATGGGGAAAGATACTTCACTAGAGATTTGGCGAGTGGATGATTGATTTCCTTTTCGATTCGGTAAACAAAAGGTAGGTGGTCTTCAGAAACTGTGACCAAACGTACAAGGAATTTTCCTTCTGTGAGTGTTCCCGTTTTGTCTAGGAAGATGGTATTTGCTTTTGCCAAAGTCTCAACAACAGAAGGGTTTTTTAAGAGAACCCCTTTTTCGGCATTTAAGATATGGTTTGTGACTAAGGCTGTGGGTACAGAAATTCCTAAGGCGCAAGGGCAGGCAACAATAAGGACGGAGATGGTTGTGACAAGGCTTTGTTCCAAATCACCAGATGTCAGAAACATCCAGACACCAAAACAGACAAAAGCTAAGAGGAAGACAATAGAGATAAAGTAAGAGGCAATCCTTTCTGTGACGATTTGGATTTTTGGTTTTAAGTGGAGGGCTTCTTCCAAACGAAGTTTTAATGAGGATAAGGTGGATGCATGGTAATCGGAACTCGCAATGATGAGGGCAGGGTTGTCCATAGTGAGAGAACCTGCAAGAATGGAATCTCCTTTTTGTTTTCGGATGGGAACGGATTCTCCTGTTAAAAAAGATTCATCTATATAGGTTTCCTTTGAGACTAGAATGGCATCCACAGGGATTCGTTTTCCAGGTGCGACTTGGATCTTGTCACCTAACTTAATTTCGCTACTAGGGATAGTTTGATCACCAGTTTCAGTTATGCGATTTGAAGTCTCTGGGAGTTTGCAGAGAATGGATTCTAATTTATCGGAAGCAAAGACCCTTGCTTTTTCTTCAAAGTATTTCCCCACAAGAATGAAAAAATAAATCATCGCAACCGAATCAAAATACACTTCCCCACGATCGGTTAAGGTTACATAAACAGAATAAAAATAAGCCATGGAAATTCCTAAAAACAAAAGAAAATCCATAGAAAGAGTGCGTCTCCTAATGCTCGTTAAAAAACCAGACATAAAAGGGAATCCGGAATACAAATACGCAGGGGTTGCAAAAACCCATGAGGCATAATGGAACATTCGTTTGAGATTTAAGTCAATTCCAGTAAAATACCCTGAATACAAAGCAACACTCAGGATCATGATGTTACCAAAACAAAAACCAGCCACACCGATGCGAAGGAGTAGAGTTTTTAATTGTTTGGATTTTTGTAAGTTCCCTTCTGTCGGAGAAAATAGGACTGGTTTGTATCCGATGGCACGAATGAGGGAAAGGATCCTTGAAATTTTGATTTTGGACTCGTCAAATCGAATCCTGGCCCGACCAGAAGCAAAGTTGATCTGAGCCGAAAGGATTCCTTCTTCTTCGTTTAAGACCTTTTCATTGATCCAAACACATGCAGAACAATGGATATTGGTAATTTGAATAGAAACTTCAGAATGACCACTAGACGGGCGAACAAACTTTTGGTAGACCAGCTCATTTTCCAAATCCACATCAGTTTCTTCCATGGCAACGGGACTGAGTTTGGTATTTCCTTTTAGATTGTAATAATAACTTCCACCTAAAGAGTGAATGATGGAGTAAACCGTTTCACAACCTTCACAACAAAATACCTTTGGTTCGTCTCCCAGTTTTGATTCAATCCGAATCAATTGGATAGGATTCCCACAATGGTCACATTCAGTTGTTGTGCTCTGGGAATTGGTTTTGTTCATCGAACTGTTATCTTTCCTTCCCTTTCAAACAATTTTCCATTAATATTGGAAATGATGCGTAGATTCCAAGTGCCTGTTTCTTTCAAAGGGACTTTCCCAGTGAAACTATCGTTAGATGGCTTTAAGTCGTATTTTTTTGTGCTTTTGGTAGTTGCATTCCGTTCCAAGATAATATACATAGAGTCTGCCTTGGCCAACTTTTCATTTTGGTATAAGGAAACTTTTAAATCCAATTCTCCAAGGGGGAGGAGAGTGGTATTGTCCCAATTTGTGGTGAGTTTATACCCTTCATTCAAAAGTTCTTTTTGGTTTTGAATCGCCTTTTCATAATTCAAACCAATCTCATAATAGTTTTTGTCCATGACAGGTTCAAAATGTTGGAAGGTGAGTCGGATGGTATAGAATGTTGCCGCAACAAGGGCAAAAAAACTGAATAAAACAACATACATTGCATTTCGAAGGCTTGGGTGAAGGTCTTTGAACATATTATTTCCTTGGTAGAGAAAGTGATAATTTTTTCTCTAGTGTTTCATCGGGATCTTCTGTATTTTTTAAAACAATGGAACCTGGTAAGTATCCTTCGTTTAATTCTTGTTCTGTGAGACTTTGAGTTTCTAAAACAACAGAGAAACTTTTGATTTCTCCAGAACCCAGTTTGAATTGGTTGTTCTCTTCCCCAGAACGAATGAGGATTTCTTTTCCATGCCTTGTATCAAACGCAGACAGTTGGAATTCTTTTTCGACAGGTGCGATGTTTTGGATGCGGAGAGCAACAAAGGCTCGAATTTTGTTGTCCGGAATGAGAATTGGTGGCATGGATTTATTCGAAGCTGCAATCATCGACATCGGGCTTCTTGTGATGAGTTGGATGGTCGCACCTATGAGCACCACAGTGAGTAATATCGCATAAATCACAGTCCTTGGACGAATCCATTTGATTTTGTCACCAGTTTCAATTTGTTTGAGTGAAAAATATCCAATCAAAGTTTTTTTGTTTTCTTTTGCCATGATGGATGTGCAAGCATCCACACATTTCCCACAAGCAACACAGCCCACTTGTAAACCGTCACGAATGTCAATGCCTGTGGGACAAACCACCACACACATGTTACAGGCGATACAGTCTCCAATTTTGGTTTTTCCATCGCGGCGAGGTTCCCCTCGTTTGAAGTCATAGGTCACATTCCAAGAATGTTCATCCATAAGGAGAGTTTGGAATCTTGCATAAGGACAAGCATAACGACAGAATTGTTCTCTAATAAAACCGATGTCGATAAACATCGCTGCCGTAAAAAATAAGGTAAAATAAAAGTAAGTTGTGGAAAAAGCGGATAAGTTTATATAATCAGCTAACATTTCATAGGGGCTGATAAAATAAGCGATCCAATGGAATGATGCAATAAAAGAAACTACAATCCATAAAAAGTATACGGTGTATTTTCCAATGATGGATGCGTCTTTTTTTCCATATTTCGAATCCAAAACAAACCGACCAATCCGATCGAATAAGTCGGTATAAATGGTTTGAGGGCACCCCCATCCGCACCAAACACGGCCGATGACGGAGGTGAAAAAGAAAAGAGAGAGACCCATTGTCAGAAGGAAAAACCATAAGATGAGTCCTTCTTGTGGGATAAAAAGACCACCAAACAGGTGAAACATTCTTTTCGGAATGTCCAGTCGGATGAGGGGGCTACCTTCCGGTAACACCACCCAAGGTGCGGCTAAAAATAGTCCCACGAGAAAACTCATCACAAAATTTCTACGTGTCCTTACTTTCCCTGATTGTGGTCTTGAAATGATCATCTTTATTTTGCCTTTACAAGTGTACTGTTCTTTGTTGCAAGCCATGCCATGACAGCATATACTTTCTCAGCACCTAACCCTTCCCAAGCGGGCATCCCACCTCGGTTGAGTTTTTGTCTTTCAGGTCCAATTCCTTTCATGATATTATGAAACACTTCTTTATCCGTGTTCCCATGAATCCAATCCTTATCCACTAAACTAGGACCCACTGCACCTTCGGCAGTAGGGCCGTGGCAAGCAGAACAAATTTGTTTGTAAGTTCCTTCGCCTTCTTTAATGGCAACTGCGTCATCTCGGTAAGGGTTAGATCCATCTTCGGTATTGGCAACAATTGGTTGTTTGGCTGGGAATTGTGCTTCGTGTTCCGCTACTTCCTTTTCAAACGCTACTTCTTGTGGCCATTCCGAATACCAGTGAAAGTATACAACGTAACCGATAGATACAATGATACTGATAAGCCACACCAATTTCCACCATGGTGGCATGGGATTGTCGGCTTGGAAGATTCCGTCTACTTCTTTTGGTTCTTTCATTCGTATTAATCCTCCTCAAGCATTCGATACTTGGGTTTTTCCATTTCGTCTTTCGTACGTTTTTTATAAACGTAGTAGGTGATGTAAGCAATTGCGATCACAAGGATCGGCAATCGCAAACTTTTGTAGATGAGAAGAAGGTCTGCATCATTCATGGCTTTACTTCATTCCTTTTTGTAACTCAGCAGAATCTCGTCCCAGTTTTTGTAAGTAGGCAACGAGTGCATCTCCCTCTGTTTTATCTTTTAAGAGAGACGGTGCATTTGCCAGATCCTCATCAGAGTAAGGAACTCCGATAGATCGTAATGCTTTCATGTTTGCTACGACTTGTTCTACATCCACTTTATGAGATTCTTCGAATAACCAAGGATAGGCTGGCATAATCGAGTTAGGTACACCACCCACTGTTCTTGGGTTGATGAGGTGGTTTTTATGCCACTCATCAGAGCGTAACATTTGTGATTCGTGGGCTAAGTCTGGACCAGTTCGTTTGGAACCCCAAAGGAAAGGGTGATCATACACATACTCTCCCCCTTTGGAATACCCGTTTCGTCCATAAGACTTTGTTGGATCAAAACGATCCACTTCCCATTTGAAAGGGCGAACCATTTGTGTGTGGCAACCGATACATCCTTCTTTTTGGTAGGTATCACGACCTGCCAGTTCCAATGCGGAATATGGTCTCACTGTGGAAATGGGAGTGACTGTTTTCGTCAAAAAAAACGGTGGGATGAGTTCGAAGAGTCCACCAATCACAACTGCGATGGTTGTGTAGACAGTAAACTTAACTCCTTTTGTATCCCAACGGTCAGCAATTTCGGAAAACCAATCTAAGAATTTGTTAAAACCTAACATTATGATTTCACTCCTATTCGTAAGTCTTGTTCTACAAAACCACTGTCTTTGTTTTGCATGGTTTTGATAAAGTTATACACCATAAGGATAATCCCAGTTAAGTAGAGTGTTCCCCCAATCGCTCTGAACAAACGGAATGGTTTTAAAAACTCAACGATTTCAACCCAGTCTTTGTAAACGAGTTCCCCGTTTTCTCCAACGGCTCGCCACATCGATCCTTCGGTGATCCCGGATACCCACATCGAAATGATGTAGAGTAGGATCCCAAGTGTTCCTAGCCAAAAATGGGCATTTGCCAATTTTTCACTGTAGAGGTTTGCATTCCAAAGTCTAGGGACTAAGTAATACAAGGCAGCCGCTGACATAAACCCAACCCAACCAAGAGTACCTGAGTGAACGTGACCAATGATCCAGTCAGTATTGTGGCCAAGAGCCGATACAGCACGGATGGAAAGCAGTGGTCCTTCAAATGTGGACATACCATAAAAAGTTACGGCAGCTAACATCATTTTGAGGGTTGCATCCACTTTGATTTTGTCTTTTGCTTGGGTGAGAGTTAAAAATCCATTCAACATACCTCCCCATGATGGCATCCATAACATGATGGAAAATACCATTCCAGTAGTTTGTAACCACTCAGGGATTGGTGAATACAATAAGTGGTGAGGGCCTGCCCAGATATAAATAAAGATGAGAGACCAGAAGTGGATGATGGAAAGTCTATGTGAGTAAATTGGTTGTTTGATGTGTTTTGGGAGGTAATAGTACATCAGTCCCAAAAATGGAGTGGTCAAAACGAACGCAACCGCATTGTGTCCATACCACCATTGGATATTGGCATCGAAAACTCCCGCATAAACCGAGTACGATTTTAAGAAACCTGCAGGGATCACAATGTTATTCACAATGAAGAGTAGGGGAACTGTTACGAAGGAAGCAATGTAAAACCAAATGGCAACATACATTTGTTCTTCTTTTCGTTTGAGAACCGTCATGAGGTAGTTTGCAAAAAAGATAACATACCATACAACAATGAGTAAGTCGATCGGCCATTCTAATTCAGCATATTCTTTGGATTGGCTGTAACCAAGTGGTAAGGTAATCGCAGCTAAAACAATCGATAGGTTGTATAATGCCAAATGCAGTTTGGAAAGAGTGTCGTTCCACATTCTTGTGCGACAAAGTCTTTGTACTGTATGATAAGCAGTGGCGAAGATCACGCTTAATGCAAATCCAAAAATGGCAGCATTCGTATGCAGTGGTCGTAGTCTTCCGAAGCTCGTCCAAGGTAATTCCATATTCAGCTGTGGGTACACAAGTTGGAAGGCAATGATGACACCAAATGTCATCGAAGCAACGCCCCAGACTAACGCTGAAATGATAAACCCTTTTACGATAAAATCGTCATATTGAGTTTTTTCCGTAGCCAATGTTTCTCTCCTTAATCTATATCAGTTCTATTTATATAGAGAACTTATTCCTTTATACAAAGAAGACGAAGAAAAGAAAGAAAAACAGGAAAGTGGTGCGATGTTCCACTCTTGATTTTTGTCAAGAGTGGATTTGAGAATTAGAATTGTTCTAATTTATTTCGGAAGGATCTTCAGTTTAATCGTGGTTAGAAGGTAACTTCGTACCCTAATTGTGTACGATGTTCAATACCTCGATCGCCAGAAATGGCTGTCGGGTGATACCCAACTCGTTCTACGCTAGAATGAAGGAAAAACTTTTCCTTTCTTGTATCATCGATACTCAAACCAGAACCGGTGGGGTGGAAGTAATAGGCATCAAAAATATTCCAAGCATACACAAGTAAGGTGGCAATTCCAATGTATTGCATTTCTCTGTAATGTCTTTCAACAGATTCACGTTGTCCTTTGAATGGGCCAAATTGACTTGCGACAACTGCTCCTGCAGGGGAAAGTGCTGCTTGCGGTGGTGTAAACGCGGCTCGAATGAGACCATTGGTTGTATAAGGATTTTCTAATTCGTTATAATCTCGTTTCGCATTCAAATACATGCGGTGTTTGTCATAGGTAAAAAAGAGTCCAATGGCAATGATGGATGGATATACAATCGCTTGGACCTTTCTGCCTTGTTTCCATTGGCCCCATCCAGGGAGAACGGCCGAACGCCATGTTGCTCCATTACGTGTTAAATTCTTTCTTTCTGCTTCCGCAAGTTTTGCATCTTCTTCTGCTTTTCGTTTTGCTTCTGCTTCAAGGGCTGCGTTGTTTTTCGCGTTTTCTTTTTCCAAACGAGCAGCTTCTTCTTGCTCTTTTTTAAGTCTTGCGGCCTCTTCTTTTTCTCGTTTGATTCGTTCTTTATCTTCTTCTGCTTTTCTGAGTTTATCTTCTTCTGCAGCAGTTAGGTGGTCTTTATAAACAACCTTTAAAATTTCTGTTTTGCTAAGAACCACTGTGGTTCCGTCTTCTTTTCTGATTTTCAGTTTGTATTGGTCTTGTTCTACGACTTTCCCTTTGAGAGTTCCACCTTTTTTTAGAAGGATGTTCTCTGCAGATAGGTTGGTTGTCAGGACTACCAAAAGAGTTGCGATTTTTATGATTTGTTTTTCAGTTAGTTTCAAGGGAGTCTCAAATGTTGGAATATTATCTAACAATTTTTATAGTGTTACTTGCTACGTTTCAATTGGTCTCTCCAATGATTTTAACAATTTGGAAGTTAGGCAAGAATTTTTTTGCCAAAGACAAACTGAAACAAAGTCCACAGTTGGAAACAAATTATCCCTGTTACGAGAAAGTTTGTTCCAAATGTGGGTCTTAGTAGATCGAGCTCAGGTTTACGCTTCTACTTCCGATGTGAGGAATTGGTGCACTTGGTCGGCGCATTTACGTCCTTCCGAAATCGCCCAAACAATGAGGGATTGTCCTCGTCTGACGTCACCACAAGCATAGACTTTGGGAACGGTGGTCGCAAATGATCCTGCTTTTGTTCCAAATTCGGCTTTCACATTCCCACGACCATCCAGCTCTAAACCTTCTTTTTGTAGGTCAGCAAGTAATCCCTCTTTGACAGGGTTCACAAATCCCATCGCTAAAAAGACAAGATCAGCAGGCCATTCAAATTCGGTCCCAGGAACAGGGATGAACTTTCCATTTTCTTCTTTCACTTCGGAACCATAAATCGCAGTGACTTCGCCTTTGTCATTGGACTTAAATCCCATTGTGGAAACGGCCCATTTGCGACTCACACCTTCTTCATGGGAGGTGGAAGTGCGAAGCATCTTAGGATACAAAGGCCAAGGAGTGGACTTGTCGCGGTCTTTTGGAGGTTCAGGAAAAAGTTCAATTTGAGTGACGGATTTGGCGCCGTGTCTATTGGAAGTTCCCACACAATCTGATCCCGTATCTCCACCACCAATCACGATAACATGTTTGTCTTTTGCATTGATGATTTCAATCGCATCACCTGCCACGTGTTTGTTGTTCTTAGTTAAGAACTCCATCGCAAAATGGACACCTTTGTGGTTACGGCCTTCTACTGGTAAGTCTCTTGGAACTTCCGATCCACAGGCAAGAACCACTGCATCAAAATCAGCTAAAAGTTGTTTGGCGGTGATATCAACGCCCACATTGACATTGGTTTTAAAGGTCACACCTTCCGCTTCCATTTGTTTCATACGGCGGTCGATATGTCTTTTTTCCATTTTAAAATCAGGGATTCCGTAACGGAGTAGGCCACCGATTCGATCATTTTTTTCAAAGATAGTAACCGTGTGACCTGCACGAGCTAACTGCTGTCCTGCGGCAAGACCTGCAGGTCCTGATCCGACAACAGCCACTTTTTTCCCTGATTTGGAAGCAGGTGTTTGTGGGATGACCCATCCTTCTTCCCAAGCACGGTCAATGATGGTTCGTTCAATGGATTTAATGGATACAGGTGGTTCAATGATCCCAAGGGTACAAGCGGACTCACAAGGAGCAGGGCATAACCTTCCTGTAAACTCGGGGAAGTTATTCGTTTTGGATAAATTTTCCCAAGCCTCTTTCCATCGACCTCGGTAGACAAAGTCATTGAATTCTGGGATGAGGTTGTCGACAGGGCAACCAGTATCGCCATGGCAAAACGGAATCCCGCAGTCCATACAACGAGCCCCTTGGTCTTTGGCAACAGCCTCAGGGAAAGGTTTTTCAAACTCTTTGTAGTTTTTGACCCTTTCCTTCGGTTCAATCTTTTGAAGGTATTCTTTTTTAAATTCTAAAAATCCTGTTGGTTTACCCACGAGCTGTTACCCCCTCTTTATTTTGTTTTCCCGATCCATTTTCAGAAGCCATTTTTTCTAGGGCTTTTTTATAATCTCTCGGAATCACCTTGATCATTTGTTTTACGACTTCATCCCATTGGTTTAGA
The DNA here is from genome assembly GCF_000017685.1 of Leptospira biflexa serovar Patoc strain 'Patoc 1 (Paris)'. Classification (NCBI taxonomy): domain Bacteria; kingdom Pseudomonadati; phylum Spirochaetota; class Leptospiria; order Leptospirales; family Leptospiraceae; genus Leptospira; species Leptospira biflexa. The sequence continues at coordinate 62,778 of NC_010843.1, forward strand.
ACTTCTTCTGCACGTTTGGAACCTGTATATTTTTTATGGTCTTCCACCATTTTTTTGATTTCTGCAATTTCTGCTGCATCAGTTAACGGATCTAAGTCGACCATCTCTTTGTTGATGAGAGATTCTTTGTTTTTCTTTGGATCCCAAAGGTAGGCAATCCCACCAGACATACCCGCAGCAAAGTTACGACCAATCTCACCAAGGATGATCACTCGTCCCCCGGTCATGTATTCACAACCATGGTCACCTGTTCCTTCCACAATGACATGAGCGCCTGAGTTTCTCACACAGAAACGTTCTCCCGCCATTCCATTCACATAGGCATGTCCGCCAGTGGCACCGATAAAACAAGTGTTACCGATCACGATATTTTCTTCTGCTTTGTAAGGAGCTGACTTTGGAGTTTGGAAGATAAGTTTTCCACCACAAAGTCCTTTTCCTACATAATCGTTTCCTTCACCCACTAGGCGTAGTGTCATCCCTTTGGTAACAAAGGCACCAAACGACTGTCCTGCGGTCCCTGTGAATTCGATGTCGATGGTGTCTTCAGCGAGTCCATCCACACCATATTTTTTAGTGACTTCGTGGCTAAGCATTGTCCCGACAGATCGGTTTAGGTTCACAATGGTAGTTTGGATTTTTACAGGTTGTTTGTGGTCAATCGCCGCAAGGGATTTGCGAATCAGTTCGTTATCAATCTGTTCATCCAAGTGGTGGTTTTGTTCTTTGGCACGATAGAGCCCTGTTGGGAAAACAGGGTTTGGCCTATGGAGCACCTTACTAAAATCAAGCCCACGAGCCTTCCAATGGTGGTGCGGTCGTTTGAATTTGATTTTTTCCACTTGGCCAATCATTTCTTCAAATGTCCTGAAACCAAGTTTTGCCATGATCTCACGCACTTCTTCTGCGACAAAGGTCATAAAGTTCACAACGTGCTCAGGTTTTCCTGTGAACTTACTTCTTAAGAATTCATCTTGGGTGGCAACACCCACTGGGCAAGTATTCAGATGGCATTTCCGCATCATGATACAACCCACTGACACAAGTGCCGATGTGGAAAATCCAAATTCTTCGGCACCAAGTAGGGCTCCGACAACCACATCTTTTCCAGTGAGGAGTTTTCCATCCACTGCAAGGTACACACGATCACGTAAGCCGTTTGCAACCAGTGTTTGGTGGGTTTCGGAAAGTCCTAGTTCCCAAGGAGTTCCTGCATGGTGGATGGAAGAAATCGGACTTGCTCCTGTTCCCCCTTCGTGACCTGCAATGAGGATATGATCCGCATGTGCTTTGGCCACACCTACTGCCACTGTTCCCACTCCGGATTCCGAAACGAGTTTGACTGAGATCCGAGCTCTTGGGTTTGAGTTTTTTAAATCGAAGATGAGCTGTTTTAAATCTTCGATTGAATAAATGTCATGGTGAGGAGGAGGGGAGATAAGAGTCACACCTGGTGTGGAGTAACGTAACCATCCAATGTATTTGTCTACCTTGTGGCCTGGTAATTGTCCACCTTCTCCTGGTTTTGCGCCCTGTGCCATTTTGATTTGGATGTCATCGGCATTGGTGAGGTATTCCATGGTGACCCCAAACCTTGCCGAAGCAACTTGTTTGATCGCCGATCGCATGCTATCGCCATTGGGAAGGGTTTTGAATCGAACTGGATCCTCGCCACCTTCTCCCGTATTGGATTTGGCACCAATTCGGTTCATGGCAATCGCAAGTGTCGTGTGTGCTTCCCAAGAAATGGAACCATGGCTCATCGCTCCTGTTTGGAAACGTTTGAGGATGGATTTTACCGATTCCACTTCTTCAATTGGAATCGCTTTGGAACCATCATAGTCCAACTGGAACAAACTTCGGAGTGTGATCGCTCTTTCGTTTTGGTTGTCGATGAGGGCCGAAAACTCTTTGAAGGTTTTGTAGTCGTTCTCTTGGGTTGCTTTTTGTAATTTATGAACAGTGATGGGAGTGTAAAGATGGCTATCCCCATTTTTACGGTAGTAATGCACTCCACCTGGTTCCAAGTTATTTGGGAAAAAAGTTGGATCGTAAGCCGCTTTGTGGCGACGAACAGTTTCTTCTTCCAACATCTCAAGGGACAATCCTTCGATTCTGGATTGTGTTCCCGCAAAGTATGTATTCACGAGTTCAGAATCAAGACCCACTGCTTCAAAAATTTGAGCACCGCAGTACGATTGTAATGTGGAGATTCCCATTTTCGAAAATACTTTAAAAAGTCCTTTCCCAATGGATTTGATGTATTTCTTTTTGGCTTCTTTGTAGTCTGGAACTTCTGGCAATAATCCTTGGAGGGATAAGTCTGCTATGGTTTCGAACGCTAAGTAAGGGTTAATGGCATTGGCACCATATCCGCATAACAAGGCAAAGTGGGCCACTTCTCTCGGTTCCCCAGATTCCAAAACAATCCCTGCTTTTGTGCGAAGTCCTTCACGGATGAGGTAATGATGGAGTCCCGCCACAGCAAGTAACGAAGGAATGGCAGCCTTTTTTTCACCCACAGCATGGTCGGTTAGGATGATGAGGTTGACCCCTTGTTCTCGGATGGCTTTTGCCGCATCGGCACACACTCTGTCGAGCGAGTTACGCATATCATGTTTTTTGGATGGATCAAATAAGATTTCAAAGGTTTTTGCTTTGAAATGTCCTTCACTGATTTGTTTGATCTTTTCAAAATCTTCATTGGTGAGGATCGGGTGTTCCAATTCAAGCCTATGGGCATGTTCTGGTTCTTCAGAAAGAAGGTTCCCTTCTGGCCCAATGTAAGTCGTGAGTTCCATCACAAGTTCTTCACGGATTGGATCAATCGGTGGGTTTGTCACCTGTGCAAAGTTTTGTTTGAAATAACGGAAGAGGGGTTGTGGTTTTTCGCTAAGTACTGCAAGGGAGGAGTCCACACCCATGGAACCAACCGGTTCTTCTCCCGAAACTCCCATTGGTTTGATGAGAGTGAATACATCTTCGTGTGTGTATCCAAACGCTCTTTGTCGTTCTAAAATAGTTTCGTGTTGCGGTTGTTTGACGTTTTCAGGATCAGGGAGCGACCCCAATCGGATCATATTGTCTTCTACCCATTTGCGGTATGGCTTTTGGGTTGAGATTTGTTTTTTGATTTCTTCATCATCTAGGATTTGGCCTTTTTCCATATCGATGAGAAGCATCCTTCCTGGGCGAAGTCTGTCTTGTACAAGCACTTCTTCTGGTGGAAGGTTTAAAACCCCCGCTTCGGAAGACATGATCACTTCATCATCTTTTGTGACAATGTAACGAGCAGGTCTTAATCCATTACGGTCAAGAGTGGCACCAATGATCCTTCCATCAGTAAAGGCAATGGCAGCAGGACCATCCCATGGTTCCATAAAGGTTGCGTGGTATTCGTAGAACGCACGTCTGTCGGCGTCCATTGCTTTGTTTTTGGACCAAGCTTCTGGGATCATCATCATCACCGCGTGTGGTAATGACCTTCCCCCCATCACAAGTAGTTCGAGAACTGTATCAAATGTTGCCGTATCTGATTGGCCTTCCATCACAATCGGAAGCATCCTTCTCAGTTCATCACCATATAACGGTGATTGCATGACCATCTGGCGAGCCGCCATCCAGTTCATATTCCCACGTAAAGTATTGATCTCACCATTATGAGCGATTTGGCGGTAAGGGTGAGCCAAGTCCCAAGTAGGGAAGGTGTTTGTGGAAAACCTTGTATGAGTGAGACAAAACGCTGAAGTGAAGTCAGGTGACTTGAGGTCTTCATAGAACTTTTTCACTTGGTCTCCAAGTAACATCCCTTTGTAAACGATGGTACGGGAAGAAAAACTAGGTACATAATACTGGGAACGATCGAGTTTCAGTTCCGCACGGATTCGTCTGTCGATGAGTCGTCCGATAAGGAAAAGTTTTCTTTCAAAATCATCAGAGGTTTTGATTTTTTTCGATTTTTTTCCGATGAACACTTGTTTGAAGACAGGGATGGTTTTGGAAGCCACAACGCCCGCATACTCTTTGTTCACTGGCACATCACGGAATCCAAGGAATTCTTCTCCTTCATCAATGATGATTTTTTCGATTACGTTTTCAATCGCAGCTCTTACTTCTGCATTTTGTGGTAAAAATAAAAATCCAACGGCATAATCACCTTCTTTTGGTAAGGTGAAGGTTAGATTTTTTCGGAAAAAAGCATCGGGGAGATTGATCATAATCCCCGCACCATCTCCCGTTTTTGGATCGGCTCCTTCGGCCCCTCTATGTTCGAGGTTACACATCAGGCGGATCCCTTTGTCTACGATGTCACGGGAACGTTTGCCCTTAAAATTTGCGATAAAACCAACACCACAGGAGTCTTTGTCCATGGCAGGATCATACATACCTTGGGCCTGTGGGCCGAGCGGCGGAAGGATGGGTGGTTGGTTAGATTTTGACATACGTACCCTACACTAAAGCAATTACTGTACCTTGTTTTAGAAAACGGGTGTGCTGTCCAATTATTTTGTTTTCAGCAAAATGATTTATTTTTAGGCAAAATGAAAGTCAAAAGAATGTATATGGTGGATACAAAATGCTTATATACTGTAATTTACGTCTAAGATATAAGCATAGATGGATACAGTCTAAAAACTAGCGCAGTACAAGAAAGAAGCGAACTGCAACTTCCATAGGAAGATCGCTTAAATCCCAGCGCACCCAATCGGAGGCATCGTAGGCTTGTTTTGCATGTTGCAAGGCATCACCGAAGCCTTCGGATGGGTTTTCCAGGGAATCAAGGAGGGCCATCGACTTTTCGTAAGCGAGTTTGGTTTGGAAGTGAAGGGTCTTATTTGGCAATTCCAAATAAATGATTTTTTCAGAGTTTGGAATCCATTCCCCCTCTAGGTTTTGTATCCCATTTCGGATGGAATGAAACCTGTAACCATTTTCAAATGATGCAATCGAATAATGAGTGTTCGATTTGGGCAAAATCCAAAAATAATACTGGGAACCAAATGAAAGATACCCTAGGAAGAGGATGAGGATTCCCCAATACATATTCTTTTGATGGCCTTCTCGAAAGTTGAAAACAAAGATAAATGCGCCGAGGTGGCCGATCGCAAGGAGTGAAACTAAAAAATACCAATTTGCACTCAGGATTTTATGTTTCCATGCGATTGGGAACGTAAGCGCAGTCGTTACGTTTGTCGGCAAACTTTCTTTTTTTAAGTTGGAAATCGTATTGTACCTATCTGGTTTCGTAACTGTTCCCTTGTTTGTATGATCGGAGAACTCATGTTTCACGAGAAGGCCTTTGAATGGTTTTCCGGTTTCAGTTTCAACTGGGAGGGGTAACACTCGAAACCATTTTTTCATTTCACGAGAGAGTGTCGCATACCGACTGAATTCATCCTTAGAATCCTTGTATCGTTTCACGGAAACTTTTGCGACGGGAAGTAACAAACTGGAATTATGGTGCAAATAAATTGTATCGGTATACCTCGTTCCATCTTTTTTGGATTCAGATTCCGATTTGATTTGATAGGAAATAAATTCTGCAATGGGAAAACTAATATCGGGTTCGTTTGAATCCCCAAAAGAAATTTGGCCACTTGGTTTATCGATTTTAAGTTGGTAAACAAATTCATCTTTTTCTCCATATGACTGGTAACATAGATAACTAAATGGAAGAAAGGTAACCAAGGTAAATAGAAACCCCATTTTGCCAATCTGGGTTCGTTTCCAAATCCAAATCCCTGAGAAGGCAAAAACAATCCAAAACACAATTCCAAAAAGGAAAAGGTATAAATTAAAGGTAACGGCTTTCACCAAAACCACATCAGATAAAAAAGTTGTTTCCACAGCGTAAAAAAAATCTTTGATTTTTTGTTTTTGTCAACTACCCTATGGCGATGAATTTTATATTTTCAAGACTCCGCAGTGGGATCTTTGCCCTTTTGTTTTTAGGTTTTTTCCCCTTTGGACTATTTGCAAAAGAAATCCCGAACTTGGAAAGGCGAGTCACCTGGGAAGAAGGAACAATTCCAAAGGAAGAAGCAGAGCTTTTGGAGAACATTTTAAAGGAACACGAAGAAAAAACTTCTAACCAATTTGCAATACTCGTCGTACGTTCGTTAGATGGTGAAATATTAGAAGAATACAGTTTAAAAGTCTCCGAAAATTGGAAACTGGGACAAAAGGGGGTTGATAACGGAGTTCTCATTTTACTTGCAACAGAAGATAAAAAGGTTCGCATTGAAGTGGGTTATGGTTTGGAAGGAGTCCTAACGGATGTTTATTGCAAACGAATCATCCGAGACAAATTCATTCCTCAGTTTCGTAAAGGAGATTATGCAAAAGGAATTCGTTTAGGATTGGATGAGTTACTCACAACTGCATACCTGGGAAACACGCCAGAAGAACCTTCCTTATTCGAAAACTTTCAATCGTTTCGAGGTGTTGATTTCAAAGGCAATTGGTTTTTATACCCCGTGGGAATCTTATTTGTTTCCGTTCTCTTTATATTTGCGGTGATCACATCCTTTCACTATGAAGACACAGGCATTGGGATGTTTGTATTTGTTTTGGTGTTTTTCCAATGGTTGCCCACCATGTTTTTTGGCTATTACGCTTGGTTAGGTTGTAATTTGGTTTACATCCTCGGTTTTTCTTTTGTTCGCCTAACAAGAAATAGAGTGAGTTGGGTGAAAAAAATGGCAACAAAAGTAACGGACAATGTGATGTTTTCCTCTGGTGGCTTCTCAAGCAGTGGGGGGAGTGGTTCTTCTGGTGGGTCTAGTGGAAGTTTTAGCGGAGGAGGAGGGAGTTTTGGGGGAGGTGGTGCTAGTGGCAGTTGGTGATGGGCAGATGGGGGGACGAAGACCTAAGGTAGAAATTCAAACTAACAGAAAGTGAACCGATCAGAATGCGAACAATTTTGGAATCTGGAAATCAAATTGGTTTTCCAAAAGGCAAAGAAATAGCATTTGTAATGACTTAGAGAGACAGCTAAAGTCAGTAAAATTTTTAACAAATGATTTTAAACGATTTTGTTTTAAATGTAAGTTATGCGAAAATTTTAGGGCGCTTCTATTTTAATAAATTTCGATCGTCCGTGCTAGCTAAAAGAACATAAAAAGTTGTTGTTACCAATTCGGGAACATGTACCTATTGGCTTGTGAGGGTTATTTCAAGAAAAATATTGAGAGATTTCTACTCTATACCTAAATACTCTGATTCTAAAATTCCGATCGAAGTTTGGTTTAAAGAGACTTCGAAAGCTTTCTGGAAATCACCTTCCGATATTAAAGAAAAATACAGAAATGCTAGTTTCCTTAAGGATAATAGAATCATTTTCAATATTCATGGAAACAAATACAGGCTAATTGTGAAAATTCATTACAATCTACAAACTGTATTTATAAGGTTTATAGGAACTCACGAACAATATGATAAAATCGATGCTGAGGTGATTTAAATGAACATTAAACCTATTAAAAATAAAAAAGATCATTTAGAAGCACTTTCTGAGATAGAAAAACTCTGGGATGCTAGGAAAAATACAACTGAATACGACAGATTAGATATTTTAATTACCTTAGTCGATGCTTACGAAACTAAACACTATCCTATAGACGATCCAGATCCAATTGAAGCTTTAAAATCGGTCATGGATGATAGGAATATGAAAAGTGTTGATTTAGGAAATTTAATCGGCGGGCGAAGTCGTGCCACAGAAATCCTAAGTCGTAAAAGAAAGCTCACTTTAGAAATGATTAGAAAAATAAATCAAAACTTGGGAATTCCTACTGACATTCTTGTAAAAGAATATAAAATCAAATCTTCAAAGACAGGAAGAAAAAGAACGCCAACCGTGGCCTAATTTCTTTACAAGAACTACTGCACATAACAACAACTTACTGCTACGCTTCGGGGAACTTTGGTAAGCTTATGATTGCCTAAAACTCAAGCAAAACTCTATGGCTAAAAAAACTTAGTAGTGAGAAACGAAATTCGATGAACCGACAACGAATCTCTAAATTGATTTGGATTTGATCCCAATCCAATCGAGAATCTTTTCGGCCGCTTCTTCTTTGGAAAGTTTTGTTAGATTCAGTTTGAAATGTGCCGCTTCTTGGTACACGGGAAGTCGTTTTTCTAAAATACTTCTGTAAGTCGTGATTTTAGAAAGGTCGGGTCTTGTTTTGTCACCCTTTACTTTTTCCACAAGTTCTTCGATGCCTCGTTCTAAGTAAACAATCCGGCCTATTTTTCGTAAGAGGTCTAATTTCCGTTCGCTTAAAACTTCGTTTCCAGATTCATCCAAATCAAATAAAATCCCACCACCACAATCCAAAATGATTCCGTTCGCATTTTGAAGTTTTTGCAAAATAGAATATTCTAATTCTCGAAAGGCCTTCCAACCATTGTTTTCCACAAATTTGGGGATGGGTATCCCGCCTGTTTCATATACGGCAACGGAATCTGTGGAAACAACAGGGATTTCTGATTGTTTGGAAAGAGAACGGGAAACCTTTGATTTTCCCGCTCCCCTGGCGCCAATCAAGATGATGTTCATCATAGTTTGGACCCGAAATTGAGTTTATACATTCAACAAATCAGCAAGGCCTGCTTGCAAATCTGGGATATGGACAAAATAAGTTTCAATATCTGCATCAGTAACACCTGTTTGGCTGAGTGCAAACGGTGAAATGGGAACCGATTCACCACCGATATCAATTCCAATCCCAGATACAACGATGAGGATACTTGCAAGGTGAACAACAGACGTGAGTAGAGGATTGACTTTCGATGTTTCAGGTGTGAGGTAATTTGCCACGACATCAGTGAGTTCTGGAGGGAAGTTCCATCGTTTTAAAAGGTTTTCCGAAACTTCCATATGCGTGTAGCCAAAGTATTTTTTCTCTAGAGTGGAGAATGGTTCTTGGTTGTCTTTTAAGTCTGTTTTGATTTGCATCATCACAGGGCTAAAAAACTGAGCAAGGACAATCTTTCCAACACTACAGAGAAGACCTGAAGTAAATGCTAAGTCTTTATCAATTTTTAACTTTTTGTGTTGTACGATTTTACTCGAAAGTTCGGCCACTAGTAATGATGACGTCCACAATTGTGCAGCTTCTAATTGGTAACTATTGAGGTCTTGGGCAAGAATTCCTTTCGCTGCCGTGAGGAGGACAATTTCTTTTACGGTTTTGATCCCGAGTGTCATCAGTGCTTCTTGGACAGTACGAATGGGTTTTGAGGCACGGTAATAAGCAGAATTAGAGAGTTTGATGACGTTCGCAGTGATGGCAGGGTCTTTCGAAATTTCCTGAGCTAAGTCTGCAATTTCTACATCTGGTTTTTGTAATTTTTCCAAAACTTTGGATACAACCGATGAAATGGCCGGTAATTTGTTTACGTCTTGTAATACTTCATCAACTTTTGATTTTAGCATATCGCCTAACGCACCTTATACAGGTATTTTTCCATACCAGCTTTTTTTAGCAAAAGACGACCGTCTTCACAATAAAGACTAATCGTCCTTCCTTCGTTTCCCGATACATCTTCAACGATGATGGGGATTTTTTTTTCTTCCATAAACTTTCTGACGACGAGAATGTTTTGTTCCCCAATATTCTGTAAAAATTGAGAATTGATCCCTTTGAACATAGAAGCACCACCAAAGATTCGACAGGAATACTGTCCAATATTGGATCCTTCTTTTTTCATCATATCAATGAGGATCGGGAGAGCTGTTTCGCCATATTTATGAGGGAACTTACTCATGTCTTTTCCTGTAGGATCTTTTGCGAGCATGATGTGTGAGATGGCGCCGATTTTTTGGTCTGGGTCATACAATACGATTCCAATACAGGAACCCAATGTAGTCCGGAGAATATCCGTATCTTTCCCGACCTTAATGTCAGCGATTCCCACATTGATGATTTTGGATTTTATAGACATTCTACTTGTTTCTAGAGTGAGGAACCGTTATTTAGGTATAATAGATAGTCACTTCTCCTTATGCGTTCAATCAAAAAAACTACTCCAACTAGAAAATCTACCAAAAAAGGTTTCAAAACCAAAGAACCTTACCTGTTTAAAACCATTGACAAAACAGAAGTCCATATTTTAGGAACTGCCCATATTTCCAAACAAAGTGTGGAAGAAGTTGAAAAAATGATCCAAAGCATCAAACCAGATGTCATTTGTGTTGAGTTATGTGAATCACGGATGAAGTCAGTGGAAGACCCTGACTATCTTAAAAAATTAGATATCTTTAAAGTATTCAAAGAAAGAAAGATGTGGTTACTTTTATCAAGTCTCATCCTTTCCTCTTTCCAAAAAAAAATGGGGAACCAGGACATAAAACCAGGAGATGAGATGCGAAAAGCCATCACTCTTGGGAGGACTTTGAAAAAACCGGTTCTTGCTGTTGATCGAGAAATCCAAACCACTCTCAAACGTTCTTGGGGTAATGTTGGTTTTTTTTCTAAGATGTATCTTTTCAGTGCACTCCTTGCGTCCTTACTCGTGAAAGAAGATGTTTCGGACGAAAAAATTGAAGAGATGAAATCGGATGATATCTTAAAAGATTTATTCTCTCAAATTCCTAAAAAATATGAATCCGTGAAAAATGTCATCATCGACGAAAGGGACATATACCTAGCCGAAAAAATCAGACAGGCCACTTTGGATCGAAAGGTAAAAAAAGTAGTCGCTGTTGTGGGAGCAGGGCATCTTGCAGGGATTGAAAGGAATATTGATCTACAAAACGACTTGTCTCTGTTAGACGAAGTTCCGAGACGGAACCTTTGGGATAGTTTCAGTTTGATTTTGTATCCTGTATTTTTTGCAGGCCTCATTGGTTACACTACTTGGAGCCAAGGCGGAGAAGCAGGGATGGAACTATTTTCCAAACTCATTTACATCAAAGGGGGACTTGCGGCCCTTGGAGCTCTGATTGCTTGGGCCCATCCCATTTCCATCATCCTTGCGTTTATCACGGCACCCATCGGAACCTTCGTACCTATCTTCAAAGCAGGTTGGGTGAGTGCCCTCTCAGAATCCTATCTACGAAAACCATTGGTGGAAGATTTTGAAAGGATTGCAGAAGACTCGGAAACATTTGTTGGATTTTGGAAAAACCGAGTCCTTCATATCTTTTTGGTTTTTTTCTTACCACAATTCGGATCTACGATCGGGACCTTCATCGTAGCAGGAAAAGGCTTGCGGAATTTGTTTTAAATGGATAGAATGTGAACAAGGATTCGTCTAATATTTAGGAAACCAGCATGAAACGTCAGGCAAGTTTTGGATTCATTCTACTGTTTCTCTTGTATTTGGGATGTAAGTCGTCTCTCTTTGGGGTATGTATTTCTGCAGATTCCTTTGTGAATACGTCTTCGGTCCCTCCTTGCCACCAAACGGCAGCAGATGACTCTACTGAAAAAGACAGTTGTGATTGTCCCATTGTCTTTCAATCTCTCCAAACCGTAGCAGACTCATCTCCTTCTCTCGGAAAACCACTGGAAACCGTTGTGATTTGGAACCATCTTCGTTCAGATCCATTCTCCCTCTCTCCCTACGATTCCAAACAAATTTCGTTCCCAAAAACCAAACAACCTAACTCGTCTTATTTCCCCACACGAACCATCCGTCTTTTGATTTGAAAATGACACACCTCGTTTGTAGGTGCATTTTGTTTGTTTCGAATTTCAAATTAATTATAACAAAAGGACTATTATATGAATCGCAAAGAATTATTACAAAAAGCAGGGATGGCAGTGGCTGTTTCTGGAATTTTATCGACACTTTCTGCAGAAGACCATGACCATTCAACTGCGATGCCAACGGCTGGGAAATCCAAGTATGCAAAAGCGATGATGGCTGCCATCCATTGCCAATTGTCTGCTGAAGTATGCCTCAGTCATTGCATCACCGAACTTGGTAAAGGTGATAAAGCGATGGCTGCATGTGCCGCTTCCACACGAGAAGTGATTAGCCTTTGTGACTCGTTTGTGAAACTTGCGAGCCAAAACTCATCGTTTACAAAAAAACTAGCAAACCTTTGTGTGGAAGTTTGTGAGGCTTGTGCCAAAGAATGTGACAAACATGCAAACCATCATGCAGTCTGTAAAGAATGCCGTGATAGTTGCCTTGCTTGTGCAAAAGAGTTGAAAAAAGTTTAAATCTAGACTGCTTTGAAGTTTAGGAAGCTGTCCATCGTTTGGTGGACAGCTTTTTTTATTTGTTTCGTTTGGTTGTTTTCTTTTTGGCTTTCGGTTTTGAAATCACCTTAGATTGAGTGACCGGCTTAGTTGTGGTTTTTGGTTTGGGACTCGCTTTCGGTTTCGCCTTAGCTTTTTTAGGTGATGATTTTGTTTTTGTTAATTTGATTTGGTTCTTTTTATAAACTGCTGGTTCATATTTAGAAAAATCCACTTCTATTTTTTTAGGGACGGCAAACTCAGGATTTGCCTTGGGACTTGGTGTGAGATTCACATTGTCTTTGGGAGTACCTAAAAATTCACGTAATGTCCTAATGTTTTCTGTTCGTCTCACCAGGTTATAATTTCCAGGAATATCAAACCAAAGATCCCGCCCTTGACCAAACTCTGTACTTTCTTGGGGTGGGAAACTAAAGTCTTCGATTGCCGAAAGCGGTTGGAACAATGGAAAAAATAAAGCGTTTTTATAATTGGTTTTTACCCAATCGGACTCAAATCCCCAATATGAATATCTGGTGTTTGTAAAACGATCGGAACCATGGAAAGGTGTTCCTAAAGTGATGAGACGTTTTACCTTTCTTCTTGCTTCGTCAGGCAAAATTAAAACCAAAAGTCCACCCGTGTTATGAGCAATCAACGTGACTTCGTTAGGTGCCGTTAAAATTTGTTTGGCAAGGTATTGTACTGCTTCTTCCAAAGATGTAGGATTTCTTAATGTGGACAAAATCCCCACTTTGAATCCTAAATTGTCTAAATTAGATTTTAACCTTGCATAATAAAAACGACCAGCCTTAAACCCAGGGACAATGAGGATGTTTTTATCTTTGTTGTTTTCAATCGATAAATGACTAGGGAGGTAAAATGACACTAAAGCCCAAAATCGTTCCAGATATTCAATGAATCGAAACATGAATTAAATGATTCAATCTGACACAATTCTTGTCTATGAAAATCGATCTCATGGGAAGAATTCCTGAATTGACCGATAACCGTACCCACTTAGGATTGCCTTTTAGTAAGCTATGTTCCATTTGGTACGTGTCATTTTTTCTATTTTGGTTCTACCGTCCGTCATTTGGGCAAGCCCTGGCAATTATGAGGAAGCCGCCAAATTACTCCCACAAATTTGGGAGACAAAATACCCACTTCCTTATGGGAAACTCCTCCGAAAGGACCCGCTGAACCAAGGAATCCGACAGATTTCTCGCAAAAAAGGGAAGTATTGGGTGTACAATTTTGAAGTTTTTATGCCAAAGTATGAGAGAAAAGGGACAACGGCCGTTCCTAAAGAAGAAGGTCGCAACATCCATGTCTTTTTTTTCTGGAATCCGGGAATTTCCGAAGAACCCCACCGGATTGAACTCGGGGAACCACATGAAGGGAAATGAAATGGAGAAAGAAACCTCAGACCAATTGATTCGCGAAACCATGAAAACGGCCGGACTTTCGGACTCGTTCATTGCTGATTTTATTCAAAAGGTAGATGCCGTTCGGAATGGAGAAACGGGCATGGTTCGTTGGGAGGAAGTGGGAGATTTGGACCCAAATGCCGACGAAATTTCTTTAGAAGAAATCCATAGTTCTTATCCTCTTGATCGGGCTCTCCTTTCCAAACTTGTAGTCATCAAACTGAATGGTGGGCTTGGGACGAGCATGGGCCTCGACAAAGCAAAGTCTCTCATCCCGATCAAAGGTACATTGTCCTTTCTTTCGGTAATGTCCAAACAAATTGAATTCTTACGAACCAAGTTTGGTATTGAAGTGCCCCTTCTTTTTATGGATTCATACAATACCCAAGAAGATTCACAAAAAGAATTAAAACTAAATGGCTTCAAACAAACATTACGTTCCAGTTTTTTGCAACACAAAGTACCAAGGTTGGATGCAAAAACCTACGCACCCATTCAATCCAAGGTAGAAAAAGATAACTGGTGCCCTCCTGGTCATGGTGATATTTATTTTACGATGATGGAAGAAGGGATTTTGGATGAACTTTTGAACAAAGGTTTTGAAATTGCATTTCTTTCCAATGGTGATAATTTAGGGGCAACTGTTGACCCACAAATAGTTTCTTATTTACTCAAGGAAAACATCCATTTTGCAATGGAGATGACACCAAAAACGTTAGCTGATAAAAAAGGTGGCGCCATCTACCGTAAGTTAGTTGGCGGTAAGATGACTCAATATGAACTTTTGGAAACGGCACAAGTACCGAAAGAATATGAACATGAATTTAGTGGACTCGGAAAATTTAGAACGTTTTCTACAAACAATCTTTGGATCAACTTACGTGCTTTAAAGGAAAGATTTAACCAAGGTAACTTTTCCCTTTCTCTTATCGTCAATCCAAAACAAGTAGATGGAAAAGACATCATTCAATTGGAAACAGCCATGGGAAGCGCCGTCGGGAATTTTTCCAAATTCAAAGGGATCATCATACCAAGAGATCGATTTGCACCTGTGAAAAAAACCGAAGATTATTTGATCAGGCGCTCCGATGCGTATGTATTAAATGAAGATTTTTCATTGACCATGGCCAAAGAACGAAAAGAAAAAGGCCTTGGCGAAGTGCTTGTCTCTTTGGATGAAAAACATTATAAAAAAATCCAACAATTTGATGCACTCTTTGTTTCTTTACCATCCTTGTTATATTGTGAAGAATTGGTGGTTGAGGGAGAGGTTTTATTTGATGTTCCTGTGACCATCAAAGGAAAAGTGAAATTCCAAAACACATCGGGGACACTCAAAAAACTATCTTCATTAAACAAAACGGATTTTGAAAATCAAACCATTACCTTATGAAAGGGTTTGTTCATTCTATTTTCATAACTATTTTTCTATTTTGTAGTTGTGGAGCTCCGTTTTCGTTTCGATCTGCCTGTTACGAACGGAACAAATGTTCTACCATTGAAGGTGCCTGTTTTTTGCGTAACGATGCCTTTTATCGAATTTCCACCGGGGCTTCAGAGTACAGTAACACTGATTTGGCGGCAATTGTGGGGAGTTGTATCGGATTGGAAAACGTATGCCGGAAAAATTGTGAAAGTGGAACTATCTTTTAATTTGAAGTTTTAATCTTTCCTACATTTGTTCGCCGACTGGGAATTAAAGCAAAATATCGCATGACTTGCGAATGTTTCATTCTCGAATGAAGGAAAGTTGGCTTTTTTCAGGTACCAATCCTTTGTCTTCAAATTCGCCAGACAGGGATTCGTAATTTGGAGAGAGTTTGATTTTCCATTTCCCTTTTTCTTCGATCAAATCAGAATCCACGATGTTTTTCCCACGAAAGATTTGATTTTCATTCCATTTCATTATGATGTTGCCTTCGACATCTTCCGCTTCAATGGTCAATCGAACAGGTTTCACTTTGTTTTTGCCATCCCAATACATAGCCGTCCAAGGTCCGATAAACTTCTGTATGGCGGATTCACCAAAAGTTTTTACTTTTTTAACATCTTGTATGGTCTCGGATAAAACAGCCGTAACAGGAACCGAATATAAACTTTCCCCAATCCCTTTTTGAACCGATTGGATCACAAAAAAGTAAAACTGGTTTTTGGCTAAGTTTTGTAATTTAAAATTGGTATCGGAAGTTTCTTTCACCAAACTCCATTCTTCTTCATTCTTTTTTCTCATGAGAATTTTATAGGAAGTTACCTTTGGTATGGCATTCCAACTAAACCAAAATTCACCCGACTTCCGGTTTTCAGTGACGGTTAGATTTGGCGCCTTAAGGCTCAGTGACCTGCCCGCAATAAGAGAAGCATATCCAACATCAGGTTCCGATGGTAGGCTAAACATTTCTCCTTCAAATTCAGATGTGACCGCATAAAACGATTCCTTCCCAGAAGGGTCTTCCTCTTTGAATTGTAATTCAGTTGTTTTGGCAATTCGTTTCCATGTACCACTTGTTTTTCGAAAGATATGATAGGCAAGGGCACTCGGAGAACCTTCCCATTGTAAGACGGTAACTCCAGGATACAATCCTTTTGAAGCTGTAAAATGTTGTGGTCTTGGTTTTAAAACTTCAGAAGGGTCTAAATGGGCCGAAACATAAAAACTTGCTTCCCCTTCTAATTGGTTTCGTTCGGGAACCACTTGGTAAATTTCATTGTCTCCGTTGCGACTTGCCTTTAGGTCGGTGTAGGTATTTTTTTCAGTTTTACCTAAAAACCGAAAGATCCGTGCCATTGCATTCCATTTGTATACAATGTAGGTAGTGGGGATGGATTGATTGTCCCATTCCAATACAATCCGATCATTTGTTGGGGCGACGGAAGCTCGTAAATTGGTGACAGGTAAAATACCTGCCGTTTTTGTTGGTTCTGACGCATAACCATCGTTTGAGTCTATAGATGGTTTTGAAAGATAATTTTCATCTAAACTTGCCACTCGGTAATGATAGGCGGTGTTTTTTTGAACACCAAAATCATCGAAGTAAGGTTGTTTGGAAAGTCCAACAAGTTGGTATTTGGTGTCAATTTTTCGTTTTCGATACACTTCGTATCCAATGGCTCGTTTTTCGCTCGACCAAGAAATCCGAATTCGATCTGAAAAGTCTCCTCTGGAGGCATATACCTCTTTTGGTGGGAACAAATTGTGTTCACCAAATTCTAAAGAATCCAAGTGGCTCATCAATTTTGATTCCGATAACAATTGGTTTTCTTCGGCTGAATCGGCCACATAAATTGATTTTGTATGTTTTGGAAAACTTTCGTAAGAAATCCAAAGATACCCTTGGTCTCCCCATTGTGTTCCCCAAGTATTCCATACTTTAAATGCTTTCTTTTTATCATTAAATCCAAGAACTACAAGTGATTGGGCGCCTAACACCTCACCACTCCCTTGTTGGAAGACCACATCTGGTTTTGGATTTAAAAAGTTTTCATAAACCAAATAACCGATTAACACTGGTTTTTTTTCTGTTAACGCGAGTTTGACGGAGTTTAGATCATGAGGTTCAATTTTGTAAATTCGGTTGAGTCTAACTTTTCTACCCAATTCTACAATATTGGCTTTGGGCCTTGCTCGTAAACTTGTGTTCCCTTCGTTCATTTGTTCGATGGGAACCGAACCACGACTGGTAGCGAGTACCAAGGCATCAAGTAGAGAAACGGCTTGGTCTTTTCCACTATTCAATTGGTTGTAAATGAAATTGGCGGAGTAGAGAAGTTTTTGTCCATTCGCGGAACTTGGGCCGATGGAAGATAAGTTTCGAATCCCTTTTTTCTGTGCTTCTAAATAGGAAATGAGTCCATACCCAACCGTGTATCCGACATTGTCTTTCCCACTCCCTTGGTCGATGGGAGTTGGAAAATCGGAACTCAAATCAAGAGTTGATGGTAAATCGGAACTTGTTAGTTCTGAGGCGTAGGGTGGGATACTTTGGTAAAGTGCAAAAGGATCTGGGGTTAGGCCTGGTTTTTTCAACGAGGATTTTGTTTCCGTTTTCCCAGTGATTGGTTTTGATTGGAAGCCAACGATGATGAGACTCACCATCACGAAGAAAGTCCCAAGAGCAATCTTTTGTTTTGTATTCTGAAACATCTTAATCCTCTTCTAAATCAAAACTTATCGGCAATCGATGAGACATTCGAGTTGGTTTTCCCTTATCATATCCGGGTGTGAATCTTGCTCTTTGGATGATCCTGATCGCAGCTTCATCAAACCCATACCCAGCCCGTCCAGAAACAACTCTCACGCTTTGGAGTACACCTTGTTCGTCTACTTGCACTGAGACCACTACCGTTTTTTGACTGATGTTTGCGGCTTTCGCCGCTTCTGGGAAATAGGCTTTTAAATCGAAGTCAATGATCGGAGTTGGTGGTTTGTCGCCGTTATAAGAAAATAGATAGCCGTCTTTATCAGTTCCATTCCCTGAAAGTTGGTTTGGATTGATATCAGAATTATCGGGTTGGTCTTCCGCATCTTTGTTTGAACCTTCCACCCATTCTTGTTTTTCAACAGGTGCTGGGCTTGATGTCCCACCAATGAGTTCTGGTGGAATTTCTTCGAAGGAAACATCTACATCTTCCATCGAAGTTTCTTGGAACGCCGCCTCACTTGGTAACGTAAGGATAAAGTAAACCAAATAACAGAATACATGCAAACTCACAGAAGCAAAAAGACTGGCCCGGAAGAGCCCGAACCGTCTGAGTTTGTATTGTAAGAACAATGTAAATGACTTCATAAAACTAATGTTTAATGGTGTATATTAGGTGTGGAGCTAGACGATTGGTTGTGTTTCCCACTCGTGATAAAACTTGCATGGATTTCTTTGGAAAGGATTTCCAATTGCCCAATCACTAGTTTCATTTTACGTGTGAAGTAGTTATTTGCCATTACCACAGGGATCGCCACAGCAAGGCCTGCAGCTGTCGCAAGGAGTGCAGTCGAGATACTTCGCATCACCACTTCAGCTCCAGAGTTCCCTAATGTCCCCAAACCATAAAATGCTTTGATGACCCCAAGAACTGTTCCCAAAAGTCCAATAAACGGAGTGTTGTTCCCGAGTGTATTCAAGATGGGAAGGCGTTCTTCTAAACTGAGTTTTTCTTTTAGAATTTTCCCTTCCATGAGCTCAGATAAACCCTTGTGGTTTTCCTTTTCACGCTCTAATACAAAATGAATGAAACGAGTGTAAGAATTTTCCATAGGATGGCTTTCGAGTAATTTCTCAGTGCCTTTTAGATCTCGGTGGCGGATGAGGAGGGTGAGTGAATCAAGTAACGATTCTGATTCTTTGTTAAAATTGCGTTTATAGACAATCAACCTTTCGATGAATACAGCAATGGCGAGGATGCTCGCGAGTAACATAACGAGGAAGATGATTTTTTCCCCAATGTCTACGAATTCTTGCATTTTGGAACCTTCTAACGGACAGAATCCAATCCCTGGGACTACAATCAAAGAGAAAATTTGCAGAAAAAGAACTTCGGTTGATCCCAAGTCCACCTCAAAGAAAGAATGATTCCAAGGATTGGTATGAAGGCAAAAAACATTCTTCTGAACAGTTTTGGGGTTCTTTTTTTTGGTTTCGGCGTTTTTCTCGTCGTGTTCTATGCTACAAAATCTTGGGAGACCTTTCTCCAAATTTGTCCGAACAAGGACTTTTTGTCTTGGGATGAAAATATACGACTAAACCAAGTCCTCGATCAGTATGTGGATTTTCGAAACGGGAATTGGTTTTACGGAGTGATGCCATTTTTAGAAAGCCCTACTTGGCCACCACTACGATCCATTTTAACGTTTGTTACATTGTATTTGCCGATTGATACTTTGGAAACGTATAGAGATTCCTTTTTGGGTTTGTTCTTTTTAATTTTGGTTTACCCAAGTTTGGTTTATACATCCTTTCGTATGACCAAATCTGTTTTTTGGTCGGGTTTATTTTCTAGCTTAGTATTTATCTTAACCATTCAAACCGTGGAAGTGCCAGCGTATTCTCTCTCTTCCATGTTAGAAACCCAATCCATGTTTTTCCTTTTACTCTCCATTTATACAATTTATCGTTTGTATGACAGAGACAATCGTGAACAAGAGATTGATGGAACGACCAAATGGATGGTATTTTTTTCCTTATTTGGTTTTTATTTCACAAAGTATCCCTATGGAATTTTGTTTTTCATGGCATGTTTTGCTTATGAACTCATTCGTTCCCCTGGGAAATATAAAGAAGTTTTGTTGTATCTACTCAAACATTATGCGAAAGGAATCCGACTCCTGTATCTTGTGTTTGTTGTGCTCATGGTATTTTCGCTGCCAGTGCTCCGTGTTGTCACAAAAATTAATTTAAATCAAAAGAGTTTCAAACAGTTTATGTTTGGAATCACCTTGGTGTTGTTTGTTGACCTTTCCATTTATTTTTTTAGAAACCGAGATGCCTTAAAAAAAATATTCCCAAAAACCGCAGTTGTGCTTTGGGCCTATGCCATTTCCCCAGCGTTTTTATGGTTATTTTTAAACCCTGATCGAGTGAACGCCCTCATCGATGCCCAGATGATTGTGAATGCCTACACCAGAAGTTTTTTCCTCACTCTTTGGACTGAACCAGGAAAGGACCCATCTGTTCCCGGTGTGTTTGATTTCATATGGGGATTTCGCACCTTAGTTTTATTTTCCGCATTGTCCTTGTTATACTTTTTTGTGCGCACAAAAGAATCCATTTGGAATAAAATCAAAGACCCACTTGTGGCGGGAACTTTCATTTTATTTTTGGAACTTCTGATTTTAGAACTCACAACGGGGAATAAACAACCACGCCATGTATTACAATTCATCCCGTCCATTGGTCTTGTTGGATTTTTATGGATTTTACGGCTCACTCAACTTGCAGAAAACAAAGTCCAAAAACTCACTTCGGTATTCGTAATCGTTCTTACAACCGTATTTGTGTTTTATAATTCGATGTATGAACAAGGGATTTTATCAGGAAAGTTTTATGATTCCAAAATGTTTTGTTACCGTGGGATGAATGCGGGCGACTTCCAACCAGCGAGGGAGATTGCAGAACACATTGCCCCCGAAAAAAAATACATTCTCATCAATGCCTTCCATTTTCAGGAAAAATACGAAACCAAAGGAAGAGTTTTAGCATCTGATTTTGATCTCGCGATGAAACTTCGCACCTACAAACAAGGGATGGTACGAAATGACAACAAATACCGATGGAAAGATTGGACAAACTTTGATTCTGTTCTTTTATTGAGTGATGTTTGCCCTGAACCTTTTGTTGAAGAAAAATTTGAAAATCGAACAAAAATGTTGAACAGTAAGTCAACATTGCTGTCTACTTACAGAGAGAGTACTGGTATTGCTTGTTTACAGGAATACAAACTCATCAAATAGAGACAAACATTCATGAGTATCGCTTCTTTTTCGATCAAACGACCCATTTTCATTTCTTCCCTTGTGATCATCATGGTGATCACAGGATACATTTCCTTAAAACGGATTGGTGTGGATTTATTCCCCGACATCAACATTCCCTTCGTTGTGGTGTCCACAGTCTACCCGGGAGCAGGTCCCGAAGAAATTGAAACTTCCATTTCCAAACCATTGGAAGAGGAACTCAGTTCCATTTCAGGACTCAAAAGGATCACCTCAAGAAACCAGGAAGGTATCTCCCTTGTATTTGCTGAGTTCAGTTTGACGACTGATATCAAATATGCCGAACAACAAGTACGGGACAAAACGGCAAGGGTCAAACCCCTCTTTCCTGAATCATCCAAAGAACCACTTGTGCAACGGTTTGATCCATCTGACCAACCCATCATGCGGATTTCATTATTTGCGGACTTACCAGAAGGGGAACTCTACGATTTAGCCAAAGAAAAAATCAAAACCAAATTGGAACAAGTGAACAATGTGGGAGCTGTGAAAATCATAGGTGGGTCTCGCCGTGAAATCCACATTGAACTGGATCGAAATAAAATCAATGCCTACCAAGTTCCTGCCCTGGCGATCGGTAACCAAATCAAAAACTCAGGTGTGAATATTCCTGCAGGGAAAGTAGAAGGGGGGGATAAAGAAACTTCGTTTCGAACCGTTGCAAAGTATGAATCCTTATCCCAAATCGAAAACACTGTTGTGTCCTTTGGGGGAGAGTTTGGAAGGGGAGTGCTTGTCAAAGACTTAGGGTTAGTGAAAGACACCTTACAAGACCGCCAAACACTTGGTTTGTTGTATGCTCCGATCAAAACAGAAGAACACGAAGAACCCTCCATCATCGGAAAATTATTATTCAAATACGATGCACCTAAAAAGGAAAGAGTGCAAAAAAAGGCACTTTTCTTAGATGTTTACAAACAATCGGGAGCAAACACCGTTGAGGTGGCCGACGGGATCCTTTCCAAAATTGATACCATCAACGACCAAATCAAAGACTATAAAGGGGCTCCCAAAGTCATCCTCATCCGAGATGGATCCAAATGGATTCGAGCAAACATTGAAGACGTAACCATCGCGATCATTCTCGGGATCTTCCTTGCGGTGCTTGTGGTGTATTTATTCCTTGGCAATGTCCGTTCCACTTTGATTACAGGAATGGCTCTCCCCAACTCCATGTTAGGTGCCTTTATCATTATGTATGCCATGGGATTTACCATGAACGTGATGACTCTACTTGCGCTTTCTTTGGCAGTGGGTCTCCTTGTGGATGATGCCATTGTGGTCCGAGAAAATATCTTTCGTAAACTGGAAGAAGGGGAGTCGGTGATTGTGGCCGCAAGGAAGGGAACAGAAGAAGTCACTCTTGCTGTGATTGGAACTTCCCTCACCGTGATTGCTGTATTTTTACCGATTGGATTTTTATCGGGGATTGTGGGTCAGTTCTTTAAACAATTTGGGCTCACCGTTGTGTTTGCGATGATCATCTCTCTTTTTGATGGTCTCACCGTTGCACCAATGTTATCTGCCTATTTTGCAGGAAAAAATGACATCCACAAAGAAAAAAATATAGTCCTCCGAAATTTTGATAAGTTCCAGGATTTTTTGGACAGAATGTACGGTATCATTATGAAGTTTGCCCTAAAAAAACCATGGGCAATCATCTTGCTTACTTTTTTAACCCTAATCACTAGTATCTTCTCATTGGCATTTGTGAAAAAAACCTTTCTCCCTGCCAATGACCAAGGGGAATTTATGGTGAATGTGGAAATGGCACCAGGGACTTCATTGCATGGGACCTCCGAAATGGTGGAACAGATCCAAAATGAAATCATAAAAAATGTCCCTGAGTTAGAACTCCTCGCAACAGTCGTTGGGAATAATGATGGTGAGTCAAACATCGCAACCATTGGAGTGGCTCTGCTTCCATCTGAGTATCGAAAACGTACCACAGGCGATGTGAAAGACCAAATCCGTGATGTTCTGAAAGCCTACCCACAAGCAAGGCCAAAGGTGAATGACTATTCGGCGATCGGTGGTGGAGTGCAATACCCTTTTAACCTAAACCTTAAAGGGGAAAACTTAAAAGATTTGGAAACATATTCTTTTAAAGTCATGGAAGAACTCCGAAAAATTCCTGACCTGACCGATGTGGATACAACCTACAGAACAGGAAAACCAGAATTCCAAGTGGTTCCTGACCGTGCCAAAATGCAAACTGTAGGTGTGGTTGCGGGAGTCATGGGGGCCGAACTTCGTTACCACATTGAAGGTGGGGAAGTGGCCAAGTATTTGGAAAACGGAATTGAATATGATGTGAGACTCCGCCTCCGAGAAGACCAACGAAACTTACGTAAGTCATTTTATGAAACAAGAGTTCCCAATATCCAAAACAAACTGATCCCCTTAAATGCAATTGCTGTTGGAAAGGAAAGTTCCTCCCCTGCCAGGATCATCCGTGAAGACCGCTCTCGAGTGGTTCCCATCAATGCAAACCTTGCACCTGGAGGAGCCATTGCTTCCGCCTCAGAATCGGCTGTGAAAATCCTCAAAGATAAATTGCCACCACCACCTGGGATCACGTATTCCTTTGTTGGTCAATCAGAGGACTTTAAAGAGTTATTACAAAACATAGTCCTTGCCTTTGGAATGGCATTGATCTTCATTTATCTTGTGTTAGCTTCTCTTTATGAATCGTTCATCACACCGATTACGATTTTATTTGCCATTCCACCTGCGATTTCGGGTGCTTTTTTTGCCCTCGCATTAACAGGGGAGATGTTGAATTTGTTCAGTATGATTGGACTCATCCTCCTCATGGGCCTCGTTGCTAAAAACTCGATTTTACTCGTAGACCATGCCATGCTTGCGATGAAAGAACATGGTATGTCAAGAGATGAAGCCATCTTTGACGCTGGAGCCAAACGACTCCGGCCGATACTTATGACATCACTTGCCATGATTGCGGGGACATTGCCCATCGCACTAGGAATTGGGGAAGCGTCGAAATCAAGAACAGCGATGGGGATTGCCATCATTGGGGGACTTATCCTTTCCACTCTCATCACTCTCATTGTGGTTCCGGCTGTTTTTGGATACATTGACAGGCTTCGTGAAAAAATTGAAGGCGCCTTCCGACCAGAGTATGAGATCAAACCGGAGGATTTGGAGGGGTAATCTTCATCTTTCCTTTGGATGGGCATTGTGTTTTCGATTTTAAACTTGCCCAAACTTTGAATTTGGTGTTCTCTAGCAATCATGTCTAGCGAACGCCGCATTTTCAAACGTATCTCTGAAAAAGTCCATCTCACATACCGTGTGATCCAATCGGGTGCAGCCTCGGCACAGTACCTTCCTAGCGACAAAGGCGAAGGGGATTCGCAAGACATCTCGGAAGGTGGTCTTCTTTTTCGTACAAAGGAACCTATGCCACTCGGAACAAGGCTCGAATTGGAACTCAGGTTCCCTGATGTGAAGTACGTATTGTATCCAAAGGCAAAAGTGGTTCGTTTGGAAGAGTTTGGAGAAGGTGCCTTTTATGAAGTCGGCTTAGAATTTAACCAACTTTTTGAGGACGATAAAAATCTTTTACTCAAACATATCAAACAATTGGAAATATAAAATCACGAGCAAATCCCACTTACCAGATCATAAAAAGATGGTCATGTTATGATCAAAAGAAAGTTTCATAAACTGATGGGGAAGGATTATGATCCGATTTCACTCGTCGCCGTATATTCTGAAATTCTAAATAAACTTTATTTATTGGGGTTTGCTTACACTCTTGCCTATGCACATAGTGTTTATTTAGAATGGGGGAAAGAAGATCCAACCAATTGTTACCTTTCGTTTGTCCAACTTGTGATTAGTTTGGGATTGGTCAGTTTTTCTTTTTTATACAAAGAAGTAACCCAAAAAACATCAAGAATGGTTCGATTGGCTTTTTTTGTCCTTGTCATTATCGAAATTGAAACAGGATTCCATGATCCAGCGATTCCATATTTTGATCCAAGGAATTGGCTCACGATCATTGCACTCATCGGTACATCCTGCTTTTTTTATCCAGGACTTCTTTGGCAATTTATCTTAGAATGGACAATTGTATTTTTTGTTTATTTGGTTCGTGTTCAGTTGAAAAATGAAGGTTCCATTCCGATTGAAACATGGAGAGAAATGTCAACAACTGTCCCCTTGTTTATGGTGGCTTTTTTTCTAAATCATTGGTGGTTCCAAACACGTTACATTGCCGCCTATCGCGGGATGTTACTCGAAGAAAAACGTAGGACTTTTTTCCAAGACATCCATGACAGTTTAGGATCCAAACTCACAGATCTATATTTATTATGCCAATCCATGGATGAAGATCCAAACTCTAACTCATCGGTTCCAATCCAAAAATTAAAAGAACTCTCCAGTTTCGCCTTACAATCATTAAGGAGCCAGGTGCAAGAAGAAGACCAAAGAGAGATTTTACAAGAATCCCTGATTGATGGGATCCATCTTTTGGTTAAAAAAAGATACAAAATGTTAGGTCGAGAAATTTTGATCAAACAAGATTCGATTGATGAAAATACACTCATCCAAATCAAAGAACCAGAGTCGGCGCATCATCTATTACAAATATTAAAAGAGATCACAACAAATGACTTAAGGCATGGAATGGGAAAAACGATCTGCGAAGTTTGTTTAAATACCGAACAAATCCATATCAATTTTTATCCAGAAACGATAGAAGCAAATCCTTCGAACCCAATCGAAATAGAAAAGGAAAAGAATATGACTCAATTTACAGAAATTGGACTCGGGGAAAAAGGAATCCAACAAAGGATTCAATTCTTACAAGGGAATTTGGAGATTCTATCATCTCCCTACCAAATCAAAATACAATTGCCAATCTCTTTATTTGATCTATGAACTCCATCTTGATTGGCATCATCGAAGATAACTTGGATTATTTGAATTCTTTGCTGGAAGTATTGAAACCAAAGGAATCCGTTTCGATCTCCACTTGGAATTCAGCTGAGGATTTTTATTCGAATCCTCCCAAGGAAGAATTACAACTATTGATCCTTGATATTGGTTTGCCTGGAGAGAGTGGGATAGACGTTTTAAAAAAATACCATACAATCGATTCTAGAAAAAGCATCGTGATCTCTTCCCTGCAAACAGATGATGTTATCTTTTCCGCCATCAAATACGGAGCCTCAGGTTATATTTGGAAATCGGAATTGGACTCTCTCTGGGAAACAATTCAAACCATTGTCGAGGGTGGCAGTGTGATCTCTCCCTCCATCGCAACCAAGGTTTTATTAGCCTTTCGAAAACCAGAATTGAATCCAAAACCAACGTTCCCGCCCAAAAACCAAACAGGTTTGGAGATTTTGTCTCCCAGAGAAAGGCAAATATTAGAACTCATCATCGAAGGGGATTCGCCCCAACAAATTGCCCAGCTCTTTGGGACAACTATTGGAACTGTCAGGCAACAAATCAAAACGATCTATAAAAAACTCCAAGTCAATACAAGAGTCCAAATGTTAAAAAAGGCTCGTCTGTTTGGTATCTTTTGAATCAAACAGGAATGGATGATTTTATACCATTTGGTAGATAGACGAAGCCGAAAAAATACCGTATACTTTCCTTCCATTGGAATTGCAAAAGAAAGAAACAAGTCCAAAAGACCAATTGAATCCCTATCTTGGGAATGGCTTACGGATACTCTTTTGGTTAGGAGTGTATTGTTTGGTTTTATTTTTACTCAACTTCAAACACTAGTCCCAAACCTGATACGTTTGGAATGTTTTCCATCGGTGATCCGAAAATCCCATAGAATTTTCCTTTAAATGAATGACAACCTTTACGCGCACCATCGTGTCAAAAACACGGTGGTGTTTTTTTATTTCCCCAGAAGGGATTTGATTTCTTTTAAGAGAGTGGATTTTCCAGACATCAGTTTTGATTCTGAATTTTGGATGGCTTCCATTTTCCCTTCGGTAGAAAAAAACTGTTCGAGAACTGCTTCCCTTAAGGTTTCTTCAAACCATGTTTTGGTTTGGTCCTCTCTATTTTTCGCATAATATCCGTTTGTATTCGTAGTAGTGATATAATCCAAAACCAGATTCCAAATTTCGTCGATCCCTTTGCCACCAAGTCCACTGCAAGTGGTGGCCCTTGGTGTCCATTTGGATTCGGGGGCAGGGAAAAGATGGAGGGCTGATTCGTATTCGGCTCTTGCTCGAGTCGCATACGCTTCGTTTGGTCCATCGGCTTTATTGATGGCAATTAGGTCTGCCATCTCCATGATGCCTCGTTTGATCCCTTGGAGTTCGTCTCCAGCACCCGCAAGCATGAGTAACAAAAAGAAGTCCACCATAGAATGGACTTGGGTTTCTGATTGTCCCACACCCACGGTTTCAATGATGATGGTATCAAATCCTGCCGCTTCACAAAGATACATACTCTCCCGAGTTTTACGTGCCACGCCACCAAGCGAACCACTGCTAGGTGATGGTCGAATGAAGGCATTTTCTGATTTGGATAAAATTTCCATCCTTGTTTTGTCCCCGAGGATGGAACCCCTTGTCCTTTGGCTACTCGGATCAATGGCGAGAACGGCAAGTTTTCGATTCTGTTCTAAAATGAAACTTCCAAAACTTTCGATAAAAGTGGATTTCCCTACCCCTGGAACACCTGTAATCCCGATGCGGATGGAGTTCCCAACCTTTGGCATCACAAGTTCCAAAATGGCTTGGGCTTTGTCGTTATGTGCTTCTAAATTACTTTCTACCAAGGTGATGGCTTTGGAGAGTGCGGTGCGGTTTCCAGAAAGGATCCCTTCTGCTAAGGACTCAGCTGGCACTTCCTTTTTGGAAAGGGATTTCCTTTGGTCACGGATATAAGGGGAGATGGCGGGAGCATCGGCCACACCAGGATTTACCGAAAGGGCTGATTTGGTTTCGGTCCTTTTGTCCTGATCCTTTTCCGTTTGGTCTTCCTTGTTTGGTGGTTCCATTTTGGTTCTGCGGTATGAAATTCGTTGGTTTTTGCCGAAGTGTCAGGAAAAAGAGTGAACGAATCCTTCCCACTCACACCGAACCCTAAATAGGATATCGGTGTCAGGTTGGTTCTGTTTCGACTCGCTTTTCCCGTTTAGGCAGCTCGTCTTTCGCCAAGTAACAAATTGAGGATTTGTTTGGCGGCTTCCGAAATGACGGTTCCTGGTCCAAAAATGGCTGTCGCACCTGATTTGTAGAGGAAGTCATAATCTTGGGCAGGGATCACTCCCCCCACAACAACTAACACATCTTCTGCGCCGAGTTTTTTTAACTCTTCAATCACTTGTGGGACAAGCGTTTTATGTCCTGCCGCAAGCGAAGAAACACCCAAAATATGGCAGTCGTTTTCCACCACTTGTTTGGCGACTTCCGCTGGGGTTTGGAAAAGAGGCCCGATATCAACGTCAAAGCCCATGTCAGCAAAACTAGTAGAGATCACCTTGGCACCACGGTCATGGCCATCTTGTCCCATTTTGGCCACCATGATCCGAGGACGCCTTCCTTCGAGTTTTGCAAATTCGTCAGCAAGATTCCTTGCTTCAATATAACCTTTGTCTTCGGAAATTTCTGAGGAATACACTCCAGAGATGGATCTAATCACAGCTTTGTACCTCCCGAATACTTTTTCCATTGCATACGAAATTTCACCAAGGGAGGCACGTTTTCTTGCAGCATCCACTGCGAGCTCCAATAAATTCCCGTTACCCGTTTCGGCACATTTGGTAATGGCGTTTAACGCGGCTTCGACGGCCGTATTGTCACGGTCTTTTTTCATTTGTTCGAGTCGTTTGATTTGGGCAATTCGAACCGCTGTGTTATCGATATCTAAAATATCAAGTGGAGCTTCCTTATCCAAACGGAATCGGTTCACTCCCACAATCACATCTTTACCAGAGTCGATACGAGCTTGTTTTCTTGCGGATGCTTCTTCGATGCGCATCTTTGGAATTCCCGTCTCAATTGCCTCGGCCATCCCACCTAATTTCTGTACTTCGGTGATGAGGTCCCATGCTTTGTGGACCAAATCATTCGTGAGTTTTTCCACATAAAACGATCCGCCCCATGGGTCGATGACACGGTGGATGTTTGTTTCTTCTTGGAGGTAAATTTGAGTATTTCGTGCGATCCTAGCCGAGAAGTCAGTGGGGAGAGCAATCGCTTCATCAAGAGCATTGGTGTGAAGGGATTGTGTGTGGCCAAGGGCAGCTGCCATCGCTTCAATACAAGTCCTTCCCACATTATTGAATGGGTCTTGTTCGGTGAGTGACCATCCTGAGGTTTGGCAGTGGGTCCGAAGCGCTAAAGACTTCGTCGACTTGGGTTGGAACTGGTTCACAATCTTTGCCCAAAGGAGACGTCCCGCACGCATCTTGGCAATCTCCATAAAATGGTTCATCCCAATCGCCCAAAAGAAAGAAAGGCGAGGGGCAAATTCATCCACAGAAAGCCCAGAAGCGATTCCTGTTTTGATGTATTCCCAACCATCGGCCAAAGTGTAAGCAAGTTCTAAATCCGCAGTGGCTCCGGCTTCTTGCATATGATAACCTGAGATGGAAATGGAATTAAACTTTGGCATGTACTTGGAAGTATAACCAAAGATATCGGCGATGATTTTCATGGAATGTTTTGGCGGGTAAATGTAAGTATTCCGCACCATGAATTCTTTTAGGATATCGTTTTGGATGGTCCCCGAAAGTTTATCTTTGGAGACCCCTTGTTCCTCTGCAGCCACAATATAGAAGGCAAGTACGGGAATGACGGCTCCATTCATCGTCATGGAAACAGACATTTGGTCGAGTGGGATTTGGTCGAAGAGAATCTTCATGTCGAGGACCGAATCAATCGCCACTCCCGCTTTTCCCACATCTCCCACCACACGTTCGTGGTCGGAATCGTACCCTCTATGTGTCGCTAAGTCAAAGGCAACCGAAAGTCCCTTTTGTCCTGCGGCCAAGTTACGACGATAAAAGGCATTGGATTCTTCTGCTGTGGAAAATCCTGCATACTGGCGGACCGTCCAAGGTTTATTCACATACATGGTGGAATAAGGTCCACGTAGGTAGGGCGGAATCCCCGCCGCATAATTTAGGTGTTCCAATCCTTCCAAATCGGAGTTTTGGTAACGCGATTGGATGGAGATCCCTTCTGCCGTTTGCCAAAGGGAAATCGACTTTGGATCCGGTTTTGGAGCGCTAAAAGAAAGGGGAGTATTCGCAAAATTAGGTTTATTCATTTGGTTTGCCGATCCATTTGGTTTGGGCTTTTTCCATAAATTGAACTAGGTTTCGTTTCATATGGATGAAGTCATCGATTCCAAGGGATTCCGCTTGGCTCACTAAATCCTTTGGATAACCCGCAAGGAGTTTCCAAGAATTCGGAAGTTGTGATCCCATTTCCTTGGCAAACTCGGGCAGGTAAGTCGCATACTCTTCGTCAGACGAACAAAGTACTACAATTTCACAACCGAGTTCTTTGGCTTTAGAAACTCCTTCTTTGACAGAAGAAAATCCCAAGTTGTCGAAAATTTCATATCCGAGGCAGCCGATAAAGTTGGAGCTAAAACCCGCACGAGCCTTTCTCATGGTTAAGTCCCCAATGGTGAGTAAAAACACCTTCGGGGCTTTTTTCCCGGAAGCGACATGGCGGTCTGTTGGGTTACGCCATTTGTCAAATTCATAAGAGAGTCTGAGTGGCACCAAACGTTCGTAAGTTGACTTTTCCAAATAGGAGAGTCTTGTTTCCGTTTCGCGAAGGGAGTCTT
Organism: Leptospira biflexa serovar Patoc strain 'Patoc 1 (Paris)'; assembly: GCF_000017685.1. NCBI lineage: Bacteria > Pseudomonadati > Spirochaetota > Leptospiria > Leptospirales > Leptospiraceae > Leptospira > Leptospira biflexa. Next base: position 93,698 of record NC_010843.1, read on the forward strand.
TGAGTTCTGCATGCCTTTCGGAAGGAAGTGGGTATTGGTTTGTACCAAGTAGGATTTCTTTTTTTGTAGCAAGTGCTTCTCTTTTTTTCGTCGCACGCGATTGGATGTCTCTTTGGATGTTTCCCGTTTTCAGAGAGGCACCGAAACCACCATCTTTCTCGACGGTTTGGAATTTTTCCCAAGCAGTCTCTGCAAGTTTTTTGGTAAGAACTTCCAAATAATAGGAACCAGAGGCAGGGTCTTCCACCTTGTCTAAAAAGGATTCGTAACGTAATAACAGTTGGGCATTCCGTGCAATCCGCTTGCCTAACTCCTGTTTTGTGGTATATTCGGAATCAAATGGTGAGACATTGATAAAATCTGCTCCCCCGATCACAGCAGACATCGCCGCCGTTGTCCCACGTAACATATTCACATAGGGATCGTAGGCTGAGTATTGGAAATTGGAGGTTTGGGCAAGGAGGAGAGCTGGGAGTGTTTCTCCAAGCCCTGGTTTGTAAACATTTAAAACTTCCGTCCAAAGGATTCGCATCGCACGGAATTTCGCAATTTCGGTAAAATAATCCGATCCAATCCCCATCCAAAACCAAATGTTGGCGGCAGCATCTTCAATGGAAACACCAGCTTGTAAATGTAGGTTTAAGTAGTCCACTCCCCATGCGAGGGAATAGGCGAGTTCTTGGCTAATCGATGCCCCAGAGTCGCGTAAATACAAACTGTGGATTCCGACTCCCGCAAAACCTTTGGTCCCAGAAAGACTGGCAAACGATTTCCCAATACTGTTTTCTTCACAACCAAGTTCCCCGCAGAGGATTGCGGTGCCATAAGGGTCAAAGTCGCCGAGTACAGTGTTATGCGAAGAAACGAGTTTTTTTAATGAGTCGCCAAACTTGGGAGTCCTTGTGGCAAGGGAGACAATGAGGGGAATGGCACCAATGGACTTGGATAAGGATTCTAAGTCAGAAGCAGAAGCAATCTGACAACCGAAGTTTTTTCCATTTTCTTCATGAGAAATTAGGATAGCAGCATCCACACCTTTTTCAGTGAGTGTATTTGTTTCGGATTTGGAAGTGACTTGTTCTGTGACTTTCCAACCAGGGTTTCGTTTGAAAACACGAGGCAAAACTGGTAAGTCTTCTTTGCGGTAAAAGGGTTCAATGGTAAAACCTTCTTCGGTTTGCCATGTCACTTTGTCCCAAGGACTGCCTTTTAGGTCTTTGAGGATTTGGTTTTTCCAATCCTCAGTGGATACTTCGGGGAAGTCTGAAAATAAAAATTCGTTCAATTTATTCCTCTACGATTTGGTATTCTTCCATATACCCTGGAAAGTCGCCTAACCCTCGTGTGAAGGTGAATTTTGCTGGGTACACAACCAATCGTTTTCCTGATTGGATGAACGTACCCGAGAGAAGAGTGAAGGGAGACGCAACGATGAAAGCTGCGGTACCTAGAACTGTCCCTGCAAGTCCCATAGGACGAGCTACGATGAGATCAATCAACATTTCTCCACCAGATGGAACTTCTCTCGCAGATATACTTTGTGTCCACAAAAGACAGATTAAGAAAAGGATAGACAAGGGTCGTGTTTGTTTCATAGGCTGATCACTCGGGCTTTCCATCTGATGAAATCTCGAGAATGATATCTGTGTAAAGTAAGAAATATGGCTAAAGAAATTGTTTTGTTTGTTCTCTTTTCTGTTGTTCATCTCCTTGCGATCGTTACGATCACAAAAGAGGATGGATTTTATCTCCCTTCCAAAATCATACCCATCATCATTTTGATTTTTGGTTTGATGCGATTTTACCCGACATTGGAAAAACGTGGGAAATTGGTAGCGATTGGGCTCGTATTTTCGCTTTTTGGCGACAGTTTTTTGGCCATACCCAAAGAAGGATACTTTGTGCCTGGGCTTGGATCGTTTCTCATTGCCCAATTGATTTATTCCTATGCCTTCACCATTGATTCCAAAATCAAACCAATCCTTGCGATTCCGTTTTTGTTATTTGGAAGTTCCTTCTTTATGGTGCTTGCACCAAAATTGGGCGCACTGATGATACCCGTTGGATTTTACATCTCTGCCATTTGCCTTATGGGATGGAGGGCTGCTGCCAGAAACTCCATTACAAAACCATTTTATTTGGGACTTGCGGGTGCACTCGTTTTTATTTTGTCTGATTCCATCATAGCCTATTCGATGTTTCTCAACCGAGAAATGGATCGTACGTTCGCGTCTCTTGGCATTATGATCACATATTATCTTGCCCAAGTTCTAATTTATTCTGCTACAAAGTCAGAAGAGTTAGATGTTCAATCTGTGAAAAATACTTGATTCACTTGGCTCAAACGAGTATCGTACTTATGGTTTTTCTAAACCAGGGAAAGGGATTATGAAATCACTAAAAAAAACATCCTTTATTGAAGCAGTAGCGGCTGCGATTGAACATGAGGTTCAATGTTTCAATTTTTATCTTAAACTTTCTGAAAGTTTGCCAGAAGGGCAGATTAGAGAGCTCTTCAGCCAACTTGCATTAGATGGTGATGAGCACATCAAATACATCAAAGAGATTTACAAAAGTGCAGAAGGGAAAGAACTTCCTAACCTAAAACAACTTTCGGAAATCGAAAAATTCCATTCCTCTACGATCCAAAAAATTATGGATCGATTGGATCGAAACAAAAATGCAGAAGTAAAGGCCGACGAAAAAAAGGCAATTGAACTTGCGATCCGAGAAGGGGAAGACGCTCGTAATTTTTATGCGACTGTTCGAGGAAAATTCCAAGATCCAAAAATCAATTTGTTATTTCAAAAATTAGCAAACTTTAATGAATCCAATAATTCATTGTTAGAAGCGCAAGCAATGGCAATGGAACAATCAACACCTGCCGATCAAGTGTTTTATTGGGAAGATGAAGAACTGCTTGCACAAGTCACTCCACAGTACAGAGCTCCAAACAAACCAAAAACGACTGCGAAACCAAAAACAACGTCAAAGGCAAAACCAAGTGGTTCTCCGAAGTCATCTGCTAAAACTGTTGGAAAATCGGTAAAAAAAGCGAAGGCAAAGAAAGCGGTCAAAAAAGTTGTGAAGCCTACGCCTAAAAAAGCCAAACCAAAGGCAAAACCGGCTAAGAAAAAAGGTAAGAAAAAATAGTGAAGTACCAAGTCACCCATACATTTCCAGTCACGTTAGAGAAACTTTTGCATGCAAGAGAGGAGAGATACAAACACCTAGATCAGTTCCCTGATCTAAAGAATGTGACCTTACTCGAGGAAAAAAAAGAAGGAAACCTCATTCATCAAAAACGAAAAGTAAGTTTGGAAGGATCCATGCCTGCCGTTTTGTCGGCCGCTCTGAATGACCTTTCCTTACTCGAAGAGTCTACCTTTGATATCACAACCAATACACATGAGTTTAAAATTTCCCCTCCAGGGAAAGACAATGTGTTTGTGATCAAAGGGAAAAGTAAGTATGAAGCGAGTGGTGCCGAATCCAAGCGGTCCTATGATGTGGATGTCGTATCGAGTTTACTCTTTGTTTCTCCTATCGTTGAGAAGGCGATTGAAGAAATTCACAAACATAGTTTGGAAAAGGACAGAAAATCCATCGCCAAATTTTTAGGGGTTGAATCCTAAGGAAGAAGTGAAAACTTCTTCCCCAACCTTACTCCGCTCCGTTCTCGAGCTCAATTTGACGGTCCTCATCATGGGGAACGTCACTTTGTTTGCCAAACTCCTTCCATTCCCTGCCGTCACCATCATCTCAGGCCGAGCCCTGTTTTCCGTTTTGATCTTAGGATTGTTTTTTGCCCTCCGACGTAAGTCGATATCGTACAAAAGTTTTAAAGATTTTGGTTTTGTCTTTGGGATTGGGATCTTATTTGCCCTTCACTGGGTGACTTATTTCCACTCCATCCAAGTTTCCACAGTTGCCGTGGGGATGTTATCACTTTTCACCTATCCCGTGTTTTCTGCCATCTTGGAACCTTTGTTTGGTGGCAAAAAACCAGAACCATTTGCTTTGTTTTTAGCTTCATTTTCGCTCTTTGGACTTTTTCTCATTGTGCCTGATCTTTCTTGGGACAACCAAATGTTCCAAGGTGTGGTTTGGGGAGTGGTTTCTGCGGTATTGTATGCCATCCGAAATTTACTCACAAAAGAAATGCATGTCCATTACCCCAGTTCCCAAATCCTTTTCACCCAACTCTTTGCCACCTCACTTGTGTTATTACCATTTGCGGATGGACTTTCCCAGATGCTTGCGGAACCCAAATATTTGCTCTTCCAGATCATCCTTGCAGGGATTTTTACTTCCCTTGCCCATACGATTTGGATTCGCAGTTTGTCAAATTTGTCTGTGACAACGGCGGGAACCCTTTCCACACTGAGCCCAATTTACGGAAGTTTGGCGGCATGGTACTTTCTTGGAGAAGTCCCACCCGAGAGATTATGGCTCGGGGGAGGGGTGATTTTATTTTGTGCCGTGATGGAAGTGTTTCGTAAACAAAAAGAGAATAGGCCAACTGCCATTGAGAAACTGGATTCAGATTCCAGTGGGAAATCTTAAATCTAATTTGTCCAAAAAATTTGATTCGCATCATTTGGATTATGCGTTAGTAGGTCGGACTGTATTTGACTAGCAATTCTTCTAGAATTTTGGAAGGAGTTTCAAAGTAGGGGTGGTCTCTAAAGATTTCTTGGTATTCTCTCCGTTGGAAATCTTCATCTTCACATTCCAAATTTTTGATTTGTTCTTTTACTCTTTGGACATGGGGTGCTGAAAAACGAGGGTTCTTTGCATCAATCCAACCATGGTTTTGGAAACTTTTCATTTTTTTGGAACACCGGCAAGGATTGGATGTATTGATGAGACCACATTTGTCGTCCATAAATTTGTAGAGGTCTTGTCTTGCCCGACTCAAACGTTTGCGAAAGGCATCGTGTGAAATCCCAATGATTTCGGCACTTTCCTTATCACTTAGTCCCATGATATCAGCCATAAGGAGCGAAATTCTTTGTTCCCGATCTAGGCAAAGTAACATACCGAGAGTACATGATGCTTTTGCTTCTTCGACAAGGATTTTATTTTCGGGGTTCGAAAGTTCGTCGGTTGGGACTTCGATGTCTGGCATTTGTTTTAATTCATTCGCATAGCTAGAAAATCCGGTCGTGAGTTCTTCCAACTTCCCACGTTTTGCATTTAACGCATAATTTACGGTTATGCGATATGTCCAAGTTTTGAAACTGGCACGATTGGGATCATAAGCGGCAAGATTGGTCGCAAGTTTGAACAATACTTCTTGGGTGGCATCTTCTGCTTCTTCTGGGTTCAGTAAAATACGACGGATGACATTATAAATCCAGGATTGCACTCCTTTGAGTAAAGTCTCCAAAGCACGGCGGTCTCCCGTCCGTGCCTTCTCAATGAGAATCAGATCTTCTTCCCGATTGGTTTTCATTAAAGTGCCTGCCGTTCAAACAATTCAAAGACCAAAGTTTGTTTCATCAAACCAAAAAACTCTTTTCCCGTTTCTGTGTTTTGCAGATTTTTACCTGCTTCATGGCAATCTTCCACTTGTTCCCAATACAGAAGGTCCATCATTACACCTTCGGTTGTTTTGGATTGGAAGGCCCTCCAAGCGAGAAATCCCTTTTGGGTTTTCAGAATGGGTAACATCTTTTTTCTCATTTCATGGTAATGTTCCAAATTGGAACTCTCACAGGTGACGATGGCCACTTCTACTGCTGTACTTGTGGGTAAACTTTCCAAGGTCAGTAACTCTTGGCCAACTTGTTTCAAACTCTCTATCATGGGTTTCTCCTTTTTTGGCATTTTTGCCTCTAGTATGGATACCCAAGAAAAGTCAGTTTGTGACAGAAGCGGGGAAAAAAATGTGGGGTTTTTTAAAAACGGGAGAGGTCGCTATCGAAACCCAGTGTGTGAACGCTTTCTTTTTGTTTTTTTACGGAATGAATTCACTCAATCATAGAGCCTGTTGGTTCAATCTTCAGAAATTCCTTCCAGGTTTTGTAATGGTATAATTCCTTCGCAGTAAAACCGACAAAGATTCCAAATGGAATTTGAGTGATGAGTCCTAAAAGAATTGGAGTGTGGGAGGCGACGATTCCATAAGTAAGATTGATCGTAATATCAAAAATCATTACGATGATTGCTAAAAGAATCGCAATTCTCAAATTGAGGAAAAGAAGTAAGATCACAAGTGGATCGAAAAAAACTAAGGATGTCCAAAACACATTTAAGGCGAAAGGAGCAAACGTATATCCCAAAAAACCTAAGTTTAGGATATCTATGGTATGAGATACAGTACCGACAATAAAGCCGATACAAAAAATGAAAAAAACAATTCGATTCTTACGATGCAAATGATAGCCCTTATCTAGAGATTGTATCACGTTCCTTCACTCGCTAGGGTCCACTCCCCGCCACCGATAGTAGCGGAAATCCTTTCTGGATAAGGAGTGCAATCTTGGATTTATACAGATTTGAACTGCCATTTAGAAACGTTTCCAGAAAGATTGGAGCGGATAGCGGGATCGCCTAATGGATGGAATGCGAATGTTCGGTCCAATTGCGAGGCGCACTCCGTCCTTCGTGAAAACTATTTCAGAAAAAATTTCATTCGTGGAGGTGGTGGATCACCCGTACGAGTTTTTCTTGGACTTCCTTTGCGATGGATTCAAGTTCGGAGTTTTGGACTAGTTTTGTCATGGTCATAGGGTCAAAGATGGATACTTTGATTTCCCCGTTTTTTTCTTCGGTCACCACCACATTGCATGGTAATAACATTCCTATTTCGTCTGCGGTTTGTAAGGCTCTATGCGCAAAACTGGGGTTACAGGCACCGAGGATGGTATACCGTTTGAAATCGACACCAATTTTTTCTTTTAAGGTTTGTTTGACATCAATCGTGGTGAGAACACCAAACCCTTCTTTTTTCAAAGCTTCTGTGGTATCAGCAATGGTTTCTTCAAAACTCTTTTTTCTGTGAACGGTTAAGCCTAACATAAAACCTCCGAATTCCTATACCCCATAGGGTATAGGTGGTTTGAGAAGTTGCAAGAGATTTTTTAAAAAAAATTAAGGGCTGGATTCTTTTTTGGGAAGTTTTTGCATCTCTTCCACACTTGGGAGTTGTTTGGATGCATGTCTGATTTCGCCCGATGCATTGAGTAAAAAGTATTGGGGGAGTGGTTCGTTTTTCAGGGAGGCAAACCGATCATCTAAGATCAAGGTTTGGAAATCGTTGTCGCGAGGGGTGTAGTTGAGAAGGACGTAGGTGCCAAGGTCAGGTTTTCCTTCCCCACATTCCAAACCTTTTAACATTTCACAACGGGATTTGGTGATGGAAAGTAAGATGAGTTTTCCCTCTCTTGAGGCTTGTCCAAAGGCAAAGGACTTGTTATGACCCCAGTGGATTTCTTCACTTGCCATTTGGTTGATTTTGATGTAACCAAAAACGAGGAGTAAAATAAAGAGTGGCATCGCCAAAAAACCGACAAGGTAAAAAACGCGAGAATATTTCTGCATACAAGTCTATGGAAAGGGACTGTCCCATTCCCGCCAAGTTCAATTTTTGAGCTTTCGTAAAGCTAAAACTGTAAAAAAAACTACACTCTCTTCTTCCCATTCCTATTCTGGTTCAAAGAGAGAATCCTTAGGAGCATTTAATGGAGATTTGGTACACTGAAAAATTGGAATTAGAAAAAGGGCGAGCTGTGAGTTACCGAGTAACAAAAACAATCGAAAGCCTACAATCTCCGTTCCAAAAAATTGATATATTTGAGACACAATCATTTGGTCGTATGTTTACACTTGATGGTGTAACAATGGTTACCAACAAAGACGAACATTCTTATCATGAGATGATTGCCCACATCCCGATGATGAGCCATCCCAATCCAGAATCAGTGCTTGTGATTGGAGGAGGAGATGGAGGAACCGTTCGCGAAGTTTTAAAACACCCATCTGTCAAAGAAGTTGTGTTATGCGAGATTGACAAAGCAGTGGTTGATATTAGTTATAAATACTTTCCTGAATGTGCAGATGCAATGAAAGACCCAAAGGTTATCCATCACTATGATGATGGTGCCAAATTTGCCCGTGACAATAAAGGTAGATTTGATGTGATCCTTGTGGATTCCAGTGACCCTGTGGGTCCTGCAGAAGTTTTGTTTAAAGAACCATTCTTTCGGGATATGGCAAGTGCCTTAAAACCAACAGGGATCATTGCGACCCAAGCGGAATCCTTTTGGTACCATGGAGATGTGATCACATCTCTATTTGAATTCATCCCAAAAATTTTTCCTGAGTATGGATACTATTACACAACCATTCCCACATACCCATCTGGGATCATTGGGTTTACATTTTTATCCAATGCAATTGATCCGTATGCAGTGACCCCAGATCCGAAACGAGTGCCAAAAGGTCTTAAGTATTATAGCCCTGAGATCCACAAAGCAGCATTTGTTTTGCCTGAGTTTGCCAAAGCCTATATCAAACGAAAAGGTTAAGAGTTTTGTGATAAACCGCTTTCTCTTTCAGATCCTCCTACTTGTCTTTTGGTTTGTGTTTCCGATTCGATTGGAAACACAAGAAACAAAGGCAACGGAGATGGAATTGGAAGCGGAATCCTATGAGGAACGTGGGTATCCCAAACGTGCCAACCTCATCCGTGAAAAACTGAAACGAATTCGGAAAGATAACTTCCAAACCAAAAATCCAGAACCAGTTTTCATCCCAACCAATTCCGATTTACCGGCGACAAACAATGGTTCTTTGAGTTTTCTGAATGGAACTTGGGAACTTGGATTTCGTTACCTTAGCCAGAACGCCGGGTTTCGATCGGGCAAAGAATGGGCGTTAGATGATGGACGAGTGGCTTTCCAGGCAGGTACCCCGTATTTCCCAAGATCTCCGATGGGATACCAAAATATCAGAACCCTGCCTTACCAAATGGAATGGGAAGGGGCGAGGAAAAATTCGGATACCTTCTCTCCCCGAATTTCCTTCTTACATAGTTCCAAAAAATGGGGATTCGAATACGTTTATTTCCAATTTTATACGACGAGGAATTTTTTCTCCTTTGGTGATTTTGGTGGTTTACAAACTGGTTTTCAAACCGATCGTTTTTTCAGCGCGGATCATAAAATTGTCGTACAAATTTTGGAAGAATATTCGCATAACAAAAGGTTTGTGTGGGAATTTGGTTTGCGATTGGGATCTCTTTCCACAAATTCGGCCCAACACTCACAAAGTTTGGGGCAAACTGGAATCTTCCGAGACTCCATCCAATATGTAGCACCGAGTACAGGTTTTAAGTTTGTGCACCAATTTTTTGAAAGTTACTCTTATGAGTTAGGTGGAGATATGTTCCTTACTCCTATTGGAAATCTGAAATACAGAAGGGATAGTTTCACAAGTCTCGGGGGAGTGAGTCGTTTTGGTGGGGAACGAACAAGTGCAGACGAAGTGTATTCTTTATTTTCTGAAAAAAGTATACCCACAACAGTCATTGGGCTCAATCTTTTGGCCCAATTGAATTGGGCACCTTTCCAAAATCATAAATTCCAATTGGGACTCCAATCCATCCAATACAATTGGCGGGCCAATGAAACAGATCCCCCTGGCCTGCGGGCACTGAACCCAGAATCTTATTTGGCCGCTGTTCGGGATTATTATTTGAGTTCAGCGTTTTATGAAGCGGATGGGGGAAAGGATCGGCCCACTCGTTCCTATGGTATTTCGAATTTGTACTTTGGGTATACTTATGTTTATTAATGGATTCTATCGTTTTTTCCTCTATGTTTTGATTCTTTTTGGATTTTTGCAATGTGGGATTTCGCTCAGGGTTTACAGGCCTTTTCCCAATGAGAAAGAATACGATTTTGTCAAAAAAATGGATCACATTGTGATCCAAGTGAATGGTGAAAATCGGATCCAAATGGCTGTGTATGACTCTTATTTTTTTGGAGCAGAAGCGCTAACCAATGAATACGGGCCACTCTCGTATTTGATTCGAAAAGAACTTTCCATTCGAGAGTCCCGTTATCCTTTGTTAATCGAGAGAGGTGGGAAAATCCTCGTGGAAGAATTCCAACTCGTTTCTTTGGATCGTTGTTTCAGAAATCTAACGTTTGTTCGCCTGAAGGCGAAAGTCCAAATCCGAGGATATGCAGAAGAAGAAATTCAATATTATGATGAGATAGATTCAAAAGTGACGAATTGTTACCTTACGGGGAGTGTTCTCACATTGGTTCCGCTCTTATGGTATGTTCCTTATAACGGATTTCGTGGGAATCGAGAGGACCAATTGAACCAACTGGGCCGGAATGCATTGACAGAACTTTTTACAAAATTAGAAATCCATTCTGGTCATTCGGAAAAATCAACCGAGTCACAAAAAATGGAAGATCCAAAACCAATGCCGAAACCAGTTCCCACCAAACAAGAACCAGTGGATCCAAAATTAAAGGATATTTTGGATAGCCTATGAGACAATTTGGGATTTTATTTTTGTGTGGGTTTGTCGTTTTTTTTTCCAATTGTTATTCTTTGGAGAAACCATATAATTATGGAAATCCATACCATCCCAGTCCTGAATTTACAGAAGACGATCCACAATTTGAAGAAGGGGAACCCGTTTGGATTTTAGACCAAACTGGCAATTGGGTTTTTTCTCTTCCCTCAAAACTGGTGTTATGGAATCGGAAAGCTGACAACCATCATATATCCAAAGAAACCAAAGAATACTTAATCCGTTACATCAAGGAAAATAACCTAAGAGACGTTAAGGTTCGTTTTAACCAATATGCCCCCCTTTCTGAATGGAGGCGACTTCCTAAGAACAAAAACATCAATCCTGTGATTCGTTATTTTTTTGGTTCGATTTCACTTTTAGCGTATACCTTTTTGCCTGGCCGATTGTTTGCAGGAACCATTGGGGGAGATCATTACAATTCATTTACCAATACCATCCACATTTACTCGGACCTACCTCCTGTTGCCATCCATGAAGGGGGCCATGCCAAAGATTTTTCGCAACGAGAAGAAAGGACTTGGTATGCCATCGTGTATGCGATCCCTGTTGTAGGTGCATTGTACCATGAAGCAAAGGCTTCTGATGATGCTTTGAATTATTTTGCGGAAAAAGACGATAGGGTCCAGTTGAATTCCTCTTATGAACTTTTAACACCAGCTTACTCAACTTATGTGGGAGGTGCGATAGGGGATGTTGTTGTGAATCCGATCACAGCCGTTGCCGTCATCCCAGGTCATATTTATGGTCGATATAAAAAGCGGGATATTACGCTCGAGTTAGAAAAACGCAAACAAAAGAAACAAATTAAGGAAACAAAGTCCAATCCATGACCTCATTTTTATCCAAATTCCGTAATCGCCGTGATGGACTCAGATCCCAACTTTGTATCGGAATCGATCCCGAACTAGAAAAATTACCCAAAGTCTGTTTGGATTCAAAGTCACCGCTCGTCCATTTTTCAGAAACCATAGTCCGTTACACCCATCCCTATGCTGTGGCTTGGAAACCAAACATTGCTTTTTTTGAACGTCTGGGGGCAGAAGGGTATTTTGCATTAGAACATATGGTCCACTTAATGAAAGAGGTTTCACCAGAGGTACCCATTGTGATGGATGCCAAACGGGGGGATCTTGCCAATACTGCCAAAGAATATGCGAAGTATTTTTTCCAAACTTTGAAAGTGGATGCTTTGACCGTGAACCCGTATATGGGTCGGGATAGTCTTACACCGTATCTGGATTTGGGTGGGTATCTTTTTGTTTTAGGGTTAACCTCCAATCCCAGTTCCTCTGACTTCCAAAAATTAAAAACAAAGACCAATGATTTGTACTTGTACGAAGAGGTAAGTGACCAAATGGCTTCCCTTTCGGAAGTGTATCCGGGCCAAGTGGGTCTTGTGGTCGGAGGGACCCATCCATCCGAAATCCAATCCCTCCGGAAGCGCCATCCCGATCTTTGTTTTCTCATCCCAGGATTTGGTGCCCAAGGTGGTGATTTGGAATCGATCATTCATGCTTCGGGGAAAGAGGCACTGATCAATTCATCTCGTGGCATCACTCTCAGTTCTCTTGCGGAAAATTACGGTGAAGTTTCAAAAAAGAAATCGGAAGAAGTTCATTTGAGGATGAACCATCTCTTTCCTTAACGGTCTAATCACCATTAGGGAAACAAGTGAAAGAAACATTAGCAATTATCGGAACAGGAATCGCGGGTTTAGGTTCTGCTTACTTTTTAAAAAATGATTTTGATTTAACGATTTTTGATAGTGCTGATTATGTCGGCGGGCACACTAACACAGTGATGGTGGAAGAAGATGGTGTCCAAATCCCCATTGATACTGGTTTTATCGTTTTTAATCATGTCACCTATCCCAATTTATTACGTTTGTTCCAGACATTAAATGTTCCTACAAAAAAATCAGATATGTCTTTTAGCGTCCAATATCACCCCACCAAACTAGAGTTTAGTGGGTCTGGCCTTCGAGGATTATTTGCTCAGAAAAAAAATCTCTTCCGTCCACGATATCTGAAGATGTTACTTGAGATTGATCGTTTTAATACCAATGCTCCCAAAATTTTGGAAAATCCTACTTACGATGATTGGAACTTGGGCCGTTATATGGAGACTTTTGGTTACGGGAAAGACATCCTCAATTATTATTTAATTCCGATGAGTTCTGCCGTTTGGTCCACACCTCCCGATTTGATGTTGGAATTTCCAGCCAAGTCCCTCATTCGTTTTTTTTACAACCATGGTTTTTTGGGTCTCAATACCCAACACCAATGGTATACGGTGGATGGTGGTTCCAAGGAATATGTGAATCGGATCCTTCCCCCGATAAAAGACCGGATCCGATTGAAAACACCTGTCCAGTCAGTCAATCGACTCCCCAATGGAAAGGTAGAAATAGTTTTGCCTGAAGGGAAAAAGCAAGTGTTCGACAAAGTTCTCCTTGCGACCCATGGCCATTTGTCTGCAAAACTTTTGGGGAATCCAACCAAATTGGAACAAGAACTTTTGCCCCTTTACAAGTACCAACACAATACGGCAACCTTACACACCGATGACTCGGATATGCCAACCATCAAATCTTGTTGGTCTAGTTGGAATTATAAAATCACGGAATCAAAAGATGGAAAAATGGAACCTTACACCATTTATTGGATGAATCGTTTGCAAAACGTTTCCAAGAAAAAAAATTATTTTGTGACAATCAATGACCCCGGTCGTGTGAAAGAAAGCCATACCATCAAAAAAATTGACTATGAACACCCTTTGTTTTCGGTGGAAGCATCACTTGGCCAAAGTCGTTTGCCAAAGTTAAATGAAGATGGCCCGATTTATTTTGCTGGTGCATACTTTCGGTATGGATTTCATGAAGATGGATTTTTGTCGGCAGTAAACGTTTCCAAAAGTATCCTAAAACGAGACCCATGGACTTAAATACTTGTATGTATGAAGCGGACGTATTTCATATGCGTACCGCACCCGCAGAAAACAAATTCCAATATAAAATCTTTAATTTTTATCTGGATTTGGAAGAAATAGACCAGTTATCCCATAAAAGTTTTTTCTTTTCCAGGAATCGTTGGAATTTGTTTTCTTTTTATGACAAAGACCACTTACAGTTTGGAAAAGATTCAGTATATGAAAACACAAAATCATTTTTAGAAGCCTCAGGTGTAAAAGGTGAAATAGGAAAAATTTACCTCCTCACCAATTTACGAGTCCTCGGGTATGTGTTTAATCCTGTGAGTTTCTATTTTTGTTTTGATACTTCGGGTCTTCCATTGGCTGCCATTGCAGAAGTAGGCAATACATTTGGGGAAATCAAACCCTACCTTGGGAAGTTTCAAAAAACAAAAGGGACGATCGCGGATCCAGAAGTGTTCATCCGTGAACCAAAAAATTTTTATGTCTCTCCTTTCATTCCTTTGGATTCGGAATTTGAATTTCGCCTGAACACTCCGAATGAAAAATTACAGATCGGAGTCGACTCTTATGAAAATGGGAAACGAATTTTAATCACTTCCTTTATCGGAAAAAAAATTCCCTTTCATACCAAATACTTATTAAAACTTTTCATCCAATTTCCATTTATTACCGTCAAAATAATAACATTGATTCATTGGCAAGCATTCAAGTTGTGGATCAAAAAAATTCCTTACATACAGAAACACCAAAACTTAGAGAAACAAACAGGAGTTCCACTTGGAAAAATCAGCGAACCAGTCCCTTTTACAAGAAACGATTGATTCAGAGCTTTTTACTGAACTAAAGGATAAAACAGTCACAGAACAATATCCGATTTACAAAAAAATATTTTTTAAGGCTATGAGTTCCATGAAACGTGGATCCCTTCGTATGATCTTACCTAACGGAGAACAGGTGGTTCTAGGTGATCCGAGTACTTCATTCGAACCAAAGTTCCATTCAGCACTCATTCATGTGAAAAACCCTGTGTTTTTCAAAAAATCAGTGTTACATGGTGATATTGGCTTTTCCGAATCCTATTTAACGGGAGATTGGGATACAGATTCGATTGAAAATGTAATTTCATGGTTTATTTTAAATGTGGATGAGGCTCCCAATTTATCAGGTGCCAAAAAAAAATTATTCCACTTGGATTTGTTCAATTTAGGGAATAAATTTTTACATTTCCTCCGAAGAAACACTCTCACTGGAAGTAAAAAAAACATAGTGGAACACTATGATTTAGGGAATCGTTTTTATAAACTTTTTTTAGATCCTACGATGACATATAGTTCCGCATATTTTGAATCTCTTGACCAAACCTTGGAAGAAGCCCAAACAACTAAAGTAGACAGACTTTGCCAAAAGTTAAAACTAAATCCAAAAGACCATTTGTTAGAAATTGGAAGTGGATGGGGATTTTTATCGATCCATGCCGCAAAAAATTATGGATGTAAAGTAACAACTGTTACTTTATCAGAAGAACAGTTCCGGTTTGCAAAGGAACGCATAGAAAAGGAAGGATTGTCGGATAAAATCGAAATTCGTATCCAAGACTATCGAAAGATCGAAGGGAGATTTACAAAACTTGTGTCAGTAGAAATGTTGGAAGCTGTGGGGGATGCTTTCTACGAAACGTTTTTTCAAAAGTGCCAAGACCTTTTGACACAAGATGGAATCATGGCCTTGCAAGTGATCACTTGCCCCGATTCAAGATTTACCTCCTTCAAAAAGGGAATCGATTTTATCCAAAAACATATTTTCCCAGGCTCTCTTCTGCCATCGATTGGAAGGATGAACCAAGCAATCAACCGTACGGGAGATATGTATCTCCATCATTTGGAAGATATGGGTTTGAGTTATGCAAAAACACTTCGGATTTGGTTAAAAGCTTTTGAGGACAACCTAACAGAAGTAAGAAACCAGGGGTACAGCGAAACCTTCATTCGGAAATGGCGATACTATTTGGCTTATTGTGCAGCAGCCTTCCAAATGCGAAACATTAGCGTAGTGCAGTCTGTTTACGTAAGACCCAATAATTTAAATATCTAATCCCATCTTTTAAAATGGATTCTACCAGTGGGGGCCTTTCTTTTGCTCCATTGGTAGACCATTCTTAAAAAAAACATCTTGCCAAACAAACCTAAAAAAGTATCCCTCTGTCTATGAGAGAAACCAGATCTGTTTTTACATTTGACGAACCTATTGAACGATTGTGGTCAGCAGTCACCGTTTATGAAGTGTTAGTGCATTGGTTAGCAGATGAAGTGCGAGGAAGGCCAAAGGTTGGTGGAGAATTTTCATGGACTTGGAAACTGGGTCTCGAAGGCAATTTTACTACTCACGGCATCTATCAAAAAATTGAACCTCTCAAAGAACTGGTTATGGAATGGAAAGACCATCCTGCAGGTGATATTTTTTTGCAGTTATTATTTGAATCAACAGGGCCAAATACTTCGAAACTAACGATTGTTAATGGAGGATTCCCTGACAATGATTCTTCACATGTGTGGCTAGAAGGTGCCAAAGAAGCTTGGGATGGACAAGCTGTACTCTTAAAAGAATTTTTAAAACAGAATCCAGACATCAGCAAATTTATAAAAAAATCTTGATCTCTCGACCCTTTCTAAAATCCTGGTAAAAGTAAGGGTTGTTAAGGAGGGTTGGAAGATGGAATATCCTGAATTGGAATCTTATTTCCAGAAAATTACTGATATAACAGACCGTATCGCGATGATGAATAATCATTTTGATGCGACACCTGAGATCGACATACCACAGTTATCTGAATTTTTTGAAGACATTCAATCAAAGGATTGGGAAAATACTGATAGAGAGTATTATGAACTCTTTACAAGTTATTTCACTTTTCATGTGAAAACAGTGGAAGAAATCATCCAAGAAGCACGTGAAATCTTAAATCCAGAAAATAGAGAACACGTGAAAAAATTAGTAAGCCATGTCCGTAAGGCTGATGATTGGTTCGTTAGTCTCAAAAAGAAACGCAAACTTGCTCGTACACAAGTAGCATAATTTACTTTCTCCCTCATTCGAAAGTCTGAGGGAGATATCTCAATTCGCTTTACATTTTAATCCGTTTCCGTTCTCCTTTCAGATATGCTCAAGGCACGGTTCCTTTTTTATCCAGTTTTTCTTTTGACCTTTTTGTTTTTAGTGGATTCTATCTTTAGGATCCCATACATCCAAACACTAGCTAAAATAGATTTAACGGCAGTTAACTATGAAGCTAAATCTGATTTTTTACAAAAATTAATCGAAGAAAAACCAGGTGTAAATACACCGAAAACAAAAAAAATCATGTTGGTTTTAGGTTCTTCTCGTCTGCTTTATTTTGACTATGACGAGTTAGTTTCCTTTTATCCAGACTGGGAGATTTATAATTTATCTTCAGCAGTCACAACACCCGCGTATTATGATTTCCAACTGACGAAAATTTTAGATGTTGGGATCAAACCTGATCTTGTGATCATGGAAACCGATCCAAATCAATTCAATCAAAACTCAGTTTTTAAAAGTTCCAATTTAACTTATAGTTTTGATTTAGGATATGTTCTTTCGAATCTATCATTGTTTGGAAAGGATCATGTTTCGTTTTACCTTGGACGTAAACTATTTGCTGTTGGAACTTATAAACCGTATCTCGATCAAATGTGGAAAAACTATAAAAATCCATATTTAGAAAATGTACTTGGGATGCACAAATCAACATATGATTACATTTTAACTCATAATGGGAATGGTTTATCTCCCATTGATAATTATATGGAAAAAGATTCCAATGCATTACTCCAAACAAGCCACAGGACACTTGATTGGTTGTTTGCTTCTTACCAAAGGAGTCCAATGCAATTTGGATTTTATGAAAAAATATTGACGCGTCTCCAAAATGAAAACATTAAATCCGTGATTGTATGGCCTATGTCTTCACCTGATTTTGAAAATTTGTTAGAAAAAGAATCTTTGGTGAAAACTTGGGAAACCGAAATTGATACCATCACTAAAAATCATAACTTTTCAATCTTAAAATTGAAACATGATCCGTCTTATACCTGTAATGCGTTCGCAGATGGTGGCCACGTAGCGAAAGATTGTTACAGAGGACTTATGCGATCTATTTTATTGGAATACTTTCGTAAGTATGAGCCAAATCATTTGTAAATTCTATCCCACAAATAGGGATGGCTCCATGTGCTGAGGATTCTTGGATCACTGTTTTGAGTGATCTAGGTTTGGTTGGATTTTGGATTGGTGTGTCATCTTTTCCAGGTAAAAATTTAAAACTGGTATTAAGGCCTTGTGGTGAGTCCGCCCAAAATAGTATCCCTTGCGTAGCGCCAGTGATGCGGCCTTGGTTTTTACGGTAACTTGATGCATTTAAGTTTGGTACACTCGTTGCATAAAAGTTTGCCGCACCTTGTTTGATCGAATTTTTCGCAGTAATCGGCGAAACTGGATGGGTGATCAATCGATTCAGGCTCGAAGGAAGAGGGTATTTGACGAATGCACCAGTTAAATCAATGGTGTTTGGAGCTTGCCCATCCGCACTCACTTGTTGTACTGATGAAAAATTATTGATTCCAAAACTCTGAGCTGTTAAGAGCGTGAACAAACGAAAAAAAACATCTGAATTGTTATTTGTGAGGTTTGTCGTATCAAAATTGGCACTGGATTTAAAGATTTGCATTAAGTTCCCAGTGGAATTGGCCCTTGTCCCTCCAGACCCAATAACTGTGTTTCGGAAAAATTGTTTTTTTTCAGTTTCGTTTGTCCCTGAAATATCATACAAGTATCTCATGAATACATAAGCAAACGAATACTGTTTGAGAACCTCAGCACTATTATTATTCCAATCTAACAGAGAGACTCCATTAATACCGTCATCACACCGAGAATCATTCACTCCAGAATAACAATCCAATCGACTTGTTTGAGGTCCAAAACCTGCGATATCGCTCGCAACCTCGCTTGTGCCTTCGTTGATCCACAACTCATCAGATTGGTTTGTTTCATACATTTTTGGGAATCTCAAAAGATGTTGGAACTCGTGAGCGGCTGTGGAATCAAACGCATTAGGGTCGCTGTTAGTGGCTGCGATCAGTTCTCTTCCATCTAAATATAATACTTCTGCAAAATTGGATCGAACACGTAAAAGAAAATTATCTGGTAAATAATTGATTGGGTCAAAATATCCTGCCACATAAGCGCTGTTTGATGTTGCGCCATCTTTGATATCCATAACTAAAATTTTGATTTTCCCATCTCCATCTACGTCACTAGGAGCCCCAAATGTATCCACTAATCTCGGATAGGTGATTGTATCAAAATCATTGGCAAATTGTATTAGATTGAAACTAGTTGATAAAGATTTTTCTTTATACACTTCTACATAATTTCCAGAACTCACAAGTTCCACTGGGACACAGACACTGTTTTGGGTTCGTAAATCACGTGCCCATAAATCCGTGCCTGTCACACAATTTGCTCCAAAAAGTGTATAGGCTCCTAATAATAAAAGTAGGTCGTCATTTTTTCCAAATTGTGAATTAAGCTGATTGCATTGCGAAAGCGTTGTTGTAAGAAAGAGAATCGGGAGAAGGAGTTTTAATTTGAAATGCGTCATAAACTAGCGGTCTTATTATTTTTCTCTCTCTCTTTCTTTTGGACGAATCCTTTTTACGGAAAGTCAATCGAAGGTTTGTATTTTTCAGACCGTCAAACAACTGAAAATGGATACTTATTATTAGGGATAGAAATATTTTCCGAAAAGGGAAAGTCTTTTTATAATGCCCAAGAACTTCGTTACAAAAAAACGCTCGGTTGGGAAGAGGTCCTATTTGTAGGGAAAATTACGAAAGAGGGTTCCGACTTTCTCCTCATCCCAGAAGCATGCCAAATCCGAGCCAAAGAAGTTTGGGAGGCAAAATTTGCCTTATTACGCCGGTTTGATTGTGACCATTTAGTCTTTCATCTCTCCAAAAACCAAATGGACCAATGGGTGATTTCCGAATCCCTACTTGGGACAACGAAACAACTCCCATTCCCCTATGAAATCGAACACAAGGCGGGAAGTCCTGTCGCCGTCCAAATCCCTGGCATCAGAGGGAACGAAGGGGGCATTTGGGGCTTCCATTTGAATGGGCTTGGGGGGAAAGGGCCAGAAAAAATCTGGAATGCCTCTAAACGGATTTGGGAGCCTTTTTTTAGGTTCCCCTCGAGTGAAGAACTGCGTTTCTACCGATGGAAACGTTCCTTTTCTAATTGACCCTATCCTTCCTTCCAGGGACTTTCCTTTTACATTGAAAAAGATCAGAATTGGGGTGATTGCCGCGGCTGGAAAAGGCACAAGGGCTTACCCCCGCACCAGTTTCATTCCTAAACCTCTCTTTGTCATCGAAGGCAAAACCATCCTCCATCGTAACGTGGAGTTAATGGTAAAAACTTTTGGGATCGAAAAGGTTTATGTTTTAGTAGGCCACCTGAAAGAACAAATCATTGCAGAACTGGATCAAATCCGATTGGCATTACCAAAAGTTGTGATTGAACCTGTGGAATGGACCGAGAAGGGGCTTGCATCCGATGTGGCAAGTCTTGAAAAAACAATTCGAGAACCATTTTTAACCATATTAGGTGATGAGTTTTATTATCACACAGATCATGATGCATTTCTGAAAGTATTAAAAAAACATCCCAAAATGGCTGCATCCATTGGTGTTGTTAAAACCTCATTATTATCCCGAATCCGAAAAAATTATTCTGTTGTATTAGAAAATGATAAAATTCTAAATTTAGTAGAAAAGCCTGAAAACCCACCTAATGAACTTTTGGGATTGGGTAGTTATTTTTTCACTCCTGAATATTTTGAATTTTTTAAAAAAACACCTGCCTCGCAAAAATCTGGCGTGATCGAAATCACAGATGTCATTGATAAGATGGCAAAAGAGTCAAGTGGCGGTGTTTATGCGGCGATGTTAAATTGCGAATACTTTAACATAAATTCAATGCAAGATTATTATCATGCAGTTTATGAAGTTCGTAACGATTTATTTTCAAAGTTCAAAACGAGTTTGATCATTCCAACCAATCACAATGAAAGATCCATTACGGATGTGATCGTAGATTTTAAAAACAAATTTAATGAAATCATTGTGATCGATAATGAATCTAATGATGATACACTTGCACTTGCGAAAAAAGAAAAAGTAAAAACCTATACATTCCCGGGTGACGGTGATCCCACAAGACTTGGAGAACAAGTGAGGCGGGGGATCGAATATGCAACAGGCGATATCATTGTAGTTGTATCTCCAGATGGTTCATTTCGCTCTAAGGATTTTCCAAAACTCCTCGAATATATGAAAGATTCGGATATGGTGATTGGTACTCGAACCACAAGGCAGATGATTGAACAAGGATCCAATCTAAAACCACTGTATCGTTTGGTGAATTTATTAATGGGCAAACTAGTTGAATTATTTTGGTGGGGCCAAGAACCTCGATTCACTGATGTTGACTGCCAATTTTTCTCTGTTTGGCGAGAGTCCTATGATAGAGTAAAACCTCAATTAGTTGTGGAAGATAGAAAATTCATTGTTGAGCTAATGATTGATATCGTTAGATCCCACATGAGATGTATTGAAATCCCAGTCTCTTATTTCAAACCTGTGGGGCAGGTAGAATACCGACTTCGTGATATGATTTCTGATTCATTTCAAATTTTTAAATTGATATTATCAAAAAAGTTTTTCCTAGGAGAAAATCGCGATGGCGAATAAAGTATTGGTTACAGGTGGATGTGGGTTTTTAGGATCCCATGTTTGTGAATTATTTCGTAAAGAAGGTTGGGACGTTGTTAGTTTTGACAACATGACGAAATATGAATTAAAAAGAACTGGTTACGGAACTGACGCAACAAGAGATTATAACTGGAATTATCTAAAGTCAATTGGTGTCACAATGGTGAAAGGAGACATCAGAAACTTGGAGCATTTAATGGACAGAAGTGCTGATTGTGATTATATCATTCACACCGCAGCACAACCTGCCATGACCATTTCTTGGGAAGACCCAGAACTAGATTTTTCTACCAACGTAATTGGGACCTTCAATGTTATGGAAGCTGCAAGAAAACATAAAATCCCAGTTGTGAATACTTCTTCTATCCATGTGTATGGAAACTCTATTAACGACAGTTTGAAAGAGGACAAAACATCCTATGTTCGTGAGCCAGTTGAAATTCCTGTCACACATCCTACAATGGTGGGTCAAATTTCTCCTCTTCATGCATCCAAGATGAGTGCTGAACACTACGTTCGTTCTTATACTGATATGTATGGCGTGAAAGCAGCAAGTTTTCGGTTCACTGGAATTTACGGTGAACGTCAGTTTGGTGGTGAGGATCATGGTTGGGTGGCAAATTTTGCAATTCGTTCTGTTTTTGGTTTACCACTTCGTATTTTTGGGACAGGAAAACAAACCCGTGATATCTTACATGCAGAAGATGGTGCAAAGTCTTATCTAGAATTTTTTAAAAACCCGATCCCTGGTGTTTATAATATTGGTGGTGCAAGCCCACACAAAATTTCCTTATTGGAATGTATCTATCTTATAGGTGAAATCCTTGGGAAAAAACAGGAAATTCTTTTTGAAGTTGAACGACCTGGTGACATGCGTTACTTTATTTGTGATATTTCAGAGGCGAAAAAATTTGGATTCAATCCAAAAATTCTTCCAAAAGAAGGAGTCACTCGTCTTTTGAAATGGATCGAAGCAAACCAAGAAGTTTTTAACATCGCTGGAAAGTAGAATGGCAATTAAAACTTTGGTGATCATTCCAGCTTATAATGAAGCCGCTACAATCGAAGAGGTTGTACGCGGTGCCATCGCTTATGCGGATGTTTCCGTTACTGATGACGCAAGTAAGGATGAGACACCAAACATACTAAAGAAACTCCAGAAAGAATTTGGTTCTCGACTTCATGTGATCCGACATGAAAAAAATACACATATTCCCAAAGGAATCCAAGATGGGATGAAATATGCAGTGGAAAAAAAATATGATTGGGTCATCACTATGGATGCAGGTTTGTCTCACGATGCTTCTTATCTGAAAGACTTCATCCAATTTCCGAATTGTGACTTGGTTATCGGTTCAAGAACTTCCACGGTCAATGTCCCTTTATATAGGAAATTCATTTCATGGTTAGCTGCCAAAGTAATGAATTACTGTTTATCCAATAGTATTTTTGATTTATTCGGAAACAACTTACGTGATTGTACAAGTGGTTACAGACGTTATTCTAAACCAATGTTTGAGACCATAGCCACTTATCCGCTGGAATCCGTAGCTTTTGATTTTCATATGGAAGCACTTTCCATCGTATCAAAAAATAATGGGAAAATTAAAGAACTTCCGATTCAATATGTTTTTTCCAATAGTAGTTTTAATTCAAAAGTATTAAAACTTGCCATTCAATTTGCAAAAAAACTTTTACTAAGAAAATGGAAACTAATTCCAGCTCACCAGTAAAACAAAGTCTACTCGGAATAAAATGGAAGGTATTCGTTGCCACCATTCTTTTGTTATGCGGAACTTTTCTTTTAGATAGAATTCTCTTTTTTGAACTTTATTTTTTATTTCCAAATGAAACTGAATGGGATTCTTCACCTTGGTACAATTTCATTTACAAAACCAAAGAATTACAATCTTCAAAAGAAAAACATAGAACTATCATTGCGGGTAGCTCGGTGGCTTTGTATTCAGTTTTACCTGATGAAATCAATCAGAGACATCATCCTCAAACCAAATATTCTTTTTTTTCGCACGTGGCAATGGCCCCGACAGATCTTTATTATTATAAAGAAAATCTATTAGCATCAAATCCCAATTTGGTGGTCTACATTCATAACTTTGCAGATTTACAATGGGAATACATGCAAAAAAATGGGAATCGCTTTGTATTCCAAGATAAAACTTGGATTCAGGAATTTGTTGGAAGATACCCTACCAAAACCATTTATCCAACTTCATTTTTGAAGGATTTTTGGAATCAAATCGATCGAAAATCCCTTTCAAGACTCACCACAAAATCACTGTTTTATGTAAGTCGATTTAGGATTTTCTTTTGGGATCCAATTGTCGTATTTATCGATAATCATTTTCGAAGTGGGAGAAAATACCACCTCTACCAAGGAGTGATTCCAAAAGAGGGTATTTGGTCCAAAGGTTGGACAAAAGATCAGGCAACAATTGAATGTAAGGAACAAAAACAGACTGAATCCATTTTCATTCAGAATCAAAATACAAAAGTATTGTTTCGTTTTTTTGAAAATGAGAAAGCACTTTCATCAAATTCCCCCTTACACGTCCAATCGGTTCAATTCCAAAAATCAGGTTGGGTGGACATTCATTGGGATCATTTGAATGATAAAAATCTACATTGGGAATTTGTACAAATCCAAACTATTTCCGAGTTACCAACTGCAAAGGAAGTTAATTTAATTCGGTATGGCAGGGATGAAACGGTTGGCATCCGATTGTCACATTTTTTTTGTAAATCTATCCAAGCAGAAAATCGTTCCTATACAAGGTCTAGTTATTGGGATGATACACGTTTTGTTCAAATGAAAGTCGATGAATTTGAAAAAGAATATTTCGAGAGGATGATAAGAGACGCAGGCAATCGACAAGAACTATGGAGATTACATGTAGTGCGTGAGGCAAAAAAAAATGTCAATTCAACTCAATTTGAACCTTGGCCTGAATACAATCGAATCTTACAAATTTCTGATTTCTTTTACCAAAATCAAATTCCTTTTATCATCGTACTGAGCCCGGAAAATCCAATCGAATATGCTTTTTATAAAGATTCCCAATGGAGGAAAGATTGGATTTCTCATTTGAAAACTCAATTGGAAAAACGAGGTCAAACTTTAATTGATCATACGGACGTAATTTCTGATGTACGTTATTTTTTTGATCCTCACCATTTAACTTATGAAGGTGCAAGTCATTATGATTCCATTTTCGTAAACTCAATTGAGTCTCGATTTTTTTCTCAAAAATAATCACAGCAGGAGAAACCGAATGGTTTTCAAAAGATTAGATCCGTTTTTTTTATATTTGAACAGTAAACAATGGTTATCTGTGACCATGTTTTTGATACTTTGGGGATTATCGACATTATCGTATTGGAAAAAATATGAGTGGAACCCAAGTTCGATGGTCAATTTTGGTCACGAATTTGCATTACAAAATCAATCCGAAACACCTCTCAATTCGATATTATTTAAAGGTGAAACTGGCGATTTGGGAGCGGGTTATGACGGACAAATTTTCTACTATTTTTCAAGGCCACTTGCCAATTTTAATTTAAATTGGCCAAAAGGTTTTGATGAATCTTATCGTGCTCCAAGAATCGGCTATCCATTGTTAATTGCTATGTTTGGAATTTTTGGAAAGGGCTTTGCGATATTTGGGATGTACTTTTGGAACATTTCACTTATCCTTCTCTCCTATTTTTTTCTAAGGAAACTTTTGGATGAAAAAACAAAACCTTATGCCATTCTTTATCTTTTGAGTCCGTTTGCCTTAGGTAGTTACTATGTACTTGTGAGTGATTCAGTGATGGTCTCTCTTCTTATCATTGCATATTACTTTTATGTGAAAGAAAACTGGATTCCCTTTATCCTTTTATCGAGTTTAGCAATCCTTACAAAAGAACCAGCCTTGTTTCTACTTTTCCCAATTGGTTTGGCCGCGCTCGTCAATAAGGATTGGAAACGAATGGTAGTCGTAGGTGCAGTACTTGTGGGGCCTGTTTGTTGGCATCTTTACTTGTCCTATCGTTTTCCAAATTGGAGGCCAGGCCGCCTAACGGATTTTATCCTACCGTTTGAAGGATTGATTTCTTACATGGAATCAATTTGGAGACAATTAGCATCGGGATCCAACTTCAAAGAAGTAGCTCGATTATTTTCAAGATTCCCTCTTGTAATACTGTTTTTTCTAGGAGCTTTTTTGCCTTTCACTGGTAAAATACAGAAAGGATGGGAATTTAGAATCTCATTCCTTTTGATTATGTTTATGGTCGCAACAGCTGGCTATTATCATTTCTGGTCTGTTTACGAAAATGTATCCAGAATGTTTACTTTATCGATCCCTGTTTTGTTATTGTTAATGAATGCAGATAAACAGATTCGCAAAGAAGAATATATATTCGTAACCCTTGCGATTCTGTTTTTATTTTTGGTAAAAGTATTGTTTATCTCAAAACAAATGAGTTATCAAATTGGATTCTAAAAATTTGAATCTGCCCCAATTTGGAAACTTTTTTTAGCTTCCTCGTTGAGTGCATTAATTTCCTCTTTTTTGAAAATCAGTTCGGATCCATCATTCATCACAAATTTGATAAATGGAGATTCGTTCTGATTCACTAAGTTGCGCAACTCTTCTAAAGACGAGATCTCTTTCCCGTTAACTGTTTTAAGAATCATTTGATGGGAATTGTGGTAAGCTTTGTTGCCAGAAAGTGGAACCACTTGTGATAAAAAGACAACTTTCCCTTCTTTAGAATTTCTTTTGATTCTATAAAAATCACTTAAATATAAAAGTTCTTTGTTAACTCGATTTCGCCACTGATTCCCATGTTCTGTTAAATAATGCTCAGATAACTCTTGAAATACAATCCCAGCTAACATTAAATACTTGGGTATTTGGAATCTGGTATTCCCATGTGGAATGCGAATCGAAAATTCGTTTAGAGGTTTTAAGTCAATTTCCAACAAAATTGTTTTTTTATTTCTTAACACTTTTACTTTTATTTTTTTTTCGAAAGCAGATTCCGATTCAAAGGTGTTATGAAATAAATAAGACATATTCAATTTCCCAAACTTAGGATGGTCAAAATACCCCTTTGGGTCAATTTTGAAATTAGATACCTCTAAGATTACATCTTCTAATTGTAAAACACCATCTGCAGAGCACCCTGGATAAATTTCTGCGACGAGTACTCCTAGATCATCTTTCTTTAACCCTAAATAATTACGTGATGCATTGTCCACAAGCGGTTTGAAACGAAAACCTTTGAAGGGAAAAGATTTACCATCTAAAAAGTGTTTGATGGCAAATGAAGGTATCATTTTACCCATTCCATTTTCTTTGAATTGGTATAAGATCCCTTGCGGAATTCTAGACGAAGAATCTACAATCAGTTCACCGACACCATCCAGTTTTTCTTCTGATTGTATTTCTATGTACGGTAATTCTACATAACCACTTGCATAAGAATCGATATCCATTCGAATCAAACGAATTCTTTTTTCTTCTAAATTCCTTTGGTCCTTACTCTCCATCGCAAGTCCCATCCCAGGTAGAAATAATTCACTTGGGAATTGGACAACTTTTAAATCTTTTTGAAAAGTTGGATCGTTTAACTTTAATATGGCGAGTCCCAAGTCAGCATCTAGTCGGTCTAACTCAGCAGTATAGACTTTCAATGCATCTGGTTTTTTGACCTCAATGTTTGTATAAAAATAAATTGCCTGAGCCGGAACCAATAAACGATTTTCACCGATATATATTCCTGTAGAATGTCGGATTTCTGGATTTTTAAACCTCCAAGGTTGGATATAATTTGGGTATAAAACTGTGACCTTAATTTGCAAAATAGATGCATCTTGGACTCCTACTGGAACCGGTTTGCTTTCCAAATGGAACACAAAGATTAAAAAACTGATAAGAGAATAAAATATGAAAGTGAGAAGTTTCATTTATTTGCCTGTGATATGATAGGTTCGTTTGATTTGTTCATCTGATTTTTCCGATTCCTCTCGGTCTAAAATCATTGGAACCTGGATTCCATAAAAATGGATTTTAAAAGTTTTTTCTTTGGAACTTTGTAATAAATTTTTAAAGTGATTTAGATTTTTGACCTTAGTGCCATTAAAAGTATCAACTACCATATTCAGATAAAAATCAGAATGTGAATTTGAAGGGTGGGGTAGTTTACGATATAGTACAATATCTTCCGTTTCACCATCTAATAAATGTGAGCCTTCATAAAACCGATACACAAGTAAACTCCCTCCTTGTGTTTGTCCAGTTTTACTCCATGCTTCTAATAAATCTCGATTTACTGTTTGAAAGACTAAGCCACCAAAGATCAAATAATCATAGTCTTTTCCATAACTTGATCTTTGGTTTTCCATTTGAGGCATTTTTTTTGCGGGGAAACTCACTTGGATGTTTTTTTTGTTTCGGATGAGATCGAATCGGATTTCTTCGCCGGCAAATTTATTATCGATGACCTCTAAAAAATCAATGGAGTTGGCTTCGAGTAGGTTTCCATTTCGTCCAATTTTACGTCCATCAATAGCAGTCAAGTAATCACCTGGTTGTAAAAATCCATCTGCGGAACCTTGTCTGAAAACTCTGGTTACAAATACTCCTTCTTCTCCATTGGGGATTTGATAATAATTTCGATGTGATTCGGAAAAAGAATTTTGAGTTTGGATCCCAAGTTCCACATAACCATTGTAAATGCCGTCTTGGATGTCTTTTAAAAAATGTTGGATTACATTTGTTGGAATGATATACCCAATGTTTTCTCCTTTTGTCGAAGCTTGGAAAGCAACACCTGCGACTTTCCCATTTTGTAGAGCGGGGCCTCCGGAATTACCAGGGTTTATCGCTGCATCCACTTGGACAACTAAATGGCTGTCAATTTGGGAATGAGCGTAATTAGATTGTTCAATCCTTGATACAATACCTCGGCTAACGGAAATTTTACTCCCTCCAATTGGATATCCAATAATGTCAACTGGACTTGCAAGTTCTGGCAATCCACCTAACTCTAATTCAACACTATCTGTATAAAACGTCTGATCTGGGACTTCTAAAATCGCTAAGTCACAATCATGTGCGATATAAAGAACCTTTAATTCATACCATTCTGTTTGATTGTTTCTTTGTGCTTCGATAAATTTTGCATTGGATACAACATGGGCATTGGTTAAAATCCTGTTCTTGGCGATGATAAATCCAGAACCCGTGGAGGCAGAGATTCCAGATGACATCCAAGGTGAATACGGATCCTTTGCTTGTGAAAACACACGGATTTGGACTACAGATTTTTTGATTTCGTCAATAGATTGGCCGTTCGGCTCGGCATGGGACGTTGAGGAGAATAAAGTAAGAAAAAATAAAATAGTACTCGCAAATGCAAGTGGGGAGGATAGAATTTTTTTCTGTTTCTGCATGAGTCTCTTTGAATCCATTTTATTCGGATCGGTAGCCTTTTTTTCTTTGATCACAGGCATCGTTTCCTTTAGGAAGAATCCCCGCACGGGAATGAAAACAAGTTTTTCAATCCTTGCTGGATTTTTCTGTATTGGAAATTTGACGATCCTTGTCGATACTTTGCTTCTAAAAAACCAAATTCTAAACCACCCGCACATCATATCCACATATTTGGTGTTTTTCTCATTTGTTCTCATTTTCTTTGGGTTACATTTCCCTACTTTTTTTCGCAATTTCCCAAAACTTTTGATCGTTAGTTCGTTTGTGTTTGGGATGGGAATTATGCTACTCGTTGTTGATTTGGGATTACTGAATGATGTGTACCCTGAAGCAAGTTTGATCCTCTTGAAATATTACTATAACACATATTATGTACTCACGTTTCTAATTTTTTCTTTTTTGATCATTGCCAAACTACGTTTTAATTTCCCCGCAATCCAAACCTTTATGGAATACATCTACTATGCGGCATTTTTTTCATGTTTTTCATTTTTGATTATCTGTTATTTCGCATCGATCATTCCGATTAGTACTTTATATTTTTTACATTTTTTTCTGTTTATGGATTTATTATTTTTGTCGTGTTTTGTTGTATTTTTATTCCATTATTCCTTTACGAAAGATTATCTCACCCATCCTTTTTCATTTTTATTTGAAAGGTCCAAACAGATATTTGAAGATAAAATTCCTGCCAATCGTTCGAATTCAAGAATTGTCAAAGAAAAACTTTGGAATTTATATGAGAAACAGAATTGGCGAAGCACAATGGATAGTTTTTGGTTCCAAATTCTCGTTGATGAAACGTTAGACAATGCCCTGGAACATGGTGGGAAAAGGGAAGAAGATATCATCACTGTTCATGTGTTTGAATCTCCCAAATACATAGATGTTTATGTCATCGATAGCGGGAAAGGATTTAACCCTAGGTCAATCCCAAGCCCCATAGAATCAGACCGCAAACTGATTACGGGTGGTAGGGGGATTCACATCTTAAAAAAACTATTTTTAGTACGATGGAACTTTTTAGGAAACGAAGTGAATATTAGAGTGGATAAAACAAAAAGTTCCGATTGGAAAACAAACCTTTAGTCGAAACTTTTTGTCTCAAAAATCAAAAATTGTTTTTAATGTCCTTCGAATTCGCAAATTGAAAAAACATCAATCCCATAAGTGTCTTTGATCCGTTTTGCTCCACCTAAATCAGGTAAGTTGATGATCGTAGAACATTCATGGATTTGTCCTTTTAAATTTTGAATGAGTTTGATGGATGCTTCTAGGGTCCCACCAGTAGCAATCAAATCATCCATGATGAGAACTTTATCTCCAGGAACAATGGCATCTGTATGGATTTCAACATGGTCAACTCCATACTCCAATGCATAGGATTCAGAAATTGTATTCCCTGGTAATTTTCCTTTTTTGCGAATGGGAACAAATCCCACACCAAGTTGGAAGGCAAGTGCCGCGCCTGGTATGAATCCTCTGGCGTCAATGGCAGCAATTTTATTTAATTTTGCATTTTGGTATCGTTCTACAAACATCCCAATGGTCAATTGGAAACCCTCTGGGTCGATGAGAAGGGAAGTGATGTCGCGAAACAAAATCCCTGGTTTCGGGTAATCAGGAATGGTTCGAATCTTAGATTTAACAATGGACATAAATGGATGAAACCAAGGAAGACTAGGGTCTTGCAATAAAAAAAGGCCGGCAAACGCCGACCTTTCCATCATTCTACGGAATTGTAGATAGATTATCTCATTTGTTTGAGAGCAAGGATACGTTCTTCCAAAGCTGGGTGTGTCGCAAATAAAGATAAGAAACCACCTTTTTTGGAAGAGATCTTAAAGGAAGCAATGGCCTCTCCTCTTGGATCTTCTGGCATCTCAACCATTTGTCTGAGAGATTCGAGAGCGGAAATCATTGACTCCCTTCCCGCAAGTTTGGCACCACCCGCATCTGCTCGGAATTCTCTTTGGCGAGAAAAGTAAGCAACTGCCATCGATCCAAGGATGGAGAACACGATGTCAAGAGCAATGGTCACAACGATACGAACAATATGAGCCATTTCTTCTTTCACAGCATTGGCTGCCACATACGCAATGATACGAGAGATGAACATCGCAAATGAGTTCACAACACCTTGGATGAGGGTAAGTGTTACCATGTCACCATTGGCAACGTGCGATAATTCGTGTGCGAGAACACCTTCTAACTCTTGAGCGTTCATGCGGTTGAGTAATCCAGTGGAAACAGCAACAAGAGCGCTCGATTTGCTAGGTCCAGTTGCGAATGCATTCACTTCTGGAGATTCGTAAATCCCAACTTCTGGCATCGGAAGGTGAGCTCTTTGTGCTAATGATTGGACCCGTCTGTACACATCCATTTCGGGGGCAGAAGCTTGTTTGGGATCGATGACTTTGACTCCCATCGTCCACTTCGCCATCATTTTGGAAAGTAATAGGGAAATAAAAGACCCCGCCATACCCCACATTAAACAGAATACAATGAGCCTAGTTAGATCCAAACCATAGGCTCGGATGCTAAATCCCATCGACCCCAAAAGGGTAGTCACGATGGAAATCGTAGTCATAATTAATATATTGGTTAACAGGAAAAAACCGATTCGTTTGATCCAAGTCATAGGAAATTGTTCTCCTTACGGTTCGTAAGAACCTACAGTTTAGACTGAAAGTTTACGTTCTTTTGCAAAAGAATACAAGCAATTTAATGTTCTAAAGGATTCCCTTTTTCTTTTGGGGCAAGGAACTGGATGAACAAAAATAAGGTCGCAAGCGAACCATATGCAATTGGGAAATCCCAATTGGCAATATCCGTAAAACGATTTAAAATGGCATTCCCTTTCAGTTCGTATGCATGAATCCATCCAACCATTGACAGTACTGCCGCAATGATGGCCCAAACACTTGCTTTCAACCATTCGCGTTCTAAAATAAAAACAACCATCGCTGCCCATATCATGGAAGTGATGAGAAATCCTTGAGAGAGAGAAAGTACACCTCCCAAAGCATAGGGAAGGAATGGTAGGTGTTCGGGAATGTCAGAAAGGGAAAAATGAATTTCCTTATTTGCGCCTAATTCTTGCAATACGCCTTGTAACTTTCCATCCAAAAAGAAAAAAACGTTTTGAATGATGAGAACGGCCCATCCCGCAAATGCCGGGAGAAGTCCCACGACGACTGCTGGGGAATGGTGTTTCGGAATGGCTTGGAAGGCTTGGCTTGTGATGATGATCCCAATCCAAAGGACAATCGCCATTCCCGCTTCCACAGGAATGAGTGCTTGGATGAGGCCCATAAGTCCAAACAAACTCACGAGGGTCATAAAAACACCAGATAACATCGAATAACTGTGTTTGGCTCCTAAGGCTTTCCAACCAGGATGGCCAATATAAATTGTTGTGGGAAAGGGAGAACCAAAAGCCGTACCCGCCAAAGTTCCAATCCCATTCACAAGTAAGGAAGTTTTTGTATCAAAACTATCGCCAGAGGCTTCCGCAGATTCAATATTTTGTAAAGAACCAATCACATTGAAGATTCCCATGGGTAGTATAATGGAAAAGTATGCTTGTAAATTGGCATAAGTCAGTGTTTCGAAAAGAGAAGTCACAGAAAGTTGAGGGAAATAAAAACCGAGTGTTTCGAGTCCGTTTTGAATGCCACCTTCTTTATAAATTGGGTCCCCCCAAAAACTAGAAAGATATGAAAGTAAAACTCCTACAATAACAGATAAAAATCCTCCTGGGATTCCAAACGGGAACCGAACTTTTCCAAAATATTGTAAAAGAATGACACCTAGCGGAATAAAGGCGATCATAGGTCTTTCAAATGTGCGAAGTAAAAAATCCATCGATATAAAGGTGAGTGCAATGCCAGCCAGAGCGGAAAGTAATGCGGCTCTCGGTGTGTATTTTCTAATTTTGGCAGCAAGGAAAGACCCCAGAACTTCGATGAGTCCAGAAGCAAAGGATACAAGTAGACCCGCTTTCCATGCCTCTTTATAGTCGCCTGTCGCTTGGTAGGTGGGGAACATCACAAAAAAGATAAATGCAAAAAGGGAAACTGTGTTGATCCCATAAGGAATCGCAGTGACATCATTACGGTTGGTTCGTTGTCCCAGTTTCCATGCTTGCCAGGCGTAAAACACATTCCCTACGAGTAATGAAACAGCGGCTCCAGGTAACACAACAGAAGTGATAAAAACCAATGGAAAACCACACACTCCCATACAGAGAGCGGATAAAACTAAAAGTTGGATTAGGTTGTCGACCATGAGACCAAAAAATCCATCTAGGTCTCCGCGCGTGATGGTAAAAAATTTCATTCGTTTCGTTTCCCTCCAAAATCTACTCGAATGACATTCCCGTCACCAGTGACTTCTGGTTTTGGGAGTTTAGGTTTTGTTTGGGAATCATCAGGGTTAACATTTGTTTCCACTTGCAAGAAGCGGAGTTGGGAAGCAGAATTTTGGAATTTATCATAAATCCGAAACACAGCATCCCAAGGGATCATCGTAGGTTCCCATGCGGAACCAAATTGTAACTCTGCGAATAAATAATCAGGTTTACTATCCAAAACTTTGACTGCTTTGTCACCAAACACAAGTACGATGCCCGATTCTTTTTCGGCGTTTAATAGCCCTCGTTTCCCAATTTCCAATTTCGGATGGGGCATGACGTGGATGTAAAACACTCCAAATCGTTCCCAATACAAATTGAATAAATCTCTTTTGAACTCACGTAATGTTGTGATTTCTTCCTGCGTGAGGTTTTCGCTCATAAATTCCTTTTACCGTGTGATGTTTCCCATTCGATGTATTCATCGTGGACTTTGTATTCTGGTATGATATCTTTTAAGGCAGCAAAAATTTCTCTGTTTTTATTCGCTTTTGCTAATGAAAACAATCGATTCAATTTATTTTGAAAGAGTAATAAATTATAATGATCTAGAGGAGCTGCGATTCGAATTTTTGGATGGTGGGTTTTTTTGATTCCTTCTGCGTTTAACAAAAGTTCTTCGTATAATTTTTCACCGGGTCTAAGACCTGAAAATTCAATATTGATATCCTTATAAGGAGTGTATCCAGAAAGGCGAATCATTTCTTCAGCAAGAGAAAGGATACGAACAGGTTCTCCCATATCAAGTAAAAAGATTTCCCCATGTTCTCCCATGCTACCTGCCTGTAACACAAGTTGAGTGGCCTCAGGGATTGTCATAAAATAACGAATCACTTCTGGGTGGGTCACCGTGACTGGTCCACCTCGTTTGATTTGTTCTCTAAATCTTGGGATCACACTGCCATTGGATCCAAGTACATTCCCAAATCGAACTGTGATGAATTTGATTCTTGAATTTTGGGAGATATGTTGTAAGTAAATCTCGGCTGCACGTTTCGACGCACCCATCACATTCACTGGGTTGACTGCTTTGTCTGTCGAAATTAAAACAAAACGTTCCACACCAATGAGCCTACAAACATCTGCTACGTTTTTGGTACCCATCACGTTATTGAGAATTGCTTCGGATGGATTGATCTCCATCATCGGTACGTGTTTGTATGCAGCTGAGTGAAATACAACAGAGGGCCGATGTTCTTCAAAAACGGCAGAAATTCGTGATAAATTTTTTACGTCCGCGATTACGGGTCGAATATCGATGTTAAACTCGGAAAATTTTTTACGAAGTTCGTAATCAATTTCGTATAACGGAGTTTCGGCGGCATCTAATATCACAAGAACACTTGGTTTGAATAAGGCGACTTGTCTACAAATCTCTGATCCAATCGAACCACCTGCGCCAGTCACAAGGATCACTTTTTTTTCTAAATAAGAACGAATGGATTCAATTTCTAAATCTACTGTTGGTCTACCGAGCAAGTCTTCCACTTGTACTTCACGGAGCTGAGTGATATTTGGTTTTTCTGCCAAATACTCACCAAACGTAGGTAATATTTTAAAATCAACTCCAGCACCCTCACATTCCTTCATGAGTTTACTCACGACACGTCCATCAGGTTGTGGGACAGTCATGATGACTTTTTTGATACCGTATCGAAGTAAAACTTTACCAATTTCATCCGTGGAACCTAAAATCGGAATCCCTTGGATGTAGCCACCTTTTTTGGATACGTTATCATCTAGGAAACCAACTGGAAGGTAATCCAAGTCAACATTCCGCCTAATTTCTGTTAAAAAAGTGCTACCCAGTTTCCCCGCACCAACAAGTAGAATAGGTGTCCCTTTTCTGGTTCTATCGGAACTGAAAATTTGTTCTCGTAACATCCTCCAACTCAAACTTCGAAGGCACAAAAATCCAAGTAGGATCAAAGTATCGAGGATGGGAACCATACGAGAGAGTTGGTAAAATCGATTGTAAAATAGTAGGGCAAGCGTTGAGACTAAAGAAGAAAGAATGGTCGCTTTGATGATGGCTAAAAGGTCGTGTAAGGAAGCATAAGACCATAATGATCTGTAGATTCCAGAGAATAGAAAAACCGAACTTCTTGTGACCACAACGATGGTAGCGCAAAGCCAAAAATCAGGGTAATTGCTGAGGAACCCAATATTTTCAAAACGCACGAGGTGTGCGAGAAAATAGGACAAAAACATGAAGAGAATGTCTACAGGAAAAACCCAGTATCGTCTTGGGATCGATTTCATATCTGATAAATAAGGGTATTTGGAACAAAATTCCTTGTAAATACAGAATCTGTTCCGAAGAATAGAAAAGAGGAAAAACCTGTTTGAAATCACTTCTTTTCCGCCTGGCGGGAATCTTTTCCGCAGAAATTGGTTCGGAACTTTATTTGAAACTAAAGGAAGAAACCCATTCTCCTTCGCTTTTTTGCCTTGATTTTACTGAGGTTTCAGAAGTGACGGAAGTTGGTTGGGAATTCCTCAGAAAAATGGCAGAAAGGTGCAAAGAAACGGGATCCAAAGTCGCCGGATTTGGTCTCAAAACCCAAATCTCTGAGGAAGCACGTTCCCAAATGTCCTTTTTCCAGG
Source organism: Leptospira biflexa serovar Patoc strain 'Patoc 1 (Paris)' (assembly GCF_000017685.1). Lineage (NCBI taxonomy): Bacteria > Pseudomonadati > Spirochaetota > Leptospiria > Leptospirales > Leptospiraceae > Leptospira > Leptospira biflexa. The sequence goes on from NC_010843.1 coordinate 129,569, forward strand.
AAGAATCGGAATGCATTCTATTTTTGGAATCATTTTATCTTGGAGAGGCTCCTGCTAATGAACAAATCCCCACTCCCTCGGCGGAAGGAAAAACCATCCACTGTCCCGAGTGCCAAACGTTACTCCGATTCAAACAAATGGGTGACCATCTTTGCCCAAAATGCCAAACAAAATTTTTTGTGAACTTAAAAGGTTGGGTCTCAACTTACGAACGTTTGTTGTGATTTAAATGTTTTGTTGGAACTGCTTCCCAAGGTTTATCAGGCCAAGGGTGTTTCGGATACCTTCCTTTTAATTCCTTTTTCACTTCATGATATCCAATATTCCAAAAACTCTCTAGGTCTTTTGTGATTTGGACTGGCCTTCTCGCTGGTGACAATAAATGGATTAAAATTTTTACTTTTCCTTTTGCCAAATTGGGTAACTGCTTTAGACCAAATAACTCTTGTAATTTGACATGTAACTCAGGTTCGTTGTTTGTATATTGGATTGGAATTTGAGAACCCGAAGGTACTTGGATGGAAGAGGGAGCTTCTTTTTGGATGAGGGATTGGTTTTCATAACCAACATACGCCTTAAATGCTTCCAAAAAAGGAAGATGAGACAAATTAAATTTTTGTGTTTCAAAGTTTAAAAACGGGAATAACCAATCTTTGGCATTTGATTTTAAGTGTTCGAATGAAACATTTAAATCTAAAACTCCATTCTGAACCAGAAACAATACTCGGTTGTAATAATGAATCAGATCCTCTTTTTTTTTCCATTCAGATTCCCAGTCCAAATCTAACAAATATCCTTCCAATGCCGTTTGTATCGAATGTGGATTTGGTTTGTGTAATTCTTTGGATCCTAAAACAAGTTCACCTATCGAACGTTCTTCTTTCACGATTAAAAAAGATTCTTCTTTTTGATTGGTCCGAATCTCAGGATTTTGTCGGATTTTGATTTGATTTTCGAGGCAATCTTCGATGAGGTCTAAGGAAACAGGTAGGTATTGTGTGATATAAAGAGTTTGTCCAAATGAAAATGTATCTAGAGCAATGAGAAATTCTGGTAGTTCCAACAAGTTTGAATTTAAGAATCCTATTTTCCCATTGGAAAGTTTGTATTCTTTTCCCTCTTTTTCCTTCCGTTTGGCGATCCGATCGGGAAAACCTAAGCAAATATAATGGTCGCGGTGAAATTGTTTTGTGTGAGTTCTATTTTCACTTTTATGTTTAAAAATGTTCATGATTTGTTCATAAACATTTTTTAATTCCAAAGAAAACTGATTGGGTGAAGCCGATTTGAAAAATTCTTTCGCTTCTGTTCCTTGGGATTCCTTTCCCAAAATGGAAATGATATCGGCAATGGAAGTTCCTTCGTGTTTTGGCAATCGAGATAGAATGCTTCCTAATCGAATTGGTACTGGATATTGTAGGGCGTTTTTCCCGAGCGAAGTCAATTGGTCATTCTCATCCAAACATCCCAATTGTTTCAGTCGTTCAATGGAAAGTAGCATGGAACCTTTGTTTGGTGGATCTAGGAAGGGTAATGAGTGGATCTCTTCTCCAAAAGATTTTACTTCTAAGACTAAGCGATCTAAATCACCTTCTAAAATTTCTGGTTTCGTGCGATCGTAAAAGCTTGATTCTTCTTCTTTTGACCAAAGCCTATAAACAAAACCTTTTCCTTCTCTTGCCGCACGACCTGCCCTCTGTTTGGCACTACTCAGGCTGATGCGATCCCTGACCAGGTGTGTGATTCCAGAATCGGCATCAAATACAGAATGTTTGAAAAAACCTGTGTCAAAAACAACACGAACACCTGGGATCGTAACGGAAGATTCTGCAATATTGGTGGATAAAATGATTTTCTTTTTACCTTTTGTATCAGGCAAAAATACCTTTTCCTGGTCAGATAAACTCATATCACCAAACAAAGGAAGTACGACAGAACTTTCGTGAACTGAAGGCATCGATTCCAATCGGTATTTTAAGTCCAAAATTTCTTTTTTCCCAGACAAAAATACCAAAATATCACCTTCCATTTGTTTTGTGGCCTTTGGGATTAAATCGAGGAGTCTGATCTGATTATTTTTTTTCGATTCCCCCATATAAAAAATCTCGAGTGGGTGGGTTTCCATACTGACTTGGATTGGTGGGTTTGGGATTCCTATTTTAGAAAAGTTTTGTCCTTCGAGGGTTGCTGACATGATGAGAATTTTTAGGTCGTTACGAAAGATTTCTTGTGACTTTCGTGCCAAGGCAAAACAGAGATCCGATTCCAATCGACGTTCATGGAATTCGTCAAAAATCAAGAGCCCATACTCCGAAAGTTCGGGATCTGAAAGTAAATACCGAGTCAAGATCCCATCTGTCAAAAATTCAATTTTGGTATTGTGATTGGTTTGAGAGTCAAAACGGACTCGGTATCCAATTGTGTTTCCTACGGGTTCCCCAATCGATTGGCTCATGCGTTTGGCTGCATTTTTAGCCGCGATCCGCCTGGGTTCTAGGATACAAATTTTTTTACCTTGTGCGATACCCGAATGTAATAGTTCCAAGGGTAGAGCTGTGGTTTTTCCGGAACCTGGCGGTGCATCCAAAATAGTGACAGGGTAGTTTTGAATGGAATCAACTATCTTTTGTAAGGCGGAAAGTACTGGGAATGTTTCGAAATCAGAGTTCACAATAGTAGATTCAAAAAACCTTCTATTTCCTATCTAAAAAAGCAAACAAAATGTATTTTTTTGAAAAAATCACAAGAATCGGGTTTCCTGATTCAATCGAATCGAATACTATTTCCTTGTGGATTTTCAGAAAAAACATTACCAACTCATTCAAAATTCCATTGAATATATGATCCAAAATTTTGAATCCCAACCCAATTTAGAAACTTTGTCAGGTTTGGCTGGACTGAGTCCTTCCCATTTCCAAAAATTATTTTTAACGTTTGTTGGGGTCTCACCCAAACAATTTTTATCTTCCATTACGATCATGCATGCTAAGCGAATCTTACCAAACACATCCATCCTAGATACTAGCTACCAATTGGGTTTGTCTGGGACAGGAAGGTTACACGATTTGTTCATCAAATTGGAAGCAATGACACCAGGTGTCTATAAAGCAGCGGGAGAAGGACTCACATTGTATTATGAATTTTTTCCAACCATTCTTGGTGAGATGGTTGTGGTTTCTTCTGGAATTGGGATCCAAAATTTACAATTTATCGACGAGACAAAAACCAAAGATCAAATTTTAGATCAAATCAAACGAGAATTCCCAAAAGCAATTTGGATGGAAGAAAAAAGTGGGCGTCATCTTCCAATGCAACAGTTTTTACAAACGTTTTCATTGCCAAAGGATCCGATTCAACTTTCCGTTTTAGGAACCCCTTTCCAAATCAAAGTTTGGCAATCTCTATTATCCATTCCTATTGGTGAAGTCACTACTTATGGCGAAATCGCCAAATCCATTGGCAAAACCAATGCCCAACGTGCTGTCGGAACAGCAATTGGAAAAAACCCCATTGCTGTTCTTGTTCCGTGCCACCGAGTGATCCAATCTTCCGGTTTGTTTGGTGGTTATCGGTGGGATCCGAAACGAAAACAGATGCTCATTGCTTGGGAGAAATCAAAACACCCTCCCAAACAAATTCATTTTGTTTAATGGGCAAGTAACCTTGTGTGAGAGACTAGAAAAAAACCAACGAGTAAAAAACATTGTGCAATGAGATAAGTGATCCATGGGACTTGGAATTCCCATTTTGGGTGTCTTTTGCCGTTGATCGTAGTTTCTCCCATCACAGCATCGGATAATAGGAAAAACAATGCTCCGATCACCAAATAAATCCATACTCCGCCATACAGCAGATAGGCGTTCACACATAAAGAGACAAAAAAACATAAGATCAGTCCATAAACAAAGGCAGATGCCATGACCCATTTGGATCGATCAGGGTTGTAAACACGGAAATAAAAAATCACTGCGGGGAGAATGATAAAAACAATTGTAATGATGATAGGTCTCATCCCCGTGAACAATTCTTCCCAACTGATGAGTTGGCGAAAGGCTAACAAAAAAAACACTTGTGCAATTGCAAAACTGAAAATGCCCCCAAGGACTGGATCTTTCAGGTATTTTTTTGCCAATGGGAACTGCAAATTGAACCAATCACCTAGTATAGAGAATGCGATTGCATACAATGGATAAGCAAACCTGGCATGCCCAATTTGGAATAACAACCAGGCAAATACTAGGACTTGGAAGGAAAACCCTAAATAAATCCCGCGTGAAACTTCCAATCGTTTGTTTGGGTTTTGTTCTTCACTGATGGTGAACCAATGGATCGAAAAAGCAGAAACGATGGCAAATGGAATGGCGGTGAGAATGAAATAATATACCATACTGGATTTTACCATGGGTCTTCCCGAAATGCAATCGTAAGTTTCGGAAGTAGTGGTTTCCTTTCCGATTCACTTCTAAAAGAAGCTCATATACCTAAATTTTTTGATGAGGAAGCTGACGTATGTTACTTTGATTCTCATTTTGAAAAAAAAATCTCATTTCTCAACCTTTCATTTTGTCTAAAATCCAGTGGTGATCCTTCGGTTAATTCTCTGCATCTTTCTTTTTTCATTCCTTAGCCATTGTACAAAAACAAGCCAATCCTACGAAGCTTGTGAACGTGCGGACTTGGATTATTTGGTTTGTTCGCTTGTGGTTTACCAATCTTATGCTTTTTGTGCCGAAACAGCAGCCAATGTGACTGGGAGTACAGAAGTAAAGGCAGCAGCCAAATTTCGTTGTGATGCCGAACGATTGGTCGGAACCTATTTATGCGACGACATCAAAAAAAAGAAATGTGGTACCAAATGATTCTTTGGTTACTCCAAATGTACGAAGTGATTTTTCGCCAGCGATAGAAGCGGAAATCCTTTCCTTTTCGCATACAAAATTTGAATCAATTGGAATTGGAAAGATTGGAGCGGATAGCGCGATCGTTTTAGGAATCCAATCAAAAATTTAAAAAACCTTTGCGAGGCGCCCACCAACACATAGACGCGTTAAACTGTAACCCATGTGAGTGATCGAATGTGTTACCGATGTGCCTTTCCATACAATGAGACATAATCTGCAAGTGACATAATACTAATTATGGGAAGTAACTTACTGCATCACGTAAGAATCTACTCGAAACACTAGTCGTTGCATCATCTTAAAATCTACTCCAAATTAGATAAGGAAACGATTCACTCATGTGCAGGTGATGTCCATGAAGCAATCGAAGATGGTGCGTTCTATGTTGGTTCAAGTCTTCAAAGAGAAGTACTTTTGGGCTTCGAAAAAAGAAAAAAGTCTCATACTCGACCAGTTCGTTGAAGCTACTGGATTCAATCGATCCTATGCCAGAACCGTTCTTAGAAAGAAAAAAGACAATCTCATCAAACTGAGACCGAGAAAGAAGCGTCTATCTAACTATGATGATGACGTCAGATTCTATTTAGAGAAGATCTGGGAGATCCTGGATAGAATTTGTGGGAAAAGACTCGTGATGGCATTGCCAGACGTTTTATCCAAACTTGAACAGTTCAAAGTATTTAAAATTGATAAAACAACCAAAGAAAAACTTCTCTCAATCAGCTCTGCCACTGTAGATCGGTTATTGAAACCTGCCAGGAAAAAACTTGGTCGCAAAGGCACTTCTACAACGAAGCAACCTAAATACCTAATTGATCGGATCCCAATCAAAACGTTCGGTGAATGGAAAAGTTCTCTACCTGGCTTTGTTCAAATCGATCTAGTAGCCCATAATGGTGGAAATGTATTTGGAGGATTTTATTCAACGCTTGCAGCAACTGATGTTTGTACGGGATGGACAGTTTGTATACTGGTGAAAGATAAAACTCAATTCCAGATGCTAAAAGCATTAATAAAACTGAAAAAAATATTACCCTTCCCACTTTTGGGAATCCATTCCGATAACGGTGCAGAATTTATTAATCAAACAATCTTAACGTATGCAGAAAGAAACGACATCCAATTCACTCGTGGAAGACCATATAAAAAGAATGATAACCCACATATTGAACAGAAGAATTACAGTGTTGTGAGAAGGAATACTGGATATTTGCGTATTGAAAATCAAAGCCAAGCAGATATTATCAGATCTCTTTACCAAGATTTAAATACTTACAATAATTACTTTTTACCAGTAATGATTCTAAAGGAGAAACATAGGATTGGTTCTAAAGCAATACGAAGGTATGACGAAGCAAAATCACCATACCGAAGGATACTGGCTAGAAAAGATATTTCGAAAACGATAAAAGCTTCTATGAAAAAGATTTACGAGAAGTTGAATATTTTCGAATTAAAGAATCAGGTCAATCATTGGCAAAATGAAATTGTGAAGATTGCTGCCCCTATTCGTAATCCAATAGACAAAGTGAAAGTTAGAAGGAAGAAAGGAATCGTTCATACAATTCCGAAATGGAGACGAGAAGTAAATTCAGATACAAAAAATCCATTCCTTGAAAGACAACGTGTTGAAGAAATGAGGCGAGCTGCAGAACAAGTTTGGGCAAAAAGAAAATAGCTTGGAATCTTTTTGCTCTCTGTTATATTTGGAGTAGATTTTTATTTGATTCACCACTTAACATTTCGAGTAGATAAAACAAGATTCAATACGAGTAACATATTGCGTCAAAATAGATAGTATCTGAAATCAAAATCATGCTTCCAAAGGAAAAGGATTCGAAGTAACATTCTACCTCTTTTTTTCGTGGCAATCGTTTGGACAGGATGCTCTCCGATCCAAACGAGAAAGGCACTCATAAGATTTACCTCAGGTAGCAATGGACAAACTAGTTTAAAAAATCGAAGCTTGTGACTTCTTCAATCTTACATGAGAGTTCGACCGAAGCATAGTTAGGAAGCGCTAACCCTAGGACATAAATATTTTTAACACAAGCATCGACGCCATCTCGCTTATAATACTTATCTGGATCGATTTCGGCTAGGACTGGAATTAATACGTCGTTTAATAAGGCAGACGAAGCCTCTGCGCCAGACGAATTGACACCAAGTGGAGCAAATTTGATCCCATCAATTCTTTTGGATGCTTGTAACAGCGACGCTTTTGCATCAGCACCTAAAATATTGTCATTGCTCAACCTAGCAAGCGTTGGTTGGTTACAATTTGTAACGAAAGTCAAACCTAAAAAGAGAATCCCAATCAAGAGTGATTTGTTTTTGTGTGTCATAACGGAAAGAGTTTAATCTATGAAAATAAGAGAAGTCAATCGGAAAGAGACTCTGCACTCCCAAGAGTGATAAAAATGATTCCTACGGAATTCGTTGCGAGAATGGATTGGAACCATTCTAATGGCTAGATTGAGTTGTCGTAAAGATGAACTTTTGTTTGTAATTTTTTGACAAGAATGAGTGCGGGTTGACGGGATTGCTCGTTTGTGTTAGGAGAGAAATCGGCAAAGCCCACAAGCCCACCTCCACCACCCGATTCAGGGCGGGGGCCGCCCTGGTGGATTGAATGCGACATAGAAAAATTATGTAGCTTTTTTGCCGCCTTCGTTCATCCTCTTTTGGATCACTTCGTTCAATACTTCTACCAATTCTTGGAACTCATCCCCTTTACGGATGCGAATGGTTTCGATAGGTTCACCTGAAGCCATCCTTTGTAGGGAACGTTTGATGCTAAAAACGGGTCCAGCCATCTTATGTGATTTGAAGATCGAAAAGACAGTGATTAAGAAGAGATAAAGAACTGACAAGGTCACAACCGCATCTTTTTGGATTTCGTATCGATCCAATTTGTGGTCATAGTCTGGAAGGTAAATCTCCCTTGGCACATATTTTTCTTTTGCTTCGCCAGGAGCGGCATCTTCATTTTCTACTTTCCAGTAGACGGTTTGGGCATCTTGGCGCAAACGAAAGACTGCTCCTCCATCATATTTCGATTGGTTCAACCAATACAAGGACAAGAGAGTCACAATCACTCCAGAAATAAACAGAAGGGAATAATGGGCTAAGAATTTTAATTGGAATTCTTTATCGATGAGATATCGGAATCGAAAGTTTTTTTTGTGATTCTCTGGCATAATTTCCTTTAAAATGGACTTACAGGTTCTCGGTAAAGAGCCTTTCAGAAAAAGGAAATCTTGTCAAAAAACTTCTGGATTTTAACGGATTTTTTCTGTTTCGAGGATGTTTTGAATGGGGATCTCAATTTGCCCATCAAGACCTTGGAAATGCAGATGGGTTTCGGTTTGTCCTAAGATGACTCCTCTCAGTTCTGTTCCATCTTCCAAACGCACCAATTCCAATCGAGAGTGTTCTTTGTAGAGTAAAGATTCCTTGGCAAGTACGGACTGAGTATAAAAAGCTTTTAGCTCTTTGTCTTCTTTGGGACTGACTTTTGAAGCCAACTCTGGGATGGACTCTCCAAGTTTAACAACGGCTTGTTGCTTGGAATTTAAGATTAAGTCGCCGAATGCGACGGTTCCCTCGCGAACAGCAACAGTTTCTACATTCCCATCGAACGATACACTAAATAACGTCCCACGAACTTGTGTCAGGTGCTCTCCTGCTTGGACAACGAATTCGCTATCCTTGGAAAGTTTGGAAACAGAAGCAAAAAGTTTCCCTTTTTTGACTGAAAATTTTTGGGAGAGTGATCCTTCATTTGTTTTCTGCAAGTTGTTGACAACAACTTCCGATTGGGAGCTGATGCGAATCCAAGATCCAGTTTCAAAATGTAAGTCAACCTGGGAATTTACTTCAGTTACAATGGAGTCACCCGAAGTGAGTTGGTATCGTTCGACGAGAGCAACTGGAGTGTTACTTCCAGAAGGGATGACAAAAACTTTACCTTTGATTTGGGAGACAGAGACGAGCAATGGTGAGGTGACCTCACGTTTTTCTTCCTTGACTGAGGCAGATGCCACTTCGATCGAAGTGCTTTCATTTGGTTTTTGAAGGAATACAAAGAGAAGACTTGCCGCAAGTGCAAATGTCGTCCCACCAACCGCAACGAGTCCAATCGGTCTACGAAAGAAGGAAACCACTTGGTGGGATTGTTTTGGTTTTCCTTGGAGATCAAAACGAATCGGTCGTCGGGATACCTCTTCCCAATTGGGGAAATCCAAGTTTTCTGTAACCTTGGATGGCTTTCGCAAAAGGGATTCCAATGCCTCGATGTGTTTTTGATCTTCTAATTCGCTCATTCGTATTAATCTGGAACCAGATTTTCCCTTTTTGCTATGGCCAAAACTTTTTCAGTGGCTTTGATGACAAGCCTTGACGCGGTGGAAACAGATACGCCTAAAACTTCTGCGATCTGAACGAGTTGGAACCCTTCTACGTTTTTTAATAATAAAGCAGACCGTTCCTCTTCGGAAAGTTCCCCGAGGAATGAATACAATCGATCTTCTAAGTCTTGGTATTCTGCCTTTGTTTCTAATTTGGGATTGTGGCTATGAAATTCGATCTCATCCGAGGCAATTTCCCGAGAGGTGGAAAACTTTTTGGCATAATTGATGGATAAATTGCGTGCGATGGTGTACAAAACCATGATGGACTTCTCTTCTGAGAGGCCAGCATTGCCATAATGTTTATGGAAACTTAAAAAGCTGTCTTGCATTAAATCCATGGCTGTGTCCGCATTTTGAGTGTATTTATAAAGGAAGTCAAAAATTCGTTTATGACTTCTTTCGTAGATTTGACTCATGGAGACTAAATTGTCGGACACAATCTTGTATGTGTTCGTAAAACCAAGTCTCTGACAAGTAAAATCCCATTCCTCTCTGTAAAAGAAAACAATTGGGAGGAGAACAATTCTCAGAAACTCGGTTTATTTTTCGCGCAAAAGGGCGTCATTCGCCGCATTTTTGTAAGCCCCGATCATAGTTGGGTAATTGAAAATATGTTCGGTGAAATACTCAATGGGAGCTTTTAGGTTCACAACACACTGCCCAAGGGCAATGAGCTCTGTTGCTTTATCCGAAATGATATGGACTCCCAAAACTCTCCTTGTCTGTTTATCGAATAAAATCTTTAATAATCCCACTTGGTCTCCACTGATTTGAGCCCTTGTGATGGTATCAAACTTGGCAAGACCCACTCCGTATGGAACTCCCCTTTTTTTGAGTGCTTCTTCAGTGGGTCCAATCGTTGCAATTTCTGGTAACGTATAAATCCCAATTGGGAATTCTTCCGCATCAACAGGGACCGAAGGCAAACCAAACATGTGTTTTGCGACATAAGCGCCTTGGTACATAGACACAGATGCTAAGCTTGGGAATCCAATGACATCCCCACAGGCGTAAATATTGGGGATATTCGTTTGGTAATTTTCATTCACTTGGATTTGTTTACGATCATTGGGTAGGATCCCGACTGCCTCTAAACCCAAATTGTCTACATTTCCTAAGCGACCTCTTGAAATGAGTACTTGATTGACTGTTATCACCTCACCCTTGTTTGTTGTGAGTTGGAATCCTGTTTCTTCAGAGATTTTTTGATAACTGGTGATGGATGAATCCACATGGATTTGGATCCCAGCATTTTGCATGATGCGAGTCATTTCATTCGAAATGTCTTCATCTAAGAATCCGAGGATGCGACTTTGTGAATCGAATAAATGTACCTTCACACCAATATGGGCAAAAATCGTAGCATATTCAGAACCTATGATCCCAGCTCCAATGACGGCAAGAGTTCTTGGCATTTTTTTCATCGCAAACAATCCATCACTATCGTAAACTAATCCTTCTTCGAAGGGGATGTTTTCGTTTGTGGGACGCCTTGGGCTACTGCCTGTTGCAATGAGTATGTTTTCAGTTTCGTACACTTTTTTTCTGCCAGCTGAGTCTGTGACTTCTACTTGGTTTTTGTCGATGATTTTCCCCCAACCAGTGAGTGTTGTGACTCGGTTTTGGATCATTTGTTCTCTTGTGACATCTTCTTCTTTTTCAATGACAGTTCCGGCACGGAACATCAGCTCTTGTAATGTCAGTTGGGCTGTCTGAGGAGACTGCAATCCATGGAGGTTGGAAAGTTTTAGATTTCGGTAGAACCGACTGGTTTCTTGTAAGGATTTGGAAGGGATTGTCCCCCAGTGGACGCAACCCCCGCCTAAATAGGGATCTTTTTCTATGATAGCAGCTTTTTTGCCGAGTTTACTTGCCTGAATGGCGGCTTTTTGAGCGGCAGGACCGCCCCCGATAGCAATTAAATCAAATCGATTGATGGACATTGGATAAAAGAACGCTACCGATAAAGTGAAAAATAGCAAGCAAAAATGAATCTTCGGTCTCCATTGTGCCAGTTTGGTTTGCCATCTCCACCTAACAATATTAAAGACGGATCACAAAAAATCTTGCAATATCAATTTGTGATTTTAGCATTCAGTCAAGCATATGGAATTTTTAAAAATGATTCAGTCAGGATTATTATCCCTTTGGAAAATCCTATCAGAAGGGATTCGCGCAAAACTTGCCTGGTTTACAGGCACTTTGATTGCATTCACCATTTTGCTTCTGTCCATCATCACGGTCCGCCAACAGACTGCCATCCTCTCCGAAAGTTACGAAAAACAAGCTGCTGTTTCAAAAAACTTCATTGCAGGGCTTGTGATGGAGATTGAATCCATCTCTCAAAATTTAATCCGCATTGAAGAATTCAAATCACGGATTGAAAAACAGCAGGAAGAATTAAAAAAATACCAAACAAAAAAACTGGTGACCAAGAAAAAAACAGTTTCGGTGTTTGGATTCAAAACCAATTTGTTTGGATCCCTCGGGACATCTCGGGTATTTAAGAAATTTGATACATTTTTTTCAGTTTACCTCACAAAAGATGATGTAGCCATTTTGGAGAGAGAAATCCGAGAACAATTGAAAGATGCCTCGAATCGTAACATCAGCGAAAGGGAATGGAATTCTTTGGAGGGTCTTGCGTCTGCTTATGTTAAAAATGAGGAAAAATATTTAGAAATCATCAAACAACCCACCCCCGAAGAAGCGGAAGCAAAAGCGAAATGGGAATTGGATATCAAAAACATCAAAAAAGAAATGCGCAATCATAAATCCAAACTGGATTTGTTCATTGCTAAGTTCTATGCTGAATCCAAAAAAAGAAAATTGGAAGAGTTAGGACTTGATACACAATTATTCCGGATCCAAACGTTCCCAATTTCTGCGATGATCCAAGGGGAAACTTCCATTGCATCCTTTGACACTCAAATCATCGACAATACTTCCCCTTTAGCTAAAATCGAACACTTTGATCAAATGGAAAGTAGTCTTGTCGATTCTTTCCAAAAACTATCAGATGATATCACAACGGTTGATGAAGGCGAAAAACAATATGTTTTTGAATGGCAGGATAGAGAAATCCAAGCACTCCACTCCCCCTTATTTCGTCACCAAAATTCAACAAGACGAGCTTTTAACTTAATTGGAATCAAATCAAAGTTAGGCGACTACAGAGAAGTAATCAAAGAAGATTACCGCATAACAAATGAACTCACACAATTGATCCCAAAACTGAGAGAAAGGATTCAGATTTTAAAAAACGCAAAGCCACCCATCCCTCCCGCAAAAGACAAACTTTTCACAAGTTATTACAAATCGTATCAGAAACTGATCTCTGGAAGGGAAAAAATATATGATGAAGTGTCCTTGCGGTATCCGATTCCTAAAGAACTCGAAGAAAAAATAGAATCCTTACGAAGTATCCGAGATGTCACTTTAGAAGATTGGATCTTATTAAAGTTCAAAACAGACCCTCTAGAATACGAAAAATACTACCAAGATCCAGAAGCAAGAGAAGAACATCGAAACCGTTGGAAGGCAATTCGAAAATGGATTGTTTCTGCAGAACAAGAAACTCCACCAAAAGAGTTAAAAAAACTTTTCCCTGATGGAAGTTTTGGGCATTCCCGAAGCGAATCTGAAGAAATCATGTGGAAGTTAGATGGTGTGCATTTGTTGGAATCAGAAAATGTTCCGCTTATGGTGTTACATGATAATTTCTCAGGTCTCATCAGAACTCTGGTAGACCGAACAGATGGAATCCGGGCAATCAAAGACAATCGAAACCAGATTGTTTTTACAGCGATAACGATTTGTCTTGTGGCGATCATTTTCGCGATTTTTATCTCAGGGGTGGTTGTCCAAAAGATACGAAAGATCATTCGCAGTGCAGAGGATGTTGGCCAAGGGAATTTACATGTGCATTTTGATGATGGTGGAAACGATGAATTTGGTAACCTAACAGTTGCTCTAAACCAAATGGTGTCCGGTTTAAAAGAAAGGGAAAAGATGCGAGGGGTTCTCGGAAGTATGGTGGACCCAGTTGTCGTTGGGGAAGCATTAAAGGATTTAGAAAAATTGAAACGAGGGAGTGAAAAAGTCATCACAGCTTTTTTCTCTGACATTGCAGGTTTTAGTACCATTTCAGAAAAACTCAATTCAAAAGAACTCGCCGACTTACTCAACGAATACCTTTCTGCCATGACACTGATCTTAAAACAACACGATGGAGTTTTGGATAAATACATTGGTGATGCCATCGTAGGGATCTTCAATGCTCCGCTTGATGTTGAAAACCATTGTTTGAAAGCAGTCTCTGCCAGTGTGGAAATGAGAGACCGATTAGAAGTCTTAAAAAAAGAATGGATTCAAAAAAATTCCTATATCCCTGAAGCCCATCAGATGACTTTCCGAATTGGATTAAACTTGGGTTATGCGAAAGTGGGTTTTATGGGAACTGATGCCCTCGCCTCCTACACTATGATGGGTGATACAGTAAATCTTGCCGCAAGATTAGAAGCTGCAGGAAAAGATTATGGGGTATGTATTTTAGTCTCTGAGTTTGTACATGATGAAATCAAAGATCATTTTTTCACAAGAAAACTGGATACAGTCCGGGTGAAAGGAAAATCAAAACCAGTGACACTCTTTGAAGTCAGATGTAAAAAAGGTGAGGAAACCGAAGAAGAGAAAAAATTTACGAATGCATACGAAACAGCCCTATTTTCCTACTTCAATCGTAAGTTTTCCGAAGCCAAATTGTTGTTCGAGAATTTGTACAGATCTTCGAAAGATGAGGCATGCAAACTCCTTTTGGATCGTTGCCAATACTATCTAGAATCTCCCCCGGAATTGGATTGGGATGGTTCGTTTACAAGGACAAAAAAGTAGGAAATCCGCTATTTATTCTGTTAAACTAGATAAAATATCCAATAAACCGTATAACTTCCTTGCATTTAGGAGGCCTCTTTCAATATTGGAAAGTAATTGAACCATTTAGGAGAGACTTCCATGGCATTACGACTCGGCGATGAAGCACCCAATTTCCAAGCAGATACATCAGAAGGAAAAATTGACTTCCATGAATATTTAGGACAAAGTTGGGGGATTTTATTTTCTCACCCAAAAGATTATACACCAGTATGTACGACTGAGTTAGGTTATGTGGCAAAAATCAAACCTGAGTTTGAAAAAAGAAATGTGAAGGTAATTGCACTTTCCGTTGACCCAGTGGATAGCCACAAAGGTTGGATTTCTGATATCAACGAAACCCAAAACACAAATGTCAACTATCCGATCATAGCGGATGCTGACAAAAAAGTATCCAATCTTTATGACATGATCCATCCAAATGCAAGTGAAACCACAACGGTGAGATCTGTATTTGTGATTGGTCCTGATAAAAAAGTGAAACTGACATTGACTTACCCTGCATCCACAGGTAGAAATTTTGATGAATTACTGCGAGTGATCGATTCATTGCAACTCACATCTCAATTCAGTGTCGCAACGCCAGCAAATTGGAAAGATGGAGAAGATACAATCATCGTACCTTCTGTTTCCGATGATGATGCAAAGAAAAAATTCCCAAAAGGTTTTCGAACCATCAAACCTTATTTACGATACACACCACAACCAAATAAATAGTGGAAAACTGGCGGGGTTTTTCCCCGCCTTTCTGGAAAATACAATGCACATTCATTTAAAACGAATAGAATCCCCATTTGTCCTCGAAGCAACAAACGAGTCTGGAAATTCGATTAAAATCGATGCTTCCCCTGAGATCGGTGGTAAAAATTCTGGTCCAAGGCCGATGGAACTACTCATCATGGGTCTTGCTGGTTGCAGTAGCATTGATGTTTTGATGATCTTAAACAAACATCGCATTGAAGTGAAAGACTATTCTGTGGATGTGGAAGCAGATCGAGAAAAAGTTGGGGATGCAAATCTATTTAAAAACATCCATATGAAGTTTTTTATCAAAGGGGATTTTCAAGAAACCCAAGTGAAACGTGCCATTGATTTGAGTTTGGAAAAGTATTGTTCTGTTGCCAAAACCTTAGAAAAAACGGCGAAAATCACTTACGAATTTGTATTGGTTCCTTAATGTTATTCTTCTAGAAGAAGTAAACTAGATCAAAGAACCAAACAATCATGAATAGTATCGTCACGATTCATGAGACAATCAATCGTGACGAGTTTCTAAACCTTATCTCTTATTTTAATTCATTTAAATCCCAATTGTAATCAGTGTAAATGATTTTGGCATCTGGTTTGATCGTGTCATCAAATCCGTCTTGGACAAATTGGATCAAAGTTGTCTTTTTTGTAAAATCGGTTTGGAACCAATTGAATATTTTACTTAAGTACAAAGTGTTCGTAGTTTTGTCATAAGAATTTTTTTTAGGATTTTTTAAGAAACCAAGTTTTGCAGATTGTAGTTGTTTTTCTAAATTGGTTGGGATGTATGCTTCTGATTGTAAATTGGGACAACCAATGGATGCACAAACAATCGCAAAGTGAATTCTTGGTTCAAGAAAATCCTTTCTTAATTTTTCATGTTCGATCCAGTCCAGATGTCTAAATTTTCCAAGTAGACTAAAAAATTCTTTTTTCCATGGAATCCCTCGAGCCAAATTGATTTTGGAAATGGGAGAACCAATATCCGTAATGCTATCGATTGGGTAGTGGTCTATGATGAGTTTGACAGTAAATGCATTATAAGCATTGATTAAAAAACTCATCTTTTCTTTGTCGGAAAAGGATTGGTATTGGCTTTCGGTAACTTTTGTTAGGCCTTCTAAATACCCATTTAAAGTGGTGGCATCAGAGACAAATCCCTTATAGGAAACAAGTCCATTTTTTACATGTTTTTTAAGTAATTGGTCCCAAACACTATGTTTGTGATCAAAGTTCTGTGCAAACAAAGTTTGGGACAAACCCAAAACCAAAAAGAGGGTAAATAAATGTTTCATAACGACCATCCAGTACTTAGACAGAACCGACTCCAAGATGACGGCTCAATTTTTGTAGAGCCAAAAAACAATTATAACAAACTGTTTAGATAGCGACTGATCCCTTGGACCACGGGTGCCGGGATCTCGTGCCCACCACCAAATGAGATGAATTCACCAAGTAACCCAGAATTTCGAAGTAATTTTTCTAGTTTTTTCGCGCTCGCATAACCTAAAATTGGATCATATTCACCATGAGATTGGAAAAAACGAAGATTTGATTTTTTAGGAGCCAATTCTTTCCAAAGGGATTCGTTGACGAGTGCCCCGGAAAGTATCATCAGACCTTTAGGCGTAAGCTCATTTCGAAGGGTGATATCTGTGGCAAGCATGGCACCTTGCGAAAAACCACCAAGAATCAATTGGTTCCAAGGGACACCAAGCGCATCTAACATCAAATAGGTGGATGCCCTTGCGATATCCATTCCTTCTGGGTCTTTGTCGGCGAAATTGCGAAAATCGTTTTTTGCAATCGCTTCCTCTAAAGCGGCCATGTCAATTGGGAACCACGCTCTTCCAGAATAACCCGGCATGAGTGGAATACTCAAATGGCCATGTGGGAATACCCAATTGAACTTTTGGTCTGTAACAAGAACTTCATGGATTGGAAACAAATCAAAAGCACTTGCTCCATACCCGTGGAATAAAACAACAGTTGGAGCATCAGGATCTCCTTTGACACGTAATACTTTTAAGGGGCCTAAGGATTCTAAATCATTTTCATCATCTAACATATCTTATCCGAATAAGGAGGGCTGGTCTCCTTTTATTTCTTTTTCATAAAAATTGGTGACAGACAATCCCAAAAGTCGAATTTTTTTGGGAGGATCAAAATTATCCTTCCACACATTTGCCAACAAGTTCGAGGATTGTTGGAAAAGGTTGTCTGCCAAGAAGAAAACGGAATCAGAAGTGATTGATTTTTGTTTTACTGTAAAATCTTCAAACTTAACTTTGAGTGTGAGCGTTTTCCCTTTTTTATTTTTTTTCAACATTCTTCCTTCGAGTTCTTTTGCGAGAGTTTCCAATGTCAGTAAAAAATAGGAAAAATCTTCTGAATCATGTGTAAATGTCGTTTCAACACCAATTGACTTCGGGTCACGAAATGGAATGACTTCCCGATCATCGATCCCTCTTGCCATTCGGTAAAAGACAGAACCCATTTTTCCAAATTCTTTCAAAAGGAAAGACTCATCAGCCAAACGTAAATCCTTTCCTTTGGAAAAACCCAAATGTTGGAATTTTTCATATGTTTTTTTCCCGATTCCAAAGAACTGATAGAGAGGGAGTTCATCTAAAAAAGATAATTCTTCTCCCGGCAAAACCACATAAAGTCCGTTTGGTTTATTTTTCTCAGATGCCATTTTCGCCAAAAACTTGTTTGTCGCTACACCAGCCGAACATGTGAGTCCCGTTCCTTCCCAAATTTTTTTTCTAATTTCTTTGGCGATCGTACTTGCTAATGGTAAATTCGGTTTATTCGTTGTTACATCTAAATAAGCTTCATCCAAAGACAATGGTTCCACTAAATCAGTGTATTCCAAAAAAATTCTGCGAATCTCTTTTGATACGGATTTATAAACTTCAAACCTTGGCGGTGTGAAAATAGCATCGGGACAAAGTTTATAAGCTTGGTAACAAGATATGGCAGATCGGATCCCAAATTTTCTCGCTTCATAACTTGCAGCACACACCACTCCTCTAGAATGCGGAGAACCACCAACGACGACAGGTTTCCCTCGCATTTCCGGGAAATCACGTTGTTCGACTGATGCATAAAATGCATCCATATCTATGTGGATAATTTTTCTCATTTGAAATTAGAAATTGTATTCGTTAAAAAAATCTTGCCAAAAGGTTTCTGTAAACCATCCTTTTTGCATAGTGAATTCTAAATTAGCAGCAAAAATTTTAGTCGTTGATGATAACGAAACCAATATGGAAATCATCACTCATATTTTACTTGGACAAGGATTCGAAGTTGCCGTTGCGTATGATGGTGAATATGCCTTAGAGCTTGCTGAAGTTTTAGATTTTGATTTGATTTTACTCGATATCCTTTTGCCAGGGATCAGTGGTCTTGAGGTAGCCAAACGATTATTATCGATGGAACGGCATAAAAATACCCCCATCCTTTTCCTTTCTGCCTTAAATGAAACGAGTGATATAGTCAAAGGTCTCGAGACTGGTGCTGTTGATTACATCACCAAACCTTTTCAGGAATCGGAGATTTTAGCACGAATACGAACCCATCTCAAAATCAAAACCTTAGAAAAAGAACGAATTGATTTATTATATGCAATACAAAAAGACTTGGAACTTGCAAAAGCAAACCAAGAAAAATTGGTAACGTTTCAATTCCCCCCTTCTCCACATTATGAAATTTTTACTTCTTATAAACCAATGGATTTAGTTGGTGGAGACCTCATTACCTATGATGTTTTGCCATCGGGAGACTTGGATATTTTATTTGGAGATGTAACAGGCCACGGAATTGCAGCTGCAATGGTTTCACTTATGGCCATCATCACCTTTAAAACCATGAATAAGTCTTTTTTATCACCTAGTGAATGTTTGTATTGGCTTCACAATACCTTAACTCCACTCATTAGTACTCATTTTATCAGCGCTGTTTATATACGCTACCGTGCGGAAGAAAACCTATTATCATTTTCAATGGCGGGGCATCACCATATGTTTTTGCTGCGAAACCATCAAATCAAAAAACTGGGAACAAAAGGATTTTGTCTGATGATGTTTCCAGACCTTCTCAACACAAATAACGAGGATATTGTATTACAATCAGGTGACCGACTGTTTCTATTTTCAGATGGTATGTTTGAAGTACCCAATGAAAAAGAAGAATATATGGGTGACCAAAAATTCTCTGAGATCGTTGAAAAAAACATAGAACTCCCTTCCCAACAATTATTAGATTCCATTTCCGAAGAGGTCCTTCGTTTTTCTGAAGGTAAAGTTGCAGATGATATGACAATGTTGTTATTAGAAGTGAAATGATAGATCAAATCATCGCAATACTGATCGCTTCCACTCTCTTATTTTATGCATACTTCTATCATAATGCTTATAGGAGAGAAAAAAAACTTAGGCAAATATTATTTCGCAAAAATTTAACCAACGCTGAAGAGATCGAACGCGTTATTCGTGAAAAGGAAAAACAATACCAAGATATTTATGATACGGCAAATTCGATCATCATTCGTTGGAGTCCAGATTTTCGAATCCACTCCGTAAACCCATATGCAGAAGAATTTTTCCAAATTCCAAAAGACCAAGTAGAAGGTAAAGATTTAGTAATAGATTTGTTTCGAATTCAATTTGAAAAATCCAATGAGATCAAATCATTATTGTGGAATATTTTCCATAGACCTGAACAAAATATACGCCAAGAATTTGATGTGTTTGTTGGACCAGACGACAAACGGACTGTTACATGGTCCAATCGCATTTTAAAAAATGAGTTTGGGTATCCTTATGAAGTTTTGTCCATAGGGATTGATATCACGAATCGTAAGATTGCAGAAGAAAATTTGATGAAATCTTATGAAAGGATATTGGACTTATATAACAATGCACCATGTGGTTACCATTCCCTTGACAAAGATAATATTGTAGTTTCGATCAATGATACAGAACTCGATTGGTTGGGATACTCACGTGAAGAAATTGTTGGTAATTTTAGAATCAACGATCTATTGACTCCTAGTAGTTTTGAAAAATTTGAACAGATTATTAAATCATTCCCACATGAAAATTTAACAGGTGTAGAATTAGAATTTATACGTAAGGACAAGTCTACTTTTTTTGTAAGCTTAAATTCTATACCAACATTTGATAAAAATGGTAACTTTGTGATTAGCAAATCAACTGTCTTTGATATCACGGACAGAAAGATCGCAGAAGATAAGTTAAACGACTACTCACAAAAAATCCAGTTACAAAACAAAAGGCTCCAAAAAGCAGTGGAAGCGGCCATCAAAGCAAACCAATCCAAGTCTGTCTTTTTTTCCAAAATCACACATGAATTAAGAACTCCCTTGCATGCCGTGATTGGATTTTCGCAAATTTTAGGAAAAGATCCCAATTTACCGGAACATTTAAAAGGATTCGTCAATTCATTGTATGAAAATGGAGTCCATCTATTAGGAATGATCAACGATATCTTAGATCTGTCAAAAATTGAAGCGGGTAAAATGACAGAATCTAGAGAAAAGTTTTCCCTAGTCCAATTATGGGATACCTTGTTTTCCATGTTTTCTTACCGGTTTGCTGAAAAACACATCTTATTTGAACTCATTCATCCTGAAACCATAAAAAATCAGTATTTCGAAGCTGATTTACAAAAGATTAGGCAAATTTTGGTGAATTTGCTTGGCAATGCTTTAAAATTTACGAACCAAGGGTTTGTGAACATGGAAGTCAAAATCAAACAAGGACTAGAACCTAATATTGATTTGGTGAGTTTTATTGTAAAAGATACTGGAATTGGAATCCCAAAAGACCAACTCCACTCTATTTTTGAAGCCTTCCAACAAACAGAACAAGGAAGTTCTTACCAAGAAGGGACAGGATTAGGACTTTCCATATCACATCAGTTAGTTGATTTTTTAGGTGGGACGATCCAAGTTGATAGTGATACCAATCAAGGTTCTACTTTTATATTTGAATTGCCTTTACTTCGAATCGAAGAAATTCCAACCCAAATCCTCCAAAAATCAAAAATTGGACCAACCAATTCCAAAGAAGTTTGGCAGGTGACAAAAGTCGATGATAAGGAAAAAGAATTTGTACAAACATTTTTGAATTCAAAAGAAAATCCTTTTAAAAATGAAATATTAAAGATGATCAAAATTCAAAACTTTGGTCAATTATTACAATTACTTGGCACGATCCCTTATGAAGACAAAGGGAAAACAATTCTGTTAGAAAAAGTCAAAAACAAACGATATAAATTTTTAATCGACCTAGTCCAAACCTCTACAAGCTAAAGGATCATTCTT
Source organism: Leptospira biflexa serovar Patoc strain 'Patoc 1 (Paris)' (assembly GCF_000017685.1). Lineage (NCBI taxonomy): Bacteria > Pseudomonadati > Spirochaetota > Leptospiria > Leptospirales > Leptospiraceae > Leptospira > Leptospira biflexa. The sequence continues at coordinate 150,919 of NC_010843.1, forward strand.
TTTTCGTTTTGATGTCAATTTTTTGGTATTGTTTTGATTTTAAAATATCTGTTACCGCAACGAAGGTCCCGAACTCGGTATGTTGCTCCACTTCCAGGCTCACGCTCGAATTTGGATCAGAATTAATCTCTAAGGTGTTTGATAATGTTTGAATATCCATTTTAGTATCATTTTGATACAATTCACCATTCGATTTGATTTGGATTTTGATCGTATGAGTTTCATTACCAAATTGATTTGTTTTTGATTTTGGTAAATCCAATGAAATATTGGATGTTGGTTCAGTGAATGAAACAGCTAACATTAGAAAGATGAGAAGAATAAACAAAACATCAATCAAACTACTGATATCAATGGATGATTCTTGTTTTGGTTTTCTGACTTTCATTGGAGTTTGGTATGGTCTTTGATGATCAATTCAGAGATGTATCGAATTTTGTTTTCAATCACTCTGTGAAAAAACAATGAAGGGATAGCGACAAGTAATCCAACAATGGTAGTGTTCAATGCATCTTTGATTCCACCCGCAAGTATCTCTAAACTTACCTTCCCTTGCGCTTCCATTTCACCAAAGGCGGTGTTGATCCCAATCACAGTTCCGAGTAATCCGAGTAACATGGATAAGGAAGCAATGGTGGGAAACCAGCTAGCGATTCGTTCTAATGGAGAAAAAAACAAATCCAATTCTTCTTCATTTGGCAGATTGGGGAAATAGGTTTTTCTTGTTTCCTTCCGTTCCAAATTACGAAAACCCAAGAACAATCGAAAAAAATATGCATAGGAAATCAGCGAAAAAGCAAAAAGAAGAATAAAAATCAAAATTGCGGGAATTGAAAATGTCCAATTCATGGATGTATTGACCTCTATGAACCAATACAAACTGCCTTCCCAAGAAAAGAAACCGGAATATGTAAGAAAGAACTTTGATGGGATCGCCAAAGCCTATGACAGATTCAATGATTGGAATAGTTTTTTCCTCCATCGCCTGTGGAAAGATTGGGTGGTAAAAGAAGCCAAAAAAGCCGTCCCTGGGGCAAAATCGGCGCTTGATCTTTGTTGTGGCACAGGAGACATCACATCCCGGCTCTCTCAAGATCCAAATTTAGAAACCGTAGTTGGACTTGATTTTTCTGAACAAATGTTGTCATTTGCCTTCCCCAAGGTGAATGGGAAAAGTCATGTCAACCTCCTTGTGGGAGACGCCATGGACTTAAAACAATTTAAGAACGAAAGTTTTGACATCGTGACCATGGGTTTTGGCCTTCGGAATGTCTCTGATTTAAACAAATGCCTATTAGAAATCAAACGAGTGTTAAAGAAAGGGGGAGTGTTTGTGAACTTGGATGTCGGGCGAGTGAGGCCAAAATTCCTTAAATTCTTTGCTGATGTTTACTTTTTCCAAATTGTCCCGCTCTTTGGGTATTTACTTTACGGAAAACAAAACGAAATGTTTGATTACCTACCTCATTCTTCCAAAAGTTACCCTGACCAAGAAACTCTGGCTCAAATATTAACAGACTTGGGTTTCCAAGAAGTCCGATTTCAGAATTTTGTGTTTGGAAATGCAGTGGCTCATGTCGCCAAAAAGGGTCTTTGATGCTTTTTTAAGCAATTATGTCTGATCGAGTGGGAAACTTGTACTTTTTTTTGAATTCTGTTCGTACATCTACCCAGAAATCCCATGGATTTCCCTAATTTTTTTCAAAAGAACGTTGATTATTTTCAGTATTTGTCGTTTAATCCCCTATACAGGTAGGAAAAAAATATGAATCGATGGATCATTCTTTTGGTGCTTCCTCTATTTCTTGCGGATTGTTCCAATAAGAAAAAAGGAATGTTATTACTCCCCTTTTTAGGGCTCGGAGACGGCGCGACACAAGCGACAACTGCATCTGCAAATGACGGAGATGGAACCTTTACAGTTGTTGGACTTGAAACCACTGACCCAAACCAAGTGGCTACCCCAGAAACTAACTCTGGCTCGGGTGACACAAACACTTCGGAAACACCTTCCGTTGTCACACCGACTCCCACTCCACAAGCGCCTCCAACGCCTGCACCAACCACCGTAAACAATGAAACGACTACCACTGTCGTTGACCAAACAAACGGTGAAGACTTTAATTTTGAAACCAATATTACCGTTCCCGTCACAGTGGTGGTTGAAAATGAATCTGGTCCTGTTGTGAACGCTCCAGTGACTGTAACCGAATCTGTGACTACGGGAGAACCTAACGTAGTGGGTGTAGGAACGACTGATGGAAATGGATCTGTAACGATCCCAATCAGTGTCCCTCCCACAGTCGTCACTGTTGATATCAGCATTGTTGGTGTGAACCCAACGACTGGTGAAGTGGAAGAAATCGTAGGATCAGCTCCAGTACAACAACCTGCGACAGGATCAGAAGGAACTGTTGTTGTGGCACCTGTTATCAATGTGGATACAACCAATTTCCAACCGGTGAATGGTTGTGTGCAAGCGGTTGACTCTGATTGTGATGGAATTGCTAACAATTTTGATGAATTCCCAGATGACCCAAGCCTAGCAGCCATTGCTCGGTCTGGTCGTTACACAATTGCATTTGAGGACATGTTCCCTTCTGCAGGAGATGCTGACTTAAATGACCACTCAACAGTATTTAGCACTGAGATGGACAAAACTCCATCAAACAAGGTTAAGACGATCCGTGGAACATACACTCACGTTGCAAAGGGTGCAGGTTACAATCATGAGTTGAGACTATCACTTGATGTTCCAACCAATGCAACTGTCCAAGTGAGTTATGTGGATGGACAAGGAAATCCTTGGAATGGATGTGCTTCCGCATCTAAATACACTGCAAACACGGCAGGAGATTGTACTGGCGGAACACTCACATCTGTACAACTCAAACGAGGGGTATTACTCCTCCCAAGCTCAGACAAAACATTGTTTGGTAGTAAAAACGCTCCAAAAGCTGGATCCACATTTACTATCAATGACTTTGTTCGTGGTGTAACAGCGCAAGTAACAATTACATTTGAAGAACCAGTGGATTTGAATGCTACGAAAAACCTAGTTGGGGGTCACCTTAACTACTTCCTAGCCATCAACCAAAAAACAGATGGTGTGTTTAGACAAATCTACCGTCCAGGTTACTTCAAAGATGCAAAAGGAAAAGATGCATTCCTAGATAAAAACGGTTTCCCTTGGGCCATCATTGTTCCAGGTGTATTTAACCACCCAACAGAAGGAGATGACATTAGAAAACCATCTACATCTGGTTATATCTTCTTCAATTCTTGGATGCATTCGAAAGGTGTGGCACATAAAGATTGGTATTTACATGTAGACCAAATCCCTGCGCCAAACAGACCTTCGTATGTAGTCCGAGTGAGTGACTTCTACACCGACAATGGTTTTACCGCATACCTGATCAAAGCAGTTCGTAAAAACGCTTTGGAAGTATCGGCAAGTCTCATCGTTGTAGGGGCAGCATTAGGTTTTCTCATGAAACGCAAAATGGGAAATCCAAAAGCCGCTTAAAAACAAACCTACCTTCACAAAAGAAATCCTTCCTCCTAAACCTAGGGGGGAGGATTTTTGTTTTATGGCTTCCCTCTTACGGTTCGCTGACCCAGATTATTTTTTAAACGGAACTTTTTTTGAAGACCTAAAAAAGGATCACCCCATTCTCGTTGACCCACTTTGGCAAGGGACTTCCCTTGAGCGGCAACTTAGCGATTCCCCTCTCCCGAAACAATCAAATCCTCAAACCTTCAGTTTAGTCACTTCTGGATCCACTGGTTCTCCCAAAATGGTTTGGAAACATTGGGACGAAATCCAAAAGGAAGTGGATGTCTGGCTTTCCGAAACAAATACCCAATCCTTATTCCAAGATGTCGAAGAAATCCACGTCCAGGTGCCCTTATGCCATCTGTATGGACTCCTCTGGGGGTATTTACTTCCAAAAGCCTTGGGCATTCCCATCGTGATGGGACAATCCAAAACCGAAACACCGGCCAAACTTTCGATCACTTCCGCACCCCAATTGCAAATGGCAGTCACAAATGCGTTTGCACTACCAGAACGAGCCATTGTTTCAGGTATGAAATTCCCAGTTCCTTTGGCGCGTGATTTACGTGAATTAGGTGGGATTTCCCTTCTAGAAATTTATGGATCTACGGAAACCGGTGGGATGGGTTATCGTGATCCACTGAGACAAAACCGATTTATTTTTTTACAGGAAGTTCAAATTCAATTCCAAACATTCGGTGAAGAAAATGAACTTCTGGTAAAAAGTCCATTTGTCTCAAAACATTACGATACCTTCGAAACCAATGAATGGGTATCCCATCATTTGCCAGCAAATTCATATTATGCGACAGGAGATTTAGGAGAAAATTCAGATTTAGGATTTTATTTAATCGGCAGGAAAGATCGTATCATCAAACACAAAGGGAAACGAGTTTCTCTCGATCGAGTTGAATCGGAAATCTTAGGGTTACGTTTGGAAGGTCAATTTGTTTGTGTGCCTGTCCATCATGAAAGAGGAGACACGATTGGATTGTTTACCGATTCTCGACTGCCAATCGATCATCTCTACCAAACCTTACGAAACGAATTGCCTGATAGTCATGTCCCTCGTGTTATCCTTAAGCAAAACTCCATTCCTAAACTACCCAACGGGAAACTTGATTACCAAAGCATTACCAAACTCTGTTTGAATGAATATATAAAACAAATTGCGACCAAAGACAAAGAGAAACAAACAATCCAAATCAATTCCGAGACAACAGTAGCTGAAATTTTGTCCTCGATTTTAGGATACATTCCCAAACCAAATGATCATCTGATTTATGATTGTGGGATGGATTCCATACAATTTACAGAAATGTTCTTGAAATTAGAAACAAAAATAGGAAGTAAAATCCCCGAGGAAGACAAACAAACTGGGTTTTTTGTGAGCCTTTCTGGGATGGAAGGGTATTTGAAAGACAAACTGTATTTACAATGAAGGGAAAGGGTTTTTGCGACCTTCCCCTCATTTTTCATGTATACTAAGTTAGTTTTGTGATTATCTGAGTTTGACAAAAATCCAATTGGAATTGGTCCCTTTGTCATGGTAGAGATGGATCACAACATTGGTTGGTTTCATTTTGTAAGTGAATACATAATTGAATGCGATGTCCAAATCTCCCGAAATCATCCCTTCTTTAAACCTTCCATAGAAGATTCGGTTGTTCGTACAAATAGCCACTTCCGTAAAAAAGTTTTTCCCTACGGCTGTTTGGATGGGAACATTGGCAAGTTCGGATTCGTATTTGTTATACAATAAAATTTTACCCGACTCGTCTACTTTGACAATTCCAAACGGGTATCCGTCAGCTTCCGCTTGTGCCAAGGTACCGAGTTTTCCTAAAATATTTGGGTCTATAAATTTGCTCATTAATTTGATTCCTATCGAATGTTTTTATGTTTCGTATTCTGAATACATTGAGTTCAATTGTTCTTCCATTCCCTTGATGAGTGCAATCACCTCAGAAATCGAACTGGTTTTCGTCTGTTCGAACAAGGACTCTTTTTCTGCATATAAATCAGAGATTTGTTCCTCAATCGAATCCAACTCTATAGAGTTTGACGATTGGCCAGAGGGATTTGCCACAGAATTTTCTTTTTCTGCGTATAAGTCTTCCACTTGCATCACCAAATCTTTTGTGACTTCGATGAGACTTGTCACATCTTCTGCACCTCTGACTTGATTTCGCACCAATTCATTGATCCAGTATATGACAGAATTTTGTGATTTCGCTTTCTCTAATCGCAAACGTTCGGAAAGCGGATAGTGTTCTTCAATTTCCCTTTTCGTGAATATCATAGTCTAATCATTAGATGGAATGATTCGTCAAATTACTGCATAAAAAAGTAAATTTAATAAAAAATTTAGGAAACCCAATGACTTTAGAACAAAATCGGAGTGAAAAAGAGAGAGTATTTTCCCGTTTGGTTTCGAACGATTCTACCAATTTTGGAATTATGTTTGTTCTTTTGGCCATGATTGGAAGCCAAATGTATTTCGGACAAATCCTAGGAAATTACCAATTCCCAATCTTCATTTTCCTTTTCATAATATTCGTATTCTCTTCTTTTCGAATGATCCAGAACAGGAAATTATTAAAACAATACTTTGAACCAAATGCCATAGGAGTAGACCCAATACTAATTCTCTCTGGTTTAGGAATTGATATCTATGGGTATTCAGAAAACCTCCTTGTTACTTGTTCCGATTTACACAAACGGCTTGATGCCATTGGTGATCATATCACAGATTTGAATGTTAAAATCCAAACAACTGGTAAAGACATCGATCGAGTCTATCAGATTGTTTCACAACTTGCTTCCGAAGAGGTCAAACTCATGGAAGCTGTTGGAAAAACTTCAGAAGAAATCAACATCATGTTTGATATTGTAAACATTGTGATTGCAGAAATCCAAAGTCGGAATGAGACCATGGAAAATCTAGTGAATCTCAGTCAAAATGGTAGGAAAAAAGTAAACGATACCAATACAACGATCCAAAGGATCAGTGAATCTTCGGGGAATATTTTGAAGCTCATTGATTTTATCAATGGAGTTTCCAAACAAACCAATTTGCTTGCCATCAATGCTGCGATCGAATCTACCCATTCAGGTTCCGAAGGGAAAGGATTTACTGTCATTGCCGATGAAATCAAAAATTTGTCCACAATGACTGCCAATAACGCAAAACAAATCTCAAAAATTTTGAATGAAAATGTGACCGATTACAAACGAGCCGAAAAATTGGGTATGGAATCGGGTGATGCGTTCCAATTCATTGCAGGAGAAATCCATGTGGTTCACGGAACCATTGCAGAAGTTGTACAATCCATCCAAGAGTTAAAATCAAGAGGGGGTGCCATACTATCCAAAGCAAAAACATTGGATGCTGTTGCTGAACGAGTACGAGATACATCGGGGGAAGTGTATGGAGAAATTGTCACAATCAATGCAAACTTGGACGAAATCCAAACCTTGTCCAACACGATCCAAAATGAATGTGAAGAGATCCGCTCGGCCCAACAAGCCATCTTAAAAACAACAGAATTTCTAAAATCCCAAATCCAAAACATTCATCACCAAACAGACCAATTGTTACTTGTATAAACTGGAAAAACAATAGACCGAATGTTCTACTGTTAAAAAAATGGAGGAATGAGAAATCGAGAAATTTTACTAACCTACCAAGTGAATCCTTTGTGGAAATTTTTAGAAGAAACTTATGGCTTCGAAGAGGCATTCCGTATGTTCAAACCATATGAGGGTGCAAACATCCTTCCCAAACTCATCGATCAGAATACAATGGTAGTATCGATGCCTCTCATCGTTTCGAATACAAATTATGTTGGAACACATTTTGGTGGTTCCCTCTATTCTATGTGTGATCCATTCTTTATGTTTTTACTCATGAAAAATCTTGGAAAAGATTATATGGTTTGGGACAAAGGAGCTAAGATTGATTTTGTCAAACCTGGCGAAGGTACAGTCACTGCGACCTTTCACCTTCCCGATTCTGAATTTACCGATATCAAAACAATCCTTCAAAAAGAGAAAAAAACGATCCGAACATATGAAGTAGAAGTTGTCGGTGAAGACGGAAAAACCGTCGCAAAAATTTCAAAGGATTTGTACATACGAAGGCTTAGGTAATCCAATCTTTCCTTCCTTCTTTTGAACTATGTTTGGACCAAGGATCTCCGTATCCTTGTTTCCACTTGGCCTTCGATTAAAATTGAAGCCTTCCGTAACCATCAAATTGCGATCTTGGCAATCGGAATTCCAATTTGTATCGGGAGCGGATCTGAACATAACTTGCACCCTTCGGAGCTTCTCCCGACCAATTGTAACCATTTTTAGTGTCTGTAAACACTTCCGATTTGATTCGATTTCTATCTGCATTCAAAAAAGTAATTTCCACCAGTGTTGATTTGGAACTGGTTTCTAAAAAGATACGACCATTCCTTAGTGTTGCCGTTTCACTCATTTTCCATTCCCAAACCCTCCCATGAAATTCATATTCATAGTTAGGTGACTTAGGTGGAATTGAATAAGCGATTTGATAGTCTTTTAACTTCTGTTTTCGAAATTCAGAACCAATGCCATCTTCTAAAAATTTCTGTGAATCAAACAAAGTGTAATTGAGTGAGAACCCAATGGCAAGGATGAGAAGTAAGGGAGAAAACCAAATGGTCTTTCTGTACTTGTCGAAACTTGGAGAAAAACCAGTTCCCTTTTCTCCAAGAAATAACAAATAAAAACAAACAAAGGCACCATCGGAATTTTGGATTTGGACTCCAAATAAAAACGGGATGAGGAGTAATATGGATTGTTTCCAAAGCCCTCTTTCCCATAAAAAGATCCCAATATAATACAAAAAAATACAGGTCCCTAAAATTCCCAATTCATATAAAATCCAATGGTAAAATGTGGGAGGGAAATCAACAAACGGAATGTTGGAATTGGAATTAAGATGGGAAGGAGAAAGTAAATACAAAGGAAAGGAACCAATCCCACTTCCCATCCATGGATTTTCTTTGATCCCGAGATTAGCAATTTTGATGAGTTCGTAACGCACTAAATCTAGGTGTTGGAATGCTATTCCGGGATTGTTTGGGAAGGCCTTTATAAACAACATCACTCGTTTTGCTAAATCCACGAGATACCATTCTTTCGAAACCAAACTAATTCCATAGAGAATTAAACAACCGAACGCTGGTAAGACGGCATATAGTCCGATTCGCGTGAGGATTTTATTTCTAGCAGAAACGATCCATAAATCCGTCGTGAGTTGGATGAATCCAAGAGAAAGAAACACTCCCCAAATGACCCAAAATGCTTTTCCTTGTTTCAAACCAAGCAACGTGATTACAATCATGGAGAAAATAAGAAGAAACAAACTAAAACGTTCTTTTGATTTTCGCCAAATATGAGTTAACTTTGTGGTCCATAAAAAACCGATCACTGGCAAAATCCAGGAAGCAGATCCAGAATCTTGGAAAAGACCTGTGCTACGACCTGCACTCACACTCAAGTGAGTTCCTAATGAGAAAAATTCCAAACTCCATAAAGATTGGATGCACATCACAAGGATGTTCAATCCAAATCCTAAGAATAGGCCAAAACGAATTTGTTCCGACAAACTATCCTTAGATGGTGTGGGCATAGATCGTTCTTCGGAAAAAAAATACAAAACCACAAGTATGATGGGGATCAGGATTTTACAAGAAAGGCCCATTGCTTCACGGGAAGAAAGGTTTGGATAATAAAGGAATTCTTGGATTCCGAGACTTGTGAAAACTCCCATCCCTTGGAATTGTAAAAAACACAAAATGACCAAACAAAATAGGAAAAATAAAAAACCGAAGTATGTGGAATACCAAATCTGTAAATTGGATTTCCCTGTAGGGTTACGGATCATCCAATCGGTGATGATTTGTTCGGATTGTTTTGGTAAGGCTGTTTCATTTCTGCCAAGTAATACAAGTAAAGTTTCCCTCACCCAAATTCCAAAGATGGATCCAAGAAAAAGTCCAACCAATTGGTAGGAACCAACCATCGGGAGACCTGATAAATAAGGGAGCCTTACCATGGTGATGGCAGAAAGGCTTGTCCATACCCTCCCCCATTTTCGTTGGTAGAGTTGTGGGAAAAATCCAAAGGCAAATTGTAAGAGAAAGGAAGGATAAAAAAGATCTTTTGGAACTGGTTCCACATACCGGTGCAGGTTCCAAACGAGGAAACTGGTACTAAAAAAAAATACTAAGTCAATGAAGGGTAAAGAACGAAGCCGGTCTAAAAAACTCACGATAGAAAGAGTTTAAGGATGGGTATGGCGAATCAATAGTATTTTAGGAAAGGAAAGAGAATTCGGTGCTTGGTTTTTCGAAAAAAACTGGTTTGGTTCCTTCTGTGACTCGCAAGGTACGAATGATTCGGAACTTGGGAAGTGGTACCTGTGAGTGAGAGGGAAATCGTGGAGGAGAAGGTTTTGAAAAAGGAAAGTCAGATTCCCTCTAGTCGAGAGAATCTACGTCCATGCCTGTGGTTGGGTATGCCGAAAGAGAATCCATTCGGTATCCACCAGCGCGGTTACGGCTTTTTGCCATTTGTTCCGCAAATTCCACAGTGAATCTTGTCCACGGGATTGCTTTGAGCCTAGCGAGAGGGATTTTTTTCTTGGTCCCTTCACAGATCCCATAGGTTCCGTTTTCAATTTTCTCTAACGCCAGTTCAATCTCGCGTAGAGTCTCAATTTCGTTTTCTGTCAAAACAGAAGTGAGCGCTTCTGAGTTGAGTTCGGATGCGATGTCTGCAATGTCTCCCATTTCCTTAAGGCCAGAAGGAGAGCTCGTGTCTTCCCACTGGTTGAGTTTGATGAGAAGAGATTCTTTTTTCTCTTGGAGGAGCTCACGCACCTCTTCGATGAACTTCTTGTCGACTCCCTTCTCGGCGGAGGATTTTGCAGCTGGTTTCGGCATCTTATTCCTTAGACTTTGGATTCCTTGTGATCCGTATGGGATTTGCAAAATTTGCAATATTTTTTTGTCACAAGTTTTTCCGACTTCGTCTTTTTGTTCTTAGTCTGGAAGTAATTTGACCGCCCAGGTATCGCACATGGGACACAGGTTAGTTTTATGATTTCTCTCATAATTTATGCCATGACGTACCGACCCCATATATAGTCAATTCACAATAGCGGGTTTTTTCGGTTCCTTTCGAAAATAGGTCGCAAAAAGGCTTCCGAGGAGTGAATGCGTGAGACTCGACAAGGCACTCGGAATTGCCGTGTTTGGATCGAGAAAATGGGTCTTGGCAAGCACCGCTCCAAGCCCTGAATTTTGCATCCCTACTTCAATCGAAATGGTTTGTGAGATCTTTGCATCCCGAGTGAGGACCCAAGCAAATAACCCGCCCAGTCCAAACCCACCTAAATGCAAACAAACCACAGCAAAAAAGATGCGATAGTCTGAAGACAGAATGGTTTCCTTCCCGCTGGCAATGATTGAGGCCACGATCATCGCAATGAGGAGTACAGAAAGTACGGGAAATAGGTCTTTTGTTGTTTCCGTGACACTCGGGAAAAAGGATTTGAAGAAGATACCGAGTCCTACGGGTACTAGGATCACTTGGAAGGTGGTGAAAACAAGTCCCCACCTATCAATCTCTAACCGACTGCCTATGAAATAAGCCACAAGAAAAGGTGTGAAAAGAATCCCAAGAATGGTGGAGACTGATGTGAGTGTGACACTGAGTGGGACATTCGCCTTTGCCAGAAACGTGATCACATTGGATGCCGTTCCCCCGGGACAACAAGAAACAAGGATGAGTCCCACGGCAAAGGCTTCTGGCAAATGGAACCAATACCCTAACAGATAACCTAACAAAGGCATAACGGAATATTGTAATGCAGTTCCGATGAGAATGGGTTTTGGTTGCCTGAAAATTCGAAGGAAATCCTCTACTTCCAAGGAAAGCCCCATCCCAAGCATGATGAGTCCTAAACTATAAGTGATCCATGGCCCTTTGAACCAAACAATCCATTCTGGAATGAATAAACCAAGACCCGCAATAAAGAGTAAAACGAGAGGGAAGGCATTTACAATTTGTTTGGAGAACTCACGTAACATAAGTTTATTTTAAGGATCCATATGCTTGTCTCTGCATGTTACGATCCAAATATCCATAATCCCTGTATTTGTCCTTCTATGGGAATCAGAGGGTCTCACTTGGAAATGATCACCAAGCTCATAATATAAATACAACCCCTCCCCTCCCTTACACTTTTTCCAAGTAAGATTGTAAATGGGTTTTCACACGTTGGATGTGTTCTTTCTCAATTCCAATATGGGGTGCCATACGAAGCCTACCCAATCGGACAGCTGTGATGATACCATTCCCTTTGAGATGTGCCTGAATGGCTTCTGGTTGGAATTTTTTTGGGTCCTTGTGCCCTGTGATCGCAAGGATTCCTGTTTTGACATGGGGGAACAAATCTGATTCCAAGGTAAATCCTAACTCATGTAATTCGTCCTTTAACATTCCTGCCACTTCGTAAATCCTTTCCTGCACCCGCTCGAAACCAAGTGTGGATAACATTTTGAGAGAAGCAAAAAAATAAATCCAATCGTTAAAATTGATTGTACTCTGTTCGAATTGTTCGGCGGCAGGTTTCCATTCGTCGCGATAAGGAAAATAATTGGAATCGTTCACCACACTTGCTTGTCCCTTAAATACCAATTGGAAACCTTTGGATTCTTCTTTGGAAATGTAAATCACGCCAAGCCCCAATGGACCAAGTAACCACTTCCAAGCGGCAAAGGCACAAAAGGCAACTTTGATTTTAGAGAAATCCAATGGGATATGCCCAACGGCTTGGCTTCCATCGATGACAAGTTTTGTACCAAAGGTTTCACAAAGTCTAGAAACCGCATCCATATCAAAAACAACACCCGTACACCAATGAACAGGCGATAGGCTAAGGAGATAGACATCCTTTTTTTCTAATTCTATTTTTAGGTTTTTCAAAAACTCATCGGGAGTATTCCCTACTTTCACAAATGAAAGAGTGACACCTTTGGATTGCCAATGTTCCCAAGGGTATACATTACTTGGGTATTCGTTTTCCAACACAAGGATTCGTTTTCCTTTGGGGATATGGATGCTATGGGAATAAAAATTCATCCCCTCACTTGTGTTATGTACAATTCCAATCTCTGTGGGATCACAATGTAAAATTTGAGAGAGGTAAGTTCGAATTTCTTTTTTGATAAAAGGTTCGGAGAAATTAGGAGTAAAGATCCCAGATTTTGCATACTCCTGGAAGTAAACATTCATCATCTCGATGGCATAGGTAGACATGGGAGTGGTCCCACAATAGTTCAACCAAACGGATTCTTTTTGTACGGGGAAATACTCGGATATGCCGTCCCAGTTTGGGAAAGGGGGAAAGGAAGGGAAAACAGAGGGAGATTCAGACATGTAAAATTAGAAATATCTGAAGCGACAGAAGAGAAAAGTAAAAAAAAATGGGACCGTGCAATCTTCTCAGATTTACCTGTCCCGCTCTGCCTTTAGCCATAATATTGCCCTTTTTCGTAAACTCATTGGTCCCAAATCGAAATTCACTGCAGTGGTAAAGTCCAATGCCTATGGGCATGGCCTTCTCGCGACTGCTTCCATTGCCCTCGATGCAGGAGCTGACTATTTAGGGGTGAATTCATTAGAAGAAGCACTTTCCATTCGCCGTGTTTTTTCGAAGGCCACCATTCTCATTATGGGAAGTATCCCCCATCTGAAAGAAAGGGTGGCAGAACTTGCCGATGAAAACTTTTGGGTGATGGTCTCACGAATAGAAGAGATGGAACTGCTCGCAAAACTTTCCCCCACTCCCAAAATCCATTTGAAAGTGGACACAGGGATGAGTCGTCTTGGAATCCCACACCAAAATGCGGAAGTGATCGCCAAGGAAATTGCAGAGAAAAAACTCCCACTCACAGGTATCGCCACGCATTTTGCAAGTACCGAAGATTTTACCGAACACAGCCATTCCATGTTACAATTGGGGAATTTCCAAGATACCATTGATACATTCGCTAAACACGGGTTTATCGATCTGATTTGCCATTGTGCATCCTCAGCGTCTGCCATGTTGTTTTCGGAAGCAAGGATGGACCTTGTGCGGGTTGGGATTTCTTTATATGGACTTTGGCCAAGTCTTGAAACCAAACTCTCTTTATCTTTAATGAAAAAAGATGTAGGGATGTTAAAACCAGCACTCACTTGGAAAACCCAAATCCAACACATCCAAAATTTGAATCCAGGTACCTTTGTGGGTTATGGATCCACTTTTAAAACCACACATGAAACAAGGCTTGCTGTCGTTCCTGTAGGTTATTACGAAGGGCTTGATCGAAAATTATCGAACCATGGTTATATGTTGGTCCATGGAGAACGTGCCAAAATTTTAGGTAGGATCTGTATGAATATGACAATGCTTGATATTACCCATATCCCCGATGCTAAAATTGGAGATGATGTTGTGATTATTGGGAAATCAGGCAATGAAATGATTTCTGCTGATGACCATGCCACTTGGACCGGTACCATCAATTATGAAGTGGTGACAAAAATTTTGGGATCCTTCCCTCGTATCATAGAAGACTAGAGGACCTTATGTCAGAAAGACAAACTTACAATTGGAAAAATCACAGACTCACTTACGTTAGGCATAAATCCCTCAATCCAAAATCCAAGGAAACCATTGTTCTCGTGGGGGGATGGTGTTCTGCCGCTGGATATTGGGGACTGAACATTCCTTTTTTTCGAACCTTGGGAGATGTCATTGAACTGGACTTAGTCGGACATTACCCTGCAGAAATATTTGACCAAAAAAAAGGGCTCACCCTTCAAGATTTTTTAGAAACCCAAGCCCAAGGAATCTGGGCTAGTGCGGGTGAAAAAGACATTACCTTAGTGGGGCATTCCACTGGTGGGATGGCTGTCCTTGCCATTGCTTCCCTTTTCCCACAGCGCATCAAACAAGTGATTGCCATTGCTCCTTATGTGCATGGGCCTGTGCCAGGAATTTTAAAGATTGGGGTTGTGGGACTCCGTGCCAATCTCGGAACTTTTTTTGACTTTGGATTTAAAATTGGCAAGTCCCTTCCCAAAGCCTTACAAATTGGATTTTCCTATGGAGTGTATGATTCTACTGCCTTCCACGCAAGAGAAGACATCAAACAATTCTTAAAAGAATACAACCCACAATTTGAATGTTTGAACCCGAGACAAATCCTTATGATCCTTGAGATGCTTGACCGCACGGACATTCGTCCCATCGTGTTCGGGAATCAAGTTCCAACTCTCATCATGCGAGGAGAAGAAGACCCGATCATCCCAGGAAAGGATGTGATGGAACTGGAACGAACCACACCTCATGTCAAAGCGGTTTTGTTTTCACAATGCGGACATTTTGTACACATGGAAAAACAAAAAGCAGCAGAGAAGGTGATGAAAGATTTTATTGTGATGAAAAAATCATCCACCACTAAAAAATCGTTTTTTTAAATTCAAAACTTACGATGGTTGAGGCTTGGTAAGGTATTTCGGATCTCGGAAAGTTTTTCCATTTCCATGGTAGCAATCGCAAACCCTTCTTCGTGATCTAACTCTGCCAATATTTCCCCCCAAGGGGAAATGATGAGCGAATGGCCAAAGGTCTTTCGTTTTCCATGTGGGTCGTGGGTTCCTGTTTGGCCTGGTGCCAAAACATACATTAAATTTTCAATCGCCCTTGCCCGAAGGAGGACATGCCAGTGAGCCTCGCCTGTCGGAACCGTAAATGCCGCCGGCAAAAAACACAAATCAACCCCTTGTTTGGATAAGGCTCGAAAGAGTTCAGGGAAACGAAGGTCATAACAGATGGCAGAAGAAATCTTTCCATATTCGGTTTGGATGACTTCTGGGACTTTTTCCCCACTCTCTGTATGATTGGATTCTTTGTATGGGAATCCGTCCCCCACAACAGCATCAAACAAATGGACTTTGTGGTAACGGAAGACCTCTTCTCCTTTGGGATTGATCATGACAGCGGTATTGAAAACCTTTCCTGAGGGAGCCTTTGTCGGGAAGCCTCCTCCTAAGAGGTAGATTCCAAGTTCACTTGCTGTTTCTTTTAAAAACAAAATGGTTTCGTCTTCGATTTGGCCAAGTAAACTTTGTTTTTCCGATTCACTTCCCATAAAGGAAAAATTTTCAGGTAACCCAATGACCTTGGCACCCGCACGCGCCGCCTCCTCCACAAATTGCCTACACTTGGTTAGGTTATTTGAAACTCTTGCGGTACTTGTGACTTGCACAACGGCGGCTTTAAAATTCATTATCATAAATGAGGACTTTTATGAACCACCAATCAGAAAAAATCAATCATATCTTAGAGGCACTTCCTTATTTAATCAATTACTCAGGAAAAACCATCGTCATCAAATATGGTGGAGCGGCCATGGTGGAAGAAGAACTCAAGGCTTCATTTGCCGAAGACATCGTATTACTCAAATATTTAGGAATCAATCCAGTCGTGGTCCATGGTGGTGGACCAGAAATCAACTCTCTCATCAAATCTCTGAACCTCAATACACAGTTCATCCGTGGCCACCGTGTGACGGATGAGGCCACAATGGAAGTGGTGGAGATGGTTCTCACGGGAAAAGTGAACAAACAAATTGTTTCCCTCATCCAAGAAAAAGGGGGAAAACCCGTTGGCCTTTCAGGAAAGGATGGTGGCCTTGCCATTGCTGAAAAATACTTAATGGAAGTGGAAGCTGAAGATGGCAAATCCCAAAAAATTGATTTGGGCCTTGTGGGAGAGATCACATCGGTTGATCCCAATATCATTCTCACCTTACAACGAGAAGGTTTTATCCCCATCATCTCACCGGTTGCCATGTCAAAAGAAGGACAAACTCTCAATATCAATGCCGATACCATGGCAGGGGCCATTGCCCAAGCACTCCATGCAGACAAACTCATTTTACTCACTGACACTCCAGGGATCCTCATCGATGGCCAATTGGTTACGGGTCTCAAAAAAGTAGACATCCATGGTTATATAAAAACTGGACAGATCTCTGGAGGCATGATACCAAAAGTAGAGTGTTGTTTGGGAGCGATTGATTCTGGAGTCAAACGCGCTCACATCATCGATGGTCGAGTGCCCCATTCCGTCTTAATTGAAATTTTGACAAACCAAGGGATTGGCAGTTTGATTGAACAAGGATAGATTTGGATGCCCACAAAATTACTCACTTTAAGTCTGATCTCTGACATTACGAGTCGCATCAATTCCCAAGAAGACCTAAATACCCTTCTTAGTGAAATTATGGGGATCACTCGCGATGTGTTACAAACAGAGGGGTCTTCCTTATTACTCTATGACAAAGAAAATGATCAGTTGGTTTTTAATACTACGAGTGGACTCAAAGAAGAATCTCTTGCTCACCTAACAGTACCAAGAGGGAAAGGGATCGCGGGTATGGTACTCGAAACTCTCAAACCTGAAATTGTGAATGATGCTGCCAATGACCCAAGGATCTTTAAGGCCATCGACCAAAAGGTTGGGTATGTGACTCGGAACTTAATTTGTGTACCGATGGTGGCACAAGGGGAAGTGCAAGGTGTACTCGAAGCAGTCAATTCTCTCGACAACCGCGACTTCAACCAAACAGACATTAAAATATTACGTTATCTATCCAACTTGGCGGCCATTGCAGTCAAAAATCGACTACTCATCGACAATTTAAACCTTCGCGCCAACGAATTGAATTGCCTGTTCCAAATTTCACAAGCACTTGCCAATATCCAAAGTTCAGACGAATTTATGGACCTTGCTGTCAAAACCATCTCCGAAGTGCTACAAGTGGATCGGGTTTGTTTGAACTTTGAAAAAATTGAAAAACGAGGTCTACCCCGTTCGAAATCCAAAGGATTTTCCGATCAAATCCATGATGAGGATGTCGTGGCATTACTTTTCAATGACCGATCGGATTGGATGTATAAAGGATTTAAAATCATCACCGCAAGTTCTCCCCAAGGCATGCAACTCACACACAAAGGACTTTTCCAACACAGTATGATTTTATTCCCCATTCTAAAAAACAAAGAATGGTTAGGTTCTCTCGTAGTCTCCGACAAAACCTCTCGCACTCGTTTTGACGAGATGGACATCCGTATCCTTAGGACTCTCACAAACCAAGTCGGAGAAGCATACACTGCCTTACAAGTGAAGATCCAAAGTGAACGTTTGAAAAACATTGATCGTGACATGCAAGTCGCAGCCATGATCCAAAAACATTCACTTCCGATCATTCCGAAACAATACTCACTTTTGGAATTTGATACTTACTACCAAGCGTCCCGCGAGATCGGGGGTGACTTTTACGATATGGTGGTACATGGTAAAGATGAAGTATCTGTCATCATTGCCGATGTTTCGGGAAAAGGAACACCTGCCGCACTCTTTATGGAATTTTCCAAAACTGTTTTGCAACAAGAAGTTTCCAAAACCACATCCACAAGTGAAGCACTCTTCAATGCAAACGAGATCCTACAAGACAAATCGGGTTTCCTCATGTTTGTCACGGCGATGCTTGTGCGAATCAACATGACAAAAAAAGAATTAACCTATTCATCTGCTGGTCACAATTTACAAATCATTTATCGTAAAAAACACCATAAGATCCAACATCTTTCTGGCAAAGGCCAACCCATGGGGATCGGGAAATGTGAGTTTTCCGAACACACTGTGAGTTATTTACCGGGTGATTTACTCGTACTGTATACGGATGGTGTCACAGAAGCGATGAATCTGAAAGAAGAACTCTTTTCAGAAGAACGGTTAGAGTCTGTGATTTTATCTCATATCAACGACCCACCAGAAGTGATCCGACAAGCCATTCTACAAAAAGTAAGTGAATTTGTGGGAGAAGCAGAACCACATGATGACCTTTCTCTCTTTATCATCCGTCTAAACTAAGGATAAGGAGATTTTATGAAACGCATTCTATATGCAATGGCAGTGTTTTTGCGACTGGACAAACTGCACAAAGCGATGTTAGATGCTGTCATCGAAACACGAGTCAAAAACGCACTCCAAACATCTGACAAATTACGCAAAGAACAAGACAGGTTACGAGAAAAAGAATTCCGCAAACAATTGGAAGACCTGCAAAACAACCATAATAGTAGTTTTGAAAATTATAAATTGGAAACGGAAAATTTAATCCGTATCTTCAAAAACCAAATCCTGGTTGAAAAAAAAGAAGTTTTAAAAGAACGCGAAGTGGTGAAAGAAATGCAAAGGCAAGCCATGATCCGCGAAAACAGATTCCAACATTATATTTTACGATTCAAAGAGATCCTGTTTGTGAATAAAAAGGTTGTGGAATCCATCCAAAGTTTGGTAAAAGTGGAATCCAACATCGAAGATCTGTTATACGAAATTGATAATTATGATGAAAGTAAATTCATCAAAAAACCAGAAATGATTTTGGATACGGAGTTCCTAAAAGAACTCCATAAAAAAGAGGAAGAGATCCGAGACAATATCCTCAAGTTCCAAAAAAAAGTAGAAAACAGCTGATCTGTGAAAGATCAGCTGTTCCATCTGTTAATGGGTAAAATTTTCTATTTTGCTTCTATCTCCGATTGCAAGTTCCTTTTGTTTCCATAGGAAATAAATCGCAGGGTAAACCACAAGTTCCAAAGCAAAACTTGTCACAAGTCCCCCCACCATTGGAGCGGCAATCCGTTTCATTAAATCAGAACCAGATCCTGTAGCCCACATAATGGGCAAAAGTCCAATGAAACCAGATAAAACAGTCATCATTTTAGGACGGATTCTGTGAACAGCCCCATCAACTATGGCCAATTTAAGATCTAATACATTCATCTTATGATTTTTGGATCTTTCTTTTTCATAGGAAAGATCGAGATACATCAGCATAAAGACTCCCGTTTCTGCATCTAAGCCGAGTAGTGCAATGATCCCCACCCAAACTGCAACTGAGATTTGATAATCCAAGAGATACAAAAACCAAAAAGCTCCAATCATCGAGAATGGAACGGCTGTTAATACGATTGCAGTTTTTACAACAGACTTGGTATTGATGTACAATAAAAAGAAAATCAAGACAAGTGTAATGGGAACCACTATCATCATTCGGTTACGTACACGAATGATATTCTCGTATTGCCCACTCCATTCCAAAAATACAGATTTTGGGAGTTGGACTTCTGTATCGACAATGGTTTTCATCCGATCCACAAATCCAAGTAAGTCGGATTCAGTGGTATCAACGTACACATACCCTGTCAAAAATCCGTTTTCATCTCGAATCATGGTAGGTCCAATATTGTAATCTAGAGTCGCAAGAAAACTCAATGGAATATGCCCTCCATTTTGAATAGGGATGAGCACTTTTGAAATCATCTCTAAACTATCTCTATATTCTCTAGGATACCGAATTTGAATCGAATACCTTTCCCTTTTTTCGATGGTAGTTGATATGGTTTCTCCACCTAATGCGGATAATATTGTCTTTTGGATAGCTTCCACAGTGAGTCCGTATTTGGCAGCAAGTTCCCTTCTTATCTTGATATCAATGTAATAACCACCAGATGTCCTTTCTGCAAAAATGGAACGTACTCCTTTTTGATTTTTTAATACCGATTCAATATGAATCCCAACTTCTTGGATTTGTTCCAAATTTTCCCCTTGGACTTTGATCCCAATAGGAGTTCTGATCCCAGTAGACAACATATCGATTCTTGCGCGGATGGGTTGAGTCCAGGCGTTTGAAAATCCTGGAATATCCAACTTCTCATTCATTTCTTTGACTAGGTCTTCTTTAGTGAGGCCAGGCCTCCATTCTGATTCTGGTTTTAATAAAATCACAATTTCAAACATGGAAATTGGAGAAGGATCGGTAGAGGTATCTGCCCGCCCTGCTTTCCCATACACAGAGGAGACTTCTGGAATTTTCGCTAAGGTTTGGTCCATCAGTTTTAGGACTCTTTCTGCTTCTCCAATGCTAATACCTGGAAGAGTGGTTGGCATATAAAGAATGGATCCTTCATTGAGGGGAGGTAAAAATTCGGTCCCCAATCGAAAGTAGACTGGGATGGTGGCTATAAACAACAGAACAGCCGTTAGAATCGTTATCTTTGGATGCACTAACACTTTTTTCACAATCGGTTCATAAAAGGCATACAATCGTTTGCTAATGGGATGGTTTTTCTCCGAATAGTATTTCCCAACAAAGATATGTGTGAAAAGTTTATTGAGTATAGGTGTGAATTTTGTAAATGGATCCATTTTTGTGAATAACATACGAAACGCAGGATCCACGGTGATGGCAAGGATGGCGGCAATTGCCATCGTTACGTTTTTGGAAATTGCCAGTGGACGAAAGAGCCGTCCTTCTTGGTCCACCAAAGTAAAGATGGGAAAAAAAGCCACGGCAATGATGAGGAGTGAAAAAAAGACAGATGGTCCCACTTCGAGTAATGCTTCCAATCGAATCGCATGGAAATCACCAATCCTACCGCTTGCCTCCCACTCTTCTAATTTTTTATAAGCATTTTCCACTTCTACAATGGCACCATCGACAAGCACACCTATGGACAAGGCAATCCCTGCCAGTGACATCAAATTGGAACCAATGTCTGCCAAGTACATTGGCAAAAACGAAAGTAGAACTGCAATGGGAATGGTTAAAATGGGGACAATGGCAGATGGAATATGCCATAAAAAAATCAGGATAATGATTGATACGACAATGATCTCCTCCGTTAATTTTTCTTTTAACAACTGAATCGTTTCTTTAATGAGCACCGAACGGTCGTAAACTGGTATGATCTTTAATCCTTTTGGTAATGAAACTTCGATGGATTTGATTTTCTCTTGGATGGACTCAATCACCTTCAGAGCATTTTCACCATGCCGCATGATGATAATCCCTGAGACCTTATCACCTTCGCCGTTCCAATCACCAACACCCCGACGGAGGTCTGGCCCATCCACAATCTTTGCCACTTGGGACAAATAAATAGGGGTTCCAGAAGGACTTGCCCCTAAAGAAATTTGTTCGATATCTTCCTTGGACTGTACATAACCTCGCACCCGGATCATGTACTCTGCCCCTCCAATTTCGAGTAACCTAGCCCCTACATCATCATTCGATTTGCGAACCGTATCAATGACTCTGTCCATATCGATTCCAAAGATCTGTAACTTTAAAGGATCAATTTGGATTTGGTATTGTTTTTTAAAACCACCAACCGTTGCAACTTCTGCAACACCAGGAACAGAATTGAATAGATACTTCAACTTAAAATCTTGATAAGACCGAATCTCCGCCAAATCCATTTGGTTTGTTTCATCGACCAAAACATATTGGTACACCCAACCAACACCTGTTGCATCGGGGCCAAGACTTAAATTCACTCCCGTTGGTAAATTGTTTTGTAACTGGGAAATGTATTCATTGACCCTCGAACGAGCCCAATACAAATCCGTGCCATCTTCGAAGATAACATACACAAACGAATATCCGAAATCAGAGAAACCTCGGATTCCTTTTACCTTTGGAGCACCGAGTAACGATCTGACAATGGGATAAGTAACTTGGTCTTCAATGATATCGGGACTCCTGTCCCACTTGGAATAAATGATCACTTGTGTGTCGGACATATCTGGCAGAGCATCAAGAGAAATGTTTTTCATCGCAAATATTGATAAAAACACAAGAAAAAGGGTGATGGTAATGACCAAATATCGGTTGTTTGCTGAAAATTTAATGATTGTGTTGATCATTGTTTTCTCCACCTAACTTTAGTTTTGATTCGGAATCCAAAAGAAAACTTGCTTTGGAAACAATTTCATCATTTTCTTCGAGTCCTTCGATGACTTCTACCCATTCCGATGAAGTAAAACCAGTTTTGATTTTTTTGGGGACAAATTGATTTAGTCCAGCTTTACGATAAACTAAATCAGATTTTCCTGTCGGTAAAATGGATTCTTTTGGAATACGTAATACATTCAATTTTTGGATTTCATACGCACCTTGGACATACATCTGAGGTTTGAAAATATTTGTTGTATCGATTACTTCACACCAAACAGCAAGTGTACGAGTTTCTTCACTGATTAGATTCCCTATGGCTACGATTCTTGCAGACATCGGGAGACTTGGATCTGAAGTATTGGTCAGTTCAATTTTTTTCCCCACTTTCAGATAAGAACTGTCATTTTCGTACACCTGAAATACAAGTAAGGAAAATTTTCCTGACTTACCTGTTAAAAACAAATCCGTATTCTTAGAAAGGACATAGTTTACTTGTGAATCACTTAATCCTAATTTGGCGAATTTCAACCTAATTCCTTTTTTTAAATCTTTGCCCCACTCTCCATCACTTGGAATCGATTTATACTCATTCACTGTTGCAAAAATTTCAGGATCATAAGCGACTTGACCGCTAAGATTGATGGATTTACGAATTTCTCCTTTTGCCACGATGACCGTATCTAAATTCAAAATTGATTGTTTGTTCTCAGATAAATTTAATCCTGATCCGAGGTTCGTTTTTTTCTCATCCTCATTTGCCTTATGAATGGCATGATTAGATCCATCAGAGTCTTCTTCTTTTTTGACAAGTTGCATGCCACAAATCGGACATTCTCCTGGATGGTCCATTTCAATCTGCGGGTGCATCGGACATGTGTACACCTCTTTATGGTTATGTGATGTTTCTCCACATGAAACCATAAAGAGTGCAAAAATCAAACTGACGAGTATTAACGTTTTAGTCTTCATATTTTCCTCCTTCTGGAAGTAAGTGATTGGTAAGTTGTAATAATTTTAAAACCGAAGCCCATCTTCGGAATTGGATTTGGTGCAATTGAGATTGTAATTCCAATGTTTCAACAATGAGATCGTAACTTTCACCGAGTGCAGATTCTCCTTTCGAATAGGAAGAAAGAGATGTTTTGACATTCTTTTGTAAGGTTGGTAGAAGACTACTTTGGAAGTTCTTTAATCGTTCCAAATTCCCTCGCCAAGATTCAATGGTAGCTTGGTATTCGGATTGGATTCGTTTTCTTTCTTTTTCTTTTTCCTTTTGTAACCTAGTGATTTTTAAGGCATTGGATTGGTTTAAATCATCTACTTTCGACAGAGACCAAACGGGCAAACGAACCGTAACACCAGCACTCCAAAGGTCCCCCGCATACTCTGGATTGTCCATGATGGCGACATTGAGTGGGCCACTATCCAATAAGAAAGGTTTTCGTCGCCTTTCCATATAACTGATAAAAACCTCAAAGTCTGGGAAATGTAGGATTTCATCCTTTTTGGATTCCTGGATTGCCTTTACCTGGTTTGCTTCCGCATATTGAATGATCGGAATTTGCGAAATTGTCAATTGAGTTAACTCTTGTTCGATGAATTTCTCTTTATTAGATAGATACTCTATGATTTCCTCTTCCTTTATTGGATTAGTATCAATGTGGTTTCCATAAAATTCTAACGATTGTTTCAGCTCTTTTAAAACAATGTTTCTTTCAATGATTTTATCTTTGATCTTCTCAATTGCATTATTTGTCTTTAAAACATTGGAAAGCTTAAACTGATTTGTTATGTATTGGCTAGATTCCAGTTTTACTTTTGTGCGCAATTGTTTTTGTAAATTTTCTAAATCAAACAATTCTCTCTCAATCGCTGCGATAGAAAGAACAAGCTCAAAATAAGATTTCAGAAACTCATTTTGGATCCAAACGCCACTCCAATAATCTAATTCAGATTCAGATAACAAAATTCGTTTTTCTAAATCCAATTTCCCCGGGAAAGGTATTTCCTGCGAAATGGAATATTCTTTACCTGTCATACCGGGTGTATCAGGCCTTGCTCGATCCGTATTCAAACCAGAACGATAAGGATAGGACCTGTAAGAAAATCCAATTTTAGGATCTGGATAAACATCAGCATGTTTCGATCTAAATTCTTTTTCTTTAGCTTCTAAAAACTTAAGTGAAACTTCTGGATGTGTTTTTAAAATTTCATTAATTTTTCCCTCAATGTTCTTTTTGCCTTCTCCGAAAATTGATCCGGAAAAACAATAAATAATAATTGTATATAATAATATATGAATGTTATGAATTCTCATAAAAATCTCCTATTTTTGATATAAAAAAAGGTATTTTTAAATGAGGAGTTTGATTGTTTTTTGGTGGATTTGAGTGTGACTTTGTAAAACGAAAGATAGGTGATGGTTTGTTTGGAACACAAATGAATCAGAATTGAGGTCCAGTGTAGGCACCAAAACTATGAATGCTTGGCTCAAACGAAGGAGGTTCACAAACTCCAATTGATTGGATGAATCTTCAGCTTTAGATACTTCTAAACATTGACAAACATCCGATTGAGTTTCTGGCTTTCCTTCCTCGGAAGTTTGATGGCAGGGGAAAACAACTGGATCTGTGACACTTTGGCTTACGACCTTGTCCAAAAAGATACTTTTTGGACAATTGACTATTCCTGTAGCACAAATGAAAACGAAGGCAAAGGCGAGGAGTAAAACGATACTAATCGTTTTCTTAGCCCTTCTGTTATATATTCCCTTACGTTTCATTCTAAGTTTTAGACCAAATCTCATCCTGAATGGACTACAAAAAAAAGTCAATACGATTTAAACTTTCGCCTTCATCGAATTCGGTTGGCCCGTGGAAGCAAGGAGTGCTCGCCATAACGTACTCCGCTCTGGCCTAAGTACCTTTCGTTCTGCAATCGCCAAAGAAATGGGCATCACCGTAAACACATTGTTCCAAATCCCGACCACACATCCTGTACGACCTGCAAACGCAGCGTGCACGGCATTTTGAGCTAGGAATCCACAAAACACGGAATCTTCCGCATTGGCAGGCACGGAACGAATGATGTAACTCGGGTCAATGTATTTTAGATTCAGTGCCACACCTTCTTTTTGAAAGTATTCGGTGATTTTATCTTTGATGTATACACCAACGTCCGCCAACTTCTTGTTACCCGATCTATCTTTTTCTCCCTTGTCTTCGAAGTACTTTTGCCCTGCCCCTTCGGCGATGATGACAACCGCATGGCCTCGTCTCTGCACTCTGTCTTTTAAAACAGGCAGAAAAGCACCCTCTCCTTCTAAATCAAAATCAAGTTCAGGGATGAGGACAAAGTTTACATTCTTAGAAGCCAAAGCAGAATTCACAGCAATGAATCCGGAGTGGCGCCCCATCAGTTTCACAAGACCAATCCCATTCGGTGCTCCTTTTGCTTCTTCATGGGCGCAGTTCACAGCTTCCACCGCCTTACTAAAGGCTGTCGAAAATCCAAATGTTTTTTGGACATAATTGATATCGTTGTCGATGGTTTTGGGAATGCCTACGATGGCGATGTCTTCCTTTCGTTTTTTCACTTCTTCTTGGATGGCTTGGGCTCCGCGTAAGGTCCCGTCCCCTCCGATACAAAACAACATCTTCACACCATATAAAAACAAAGTATCGACCATCTCTTCAATCTTCTGATTGCCCCTGGAAGACCCAAGGATGGACCCACCAAAATTCATGATATGAGCCACCTTATCAGGAGTGAGTTCAATGGGCCTATGTCCAAATTTTTTCACTAACCCTTCATACCCAAAAGGGAATCCGAGGATCCTCGGTACTTTATAACGATAGTGCAATTCCATCACAAGTGCTCGGATCACATCATTGATCCCAGGGCAAAGTCCCCCACAGGTAACGATCCCTGCTGTCACTTCTTCGGGTCGAAAGTAGATTTTTTCCTTCGGACCGGCTTGTTCAAAGAAAACGGGACTTGTTTCGATGGTTTTTTTTGCATCGTCTGGTCCAGAAAAGATGGTTTGGAAGAGCACAACCGAATTGTCTTCTGTCCAGTAGTCATACCCCGCTGGGTTTGGGAAGGTACAAGGTCCAAATTGTTCTACTTTTGTATCGTTTTCATTCATCGGTCTCACTTATAACAAAAAAAGACAGAGAAGAAAGCAAATTTCATTGCCAAACAAAGGAAAATCAGACAGAAATGCTTTTAGATGCTAAAAAAGATCACTCTCATCTTCTTTCTCGTAACTTCTGCGAGCCTGACTGTTTTAGCGCAAGGTTTACCGTTTTTCTCAAGTTATTCCTTCACCGATCCACGTTCTTCTCTTTTCCAAGTAGGCGGGTCGCATAACGGAAATTTGGCGATTTTAATTCCATTTCGGTTCCCAAAAGAACTTGAGTTGGGTTCCAATTCTGTTTTTTCCAAATCAAACGATCCCATGGCTGGGATTCAGATTTTTTCTCCTATCATACCTTTTTCCTCAGTCAATCCATACCGCAACCCTGAAGGCAATTTTGATGTCAGGCCAGAACGTTCCAACGGAGCTTTACTCTCTTACCAACCCAATGTCACGTATGTGTATTATCGCAATGGGTTCACCTTTGACTTAGGTCTCAGTATGGGCATGTCTCTCAACCAAGGTTCGAGTGGTTATGTAGATGTTGCAGAATCTCGAGTGCGAATCAAATACCGCCTCAATCGTAATTTATTTTCCTTTATCAAAAATTCCCGTTGGGAATTATTTTTGCAACTCTCCGAATTACACCGGTTTGACGCAACAGAATACACCAACCGATTTAATTCCTCTATCCGTGCCCAAGAACCATCTCGCACGAACTTTGTGGGTAGACAAGTCTACGTCACACCAGGGATCAGCATCTCCAATAGTAACCTCTCCTTTGAAGGGATGGTGCGAGTGCCGATCAATGCCAGAGAAGCTGGTCGCACACTCGACGAACTTTGGGCACCTGAGATCCAAGGGAACTTAGGACTTAAGTACTACATGCCAGTCACCCCTTCCCGTTCGAATTGACGGACAAATTTCCAAGTCCCTTACCAGTATTGGAAACATTTCAGAAAATCACCTAACCTGGGTTCATTGCTTTTTTCGGGGCGCCTCGAATTCGTTAGTTGATAAACACTTAATCTAAGAACGACCGCGCTTTCCGCTCCAATCTTTCCAATTGATACTTAGATCAAAATACTTACAGAAATGGAAAGGTTTTCCGCTGCAATCGCTACTTCGACAGGTTGCTCAGTATAAATGGCGCGAGGGGGTTTTGGTGGCTAAATCTATTAAAAAAAACTTGAAACCGCTGAATGAATCATTTCTATTAGCCATACCTAATATATGAAACAACAAGGAACAATACTGATCATTGCATTCGCTACATTCATGTGCAAATCATTAACCTTAAGCGAGAAAGACAAAGCCTTCTATAACTCTTATTACAAATATTGTCTTGAATCCAATGAATTAGAAATAAAAAGTGTTAACGATAGTAAATATAATTCCTGTCTTGCCGATGCTGTCTTAAATAACCGAAAACAATTGATAGATCGTATTCTTTCTCAAAAACCAAACGTAAATTATCATGATCGAAATGGATTTACAGCGCTGTATTATGCTGCTTTTTTTGGTGAATTTGATCTAATGCAAAAATTGATTTCCTTGGGTGCAAATAAAAGCCTTATCTTTAATGGAAAAAATATTCAAGAAATTTATAATGATAAATATTTAGAAAAGGATAATGAGCCATATTTGGAGGAAAACACAGCAGGATTATTGAAACCTTTCCCAAAAGTACATTTACAATTAAGAGATCTTTATCCTCAAAAATTCAAAGATTTAAAATCGAATAGAATTGTTTTACTTAAATTAAAAATATTCAAAAATGGAAGAGTTGATTCAGTTGAGGTTTTAAATAAGGACATTGAACAAGAATTCATTGATTCAGCATTCATTATTCTCTCAAGAACTACATTCTCACCTGGAGTATATAAGAACAAAAATGTGAATTGTATCCACACAATTCCAATTAACTTCAGTATGGATGAAGAGGAAGATTGAAATTTTTTGATTAAAATACTCTTCGCATAACATCAATATACCACGAGGATTCTATCAAATTAATTTGATACGGGATTTGTTTGATTGGTCAATCGGAAGGTTACTTCCATTAACAATTTTATATGAGAATCGAACCAGACGTTACGAGGAATTTTACGGTTTGAGTGAATGTCGTTTCCAAGACAAATCTACATCCATTTTGGAAATGTTCTCTTTTTTACGAGAGATACGGAATTCATGTTTGTTCCATACGATCATGGTCTCTTCCGTCGGACAACTCACCTCTCCACAACTCACTTCCAAAATTTCCAAATCCGCATCTTGTGGAATTGAAGTATATGTCAAAAGCCACTCGGCGAGTTTTGGATGGAAAGAAAATCCATCGATGAGTTTCCCTGTTGCAACAGATTTCCAACCGTGGCTGTGTGATTGTCCAGAAACTGCCATAAAGATCTCCATTTTCGACCAATCAGCACAAATCATTATCACTATGTAACAATGATTTGTTTGTTGTCTTACCCTTTAGACTTCCTTGACGGATCATAGTTGAGAATTGGTGATAACCAACGTTCTACTTCTGATTTTTCCATCTCTTTTAGCTTTGTATACGTATCCACTTGGTCTTCGTTGATTTTCCCAATGGCAAAATACCGTGCTTCAGGATGGGAAAAATAATACCCACTCACGCTGCTCGCCGGCCACATCGCACAAGATTCTGTGAGCTGGATGCCTGCGTTTTTTTCCACATCGAGTAGTTTCCAAATTTTACGTTTTTCGGTATGGTCAGGGCATGCTGGATACCCTGGTGCTGGGCGAATGCCACGATACTTCTCACGGATCAAATCTTCTGTGGTAAGTTGTTCGTCCTTTCCAAATCCCCAATCTTCACGCATTTTATGGTGCATGTATTCGGCAAATGCTTCCGCAAAACGGTCGGCAAGTGCCTTCACTAAAATGGAATTGTAATCGTCGTGTTTGACTTCATAGGTTTTTGCTAATTCTTCGATTCCATGCCCGGCAGTGACTGCAAAAAATCCGATATAATCGTTTTTGTTTTTTTCTTTCGGGGCAACAAAATCCGCCAAACTATAATTAGGTTGATTGGACATCTTTGTTGTCTGTTGGCGTAACATCGGATAAAATCCCAAGGATTTTGATTTGTTTTCATCCGAAAAAATTTCCACTGTTTCGCCATGAGAAACCGCAGGGAACATTCCAACGACAGCCCTTGGTTTGAGGTTTGGATTTTCCAACATCTGATTTAAAATCACCTGTGCGTCGTTGTATAAGGAAGTGGCTTCTTTTCCAATGATAGGATCTTTTAAGATTTGTGGGTATCTACCCTTTAATTCCCAAGCTAAAAAGAAAGGAGACCAATCGATAAAAGGAATCAAATCCTTTAAAGTCACGTCATCAAATACTTTTATCCCCGTAAAACTCGGCTTTGGCGGAGTATAGGAATCCCAATCGGCTTTGAATTTGTTTTGGATCGCATCTGCGATTGGTAGAATGTTTCGTTCGTTTTCTCTGGAATAAAACTCTTCACGAATTCGGGATTGTTCTTCCTTAACGGTTTTTGCGTATTCTTTTGTTGTTTGCGGATTGAGGACACTATTCATCACGTTCACAACACGAGATGCGTCCATCACATGTAATACAGGTTGCGAATATTTTTCTGCGATTTTCACTGCAGTGTGTGCAGGGGATGTGGTAGCTCCACCGATGAGGAGTGGCACTTTAAATTCCAATCGTTCCATCTCTTTTGCCACATACACCATTTCGTCAAGGGAAGGTGTGATGAGACCAGAAAGACCAATTGCCGCAACATTTTCTTTTTTGGCAGTTTCTAGGATTTTTTCACAAGGAACCATCACACCAAGATCAATCACCTCGTAGTTGTTACACGCAAGTACAACACCCACAATATTTTTCCCAATATCATGGACATCACCCTTTACGGTGGCAATGAGGAACTTGGCTTGTTTACTTTCGTCTTTTTGGTTCCGTTTCTCTTCTTCCATGTAAGGCATGAGGTAAGCGACTGCTTTTTTCATCACACGAGCACTTTTCACAACCTGTGGTAAAAACATTTTTCCAGCACCAAAGAGTTCCCCTACCACCTTCATACCATTCATGAGTGGTCCTTCGATGACATCGAGAGGTTTTGCCAAACTTTGGCGTGCTTCTTCCGTATCTTGTGTCACAAATTCGTCGATTCCTTTTACAAGGGCATGGGTAAGTCGCTCTTCAACGGTTCCACTTCGCCAAACATCATCCTTTTTTTGGACTTTGGCTTCTCCATGGAAACTTCCTGCGGCATCAATCAAACGTTCGGTGGCATCAGGCCTTCGATTGAGTAAAACATCTTCCACTAACTCAAGTAAGTCTTTGGGGATTTGTTCGTAAACTTCAAGCATACCTGCATTGACAATTGCCATATCCATTCCCGCTTGGATGGCATGGTATAAAAAGGCAGAGTGCATGGCTTCCCGAACAGGGTTATTGCCTCGGAAAGAAAAGGAAATATTACTGAGTCCACCTGATACTTTGGCACCTGGGCAAACTTTTTTGATCTCTCGTGTTGCTTCGATAAAATCAACAGCATAATTGTTATGTTCTTCAATACCAGTGGCAACAGTTAAGATATTGGGATCAAAAATTATATCGGTTGGGTCAAAATCCAATTTGGATACAAGTAAATCATAAGCGCGTTTACAAATCCTCACCTTCTCATCTCTCGTAGCGGCTTGGCCTTGTTCATCAAATGCCATGACAATCGCAGAAGCTCCAAACCTTTGGATGGTGCGTGCGTGGTTTAAAAATACTTCTTCCCCTTCTTTAAGGGAGATCGAATTGACAATTGGTTTTCCTTGGATGCATTTGAGGCCTGCCAGTAACACCGACCATTTGGAAGAATCGATCATAAACGGAACACGAGCAATGTCTGGTTCCCCTGAAATCAAATTCAAAAATTTGGTCATAGACGCTTCGCCATCGAGAAGCGCCTCATCAAAGTTAATGTCGATAATATTGGCACCAGCTTGCACTTGTTGTAAGGCAACCTGTACGGCTTCTTCAAAGTTTCCGTCTAAGATGAGTTTTTTGAACTTTGGAGATCCTGTGACGTTATTCCTTTCTCCTACGTTGATAAAACCTTGATCTTTGGTAAGTTTCAATGGTTCAAGGCCTGCAAAGGCACTGAGTTTCGGTTGTTCTCTGAGAGGACGAGGTTTGATCGAAGTCACTGCTTCTTTTGCCGCCTGGATATGGGCAGGTGTGGTCCCGCAACATCCACCGACAATGTTTAAAAAACCTGCCTCAGCAAAATTTTTCATCCAACCACCAAACTCATCTGGCGTTTGGTCGTAGCCACCAAAGGCATTGGGAAGACCAGCATTCGGGTAACAAGACACATAACAATCGGCCACTCGAGAGATTTCCTCGATATAAGGTCGCATCTCACCTGCACCTAACGCACAGTTGATTCCTACTGCAAGTGGTTTTGCATGTTTGATGGATATATAAAATGCCTCTCCCGTTTGACCAGACAAAGTCCTGCCAGATGCATCTGTAATCGTAACAGAAAGCACAACGGGGATACGAATCTTTCGTTCTTCAAATACTTTCTCTATGGCAAATATACATGCCTTTAAGTTCAACGTATCGATATTGGTTTCGGGTAATAACAAGTCAACTCCACCGTCGAGAAGTGCGGAAACTTGTTCATAAAAACAATCCACTAACTCATCAAAGGTGACCGCACGAAAGGCAGGGTTATTCACATCAGGAGAAAGGGATGCCGTTTTGACCGTTGGGCCAATGGATCCTGCAATGAATACTTCTGTTTTCCCCGTTTTTTCCTTATATTTGGCAACGGCGTTTTTGGCACATTGTACAGCCGCTAGATTCAAATCCCGAACGGCGGATTCCATTTTGTAGTCTGCTTGGGAGACAATATTCGAACTGAAGGTATTGGTTTCGATGATATCAGCACCAGCTTCCAAATACTCTAAGTGAACCGATTCGATGATGTCAGGCCTTGTGATGGCAAGTACATCGTTATTACCTTTGATCGAACAAGGCCAATCCTTAAAACGATCCCCGCGGAAATCATCCTCTTCTAACGAATGCCTTTGGATCATTGTACCCATAGCACCATCTAAAACTAAGATTCTTTCCGTGAGTAATTTTAAGAGAGTTTTGGAAGAAGGATTGGTATATTCAAATTTCATAATATTTCTGTGTATAATAGAGTTTGGTAGATTCAATTAAAAGTGGGTGATTACTTTCGTAAAACACCCACGGTTACATTATTTACTCGGATCGGAACATTTTGCACCTTTGAGAGGTGGTTTAGTCGTTACGATGACCGGGAATTTATTTGCTTCTTTTGCGTTCACTTCGATTGAAGGTTTGTGTTTTTCAGGGACATCATAGTCCGGGAAAATCGCATCAATCGGACATTCATATTGACAAGCATTACAATCAATACAAGTATCTGGATCGATGTACAATGTGTCTGGAGCTTCGTGAAAAGCTTCCACAGGACAAACTGCAGCACAACTTGTGTATTTACAATCAACGCAAATTTCAGTTACAACATACGCCATGAGAAACTCCTAATACCCCTTTTAGGTATCCTAAAAAGGGCAAAAATTTTAGTAGCGGTAGTGGTCCGGTTTGTATGGACCTTCTAATGGAACGCTGATGTAATCAGCTTGTTTTTGAGTGAGTTTTGTCAAACGAACACCCAACTGCTCCAAATGAAGTGCAGCTACCTTTTCATCCAAGTGTTTTGGAAGGCGGAACACACCCAACTCATATTTCGTAGTATAAAGTTCAATTTGAGCCAAAACTTGGTTTGTGAAGGAACTAGACATTACGAAAGATGGGTGGCCTGTTGCACAACCTAAGTTCACAAGTCTTCCTTCCGCAAGGACGATAATGGATTTACCATCAGGGAAAGTGTATTTGTCTACTTGAGGTTTGATTTCTTTTTTGATCACACCTTTCTCAGAATTCAAACGTGCCATTTGAATTTCTGTATCAAAGTGACCAATATTACAAAGGATGGCACCATCTTTCATCGCTTTCATGTGTTCAAGAGAGATGATATCATCGTTACCAGTTGCAGTCACAATGATGTCAGCGTTTTCAATCACATCTTCTACACGAAGTACTTGGTATCCTTCCATCACTGCTTGTAATGCACAAATTGGATCGATTTCTGTTACGATCACACGTGCACCAAAGTTACGAAGGGATGCTGCCGAACCTTTTCCGACGTCTCCGTATCCACAAACAAGTGCCACTTTTCCAGCAAGCATCACGTCTGTAGCACGTTTGATTCCATCAGCAAGGGATTCACGGCAACCATAAAGGTTATCAAATTTTGACTTTGTTACAGAGTCGTTCACATTGATTGCAGGGATTTTTAATGTTCCTGCTTTTAATTTTTTATGAAGTGCAATCACACCTGTAGTTGTTTCTTCCGAAACACCTTTGATGTCTGCAAGGAGTTGTGGGTATTTTTCATGGATGTAATGAGTTAGGTCATGTCCATCATCTAAGATCATGTTTGGACCTTTACCGCCATCAAAGAATAAAGTTTGTTCAATACACCACCAGTATTCTTCTTCTGTTTCCCCTTTCCATGCAAATACAGGGATTCCCGCTTTTGCAATTGCTGCTGCTGCATGGTCTTGTGTTGAAAAAATGTTACAAGAGGACCAACGAATGTCAGCACCTAATGCAGCCAAGGTTTCGATAAGAACCGCTGTTTGGATTGTCATGTGAAGAGATCCGCAAATTCTTGCACCTTTGAGTGGCTTAGTTGTTCCGAATTCTTTACGTAGTGCCATAAGACCTGGCATTTCTTTTTCTGCCAAAATGATTTCTTCTCTTCCCCATTCTGCAAGAGAGATATCCTTCACTTTGTATGGCAATCGTTCCGATTTTGTTTCAGTTGCTGTGGACATTTTGTCCTCCTTATTCCTTTGTTGCTTTGATTGTTAAAATTTTAAAACTTGAGTCAGTTTGGATTTCTCCAATGGTTTCTACACGAAACCCAGCATTGGATAACCAGGATTCAAATAATTCTGGTTCAAATCCAAGCCATAAGTCCGCAAAATTATCACGCATATATTCTGCATTATGTTTCCCTAAATCGACGATACAAAGTACGCCACCAGGTTTTAATACACGTGCAATTTCTTCGAGTACGGTTGGTGGGTGGGAAATATGGTGCATCACCATAGATGCAACTACCGCATCACAAGAGTTTGCCGAAAGAGGCAGATGTTCCATTGGCGTCTGGATGAGATCCACACTTGGATTTTTACCTAAATGGATGGACGCATTTTCAATCATACGAGAGGAGTTGTCAACACCCGTAACATGTTTGGCTTTGTTTAACAAAAAAGGGATGAGACCACCAGGCCCACACCCTAAATCTAAAATATTCTCGCAAGTAGGGAGTTCTTGTAAGATCCAAGACCGATAGAGTTTTGGATGTAAGGTTTCTTCCTGTAATTTTTCCCAACTCTCGGCCACACCGTCGAAAAAGGATTTGGATTTTTTCTCACGTGCCTCGAGGATTTGGTGGAC
Organism: Leptospira biflexa serovar Patoc strain 'Patoc 1 (Paris)'; assembly: GCF_000017685.1. Lineage (NCBI taxonomy): Bacteria > Pseudomonadati > Spirochaetota > Leptospiria > Leptospirales > Leptospiraceae > Leptospira > Leptospira biflexa. The sequence continues at coordinate 186,074 of NC_010843.1, forward strand.
CATCTTCTGGTCTCTTTCCCAAGATGGGAGGTCTTCTTTATATGATAACAAAAGTTTTGTGAGCTCCATTGGGAATTTTAAACCCATGGATTCTTCATCTGGTAAAAAACTATAAACCAAACTACCTTCCCGCCTAGAACCAATAAGTCCTGCTTCTGTTAGGATTTTCAAATGACGGGAGATGCGAGACTGGCCCATTCCTAAAATTTCTACCACTTCGTTCACCGAAAATGCCCCGAAACTCAGGATATGAAGGATCCGAATCCGTGTTTCATCAGAAATGGCTTTCGCTCCCGCAAGCAAAGGGGAAGAATTTCGATTGATGAGCAGGGTTTCAGTCGCCATATCTAAGATATCTACATATCAAGAAATCTTGATATGTAGATAAGAGCAAGCAAAATTTGACTGGATTCAGAAAATCACAGCCAGTTTGGAAGATCGTTTACGAGATTTTGAAGAAATTGATCTTTCTTTTTAGGGTTTCCGCTAAATTCGCAATCCCATTGGAAGTCGCCGTCATCTCTTCTAGGCCCGCCGCCGTCCCTTGGGTGAGGTCATTGATGCTGAAGATGGCCTGAGCCACCTCTCCGATGGCATTCTTTTGTTCTTCCATGGAAAGTCGGATCGCCTGACTGATTTGGTTCACCTTGTCCACCTCTTCCCCCACCTTTTGGTTGATGATGAGCTGTTCTTTGGTGCTTTTATCAATGGTGTCTGTCATGAGATTGAAGGAGCTCACACCTTGGATGATCCTTTGGATGAGAGAAATTGTGGTTTCAATTGTCTCTCGACCACTTTCAATTTCTTTTTCGTTTGCTTGGATGAGTTCTCCGATGTCCCCGATGGAGATCGCCGTTTTTTCGGCAAGTTTGCCAATTTCATCGGCAACCACAGCAAACCCTCGCCCATAGACGCCAGCACGAGCCGCTTCGATTGCAGCATTTAACGCAAGTAAGTTGATTTGTTCGGATATATTATTGATGATCTCAATCACACTTCCAATTTCTTCCGAACTATTACTAATTTTGGAAATGGAGTTACGCATCGAGTCCAGTGATGATTGGCCAAGTTTTGCTTCTTCCGAAATTTGAGTCACATCTTGTGAAGCTTTCCCAACTTGTTTTCCAGTCGCTTCAATCAAACTGGAAAGTTCTGCCATTTTTACTTTTAAAAAATCCACTTTGCGGAATTGGTCTTCGGCTTGGGCATCTACGTTTTGTACGGCAGCGGAGATCTCTTCGATGGATGCAGAAATTTCTTCGGCAGATGCCGCTTGTGTTTGTGCATTGGAAGACAATAAATTCAGTGATGCTGACATCTGTTCGGCGGATGAAGCTAAATCTTCCGAAAAAGCTTGGTTTGACCCAACCACTTCAATGATTTGTTTGAGTGTGGAATTTAAACCTAGGGAAAGGCGAGCAAATTCATCGGAAGATTCTAATTTCACCTTGGTTCGTAAATCACCTACTTCTACATTTTGAAGTACTTTACCAATGGTTTTCATTGGTCGAAATCTTGCGGAAAACAGAATGTAAATGGCAAGCGCAATCACAATCGAACCAATCAAACTAATGACGGTCAATCCTCTAAGGGAAGATAAACTCTCTACCTCGATTTCTTTGAGATCAATCGTGGAAAAAAATTGGATTCCATATTTAGAACTTACCTTTCTACGAAGTAAAAAAGTGGATCCTTCCCAAGGATTCCGAAAGGAATCTGTTTCTCCCGCATTCATTGCGAGGCGTTCAAATTCAGACCCTTTAAAACTATTCATTAGGTATTTGGGATTGGGGTGGTAAACCATTGTCGCTTCACGATCAAGTAAAAAGGAATACCCTGTGGACCCAATTTTGACATTTTTTAAGAAGGATTCCATCGCCTTTCCCACGAGGAATGGCATTCCTACAAAACCCACCACAGTCCCATTTGCATTTTTCACAGGGCTCGTGACCATGATCACGATTTGACCACTGATAGGAGATTTGACGGCAATCCCCACGCGAGGTTTCCCTTCTTTCGACGCTTTGATATTTTCTAAAACTTCTGGATTGGATTCTAATTTGAATCCAGTACTTGTACCACCTGGAAGCCCCGATGCGACGATTGGTGTCCCTTCTTCAAAATTGGCAATGAAGGCATTTTCCAAAAGGAGTTGGGTATCTTTGAATGATTTTTCCAATGCTGGAACTGCAAGTTTATAATTTTTTGTTTCTAATGCTTGTTTTACGGCAGGTAGAGTAGCAACTTCCTTTAGAGAATTCTCCACCGCTTCGAAGTAAACATTGATCCCCGCTTCATTACTTTGGTTAAAATTATACAATTGGTTGGAAAACGCTTTTTCCAAAGCTTTGGCGTTCACATTGAACGAATAAATCAGAAGGAAAATCGAAAGTACCATCACCATAAAAGAAAACATGATAGGCACAGTATTTCTTAAATTTCGATAATATGGTGTGATGCGTTCATTTAAATCGGATTGGAAAATATCATCATCTAAGATAATGTGCGAAGCTTTTTCCAAAAAAACAAAGGAGATGATGATATTGAGAAACGATGTGAGTAACAAAACACAGATAATATAAAATCCATCGGATTTACTCGTCTCCGGTAAATACAATACGGGAGTTAAAACGATAGGAATGGCGAGTGCCCACTGGGAAGCACCAACAGTGGCACCAAACACAGGCATTTTTGCAATGGTATCCCAAACTCGGGTGTAGGTTTCTGGATTTTTTTCTGTCTGGGATTCTAGTTCGAGTAACCCCTCTTTGATGATCTTTAGTTTTTTTGGAAAAATAAAACTAGGGAGTAACAAACTGATGAGAGCGGCAAGGACGGTCCCACCGAGAAAGGTTTTGATCTGCGTGGCGCTCAAATCGACATAAAATAAAATAAGGCTGATCCCAATCGGGACCACAACTCCCAAAGAAAAAACTTGGGAGGCGAGAAAAAAAGCGCGAGAATACCGTTTGTATAAATTCATTGAAACTTAGACTTGTACGCAGGGTAAATTCGTTCCACGGTATGGCAAGGTTTTATGGAATTCCCCGAAGATTTCTAAAAAGAGAGTTTGAGTCCTAGGTTTGCCGAATAGAGGTCTTTTCCACCATACAATCCCTCGGCGATGACCTTTAGCATAAATAAATCCAATTCCAAACCAACAATCCCATACCCAATCCCTCGTTTAGAATTGGATTCCCCACTGGCCCGAAACCCAAGGGTCGCATTGGGATTTTGTGCGAGTAATTCTTTATCGAGGACAGCTTGGTATTCTCTCGGAAGTTCGATCGGAAAAGCATCGTTTGCAGAGATGATAAATGGCCCGCGCCTAGAAAGAGAAGCTGTGTTATGGCCAGAGTTCCAACTGTATCCACCACCAACAATTAAGTTTGCTACCCAAAAAAGACCAATCCCAGTGCGTAAGTCAACATTGGTGGTTTGGACTTTGGTATTAAAAAGAAAATTGGTATCTCCACCCCATTTCCCTTTGACCCCTTGGAACTCTACTTGTGCGGCCTTTCCTTCTAAATAACTGAGGCTCATATTTTGTTCCATGACATGATGCCCCACGCCCACATTGAGCCCATTCCATGTGATGAGGTTCATTAAAAAACCTTCTTTCTCCATGAGTTGGTAACGTAACATCCCACCATACGAACGTACGTCGATCCTTCCCTCATAATTTTTGTTATTCGAGGCGGCTTGGATTTGGTCTTCTGTGACCGCTACATTCATCCCATGTAAAAATATTCCGATCCTTCGGATGTACCCACCTTCTTCCGTGCCTAGTAACCAACCAGGATTGATGTCCAAATGAAAGGATGGAATGACTGCTCCTCCCACATTCGGGAGTTTTGGGTATTTGATTAAATCATCTTGGATTTGGATGTCGTCTTTTTTATAACCAGCAGCGGATGCACTGACACCCACTTGGATACGGCGGACAGTACCTGTTCCAATATTACTGGCACCAACATTGGCTAAAAACCCAGCTTCTAAATTTGTTTTTAAGACTTCGTTTAAATATCCAGTTTCAAATTTTTTGAGTGTGGCATTACCCGTCTCTGTAAGAGGTGAAGGTAAAAAACTACAAGCAGAACCTTCACAAGTGAATTGGGCGTAGAGTTCATTTTGTGTGAACGATGTGACCAAAACCACGGCAAGGAAAACGATTCTAAATTTCATATAGATCCTTTATTCTCTACTCTCAATCAACAATTGGAAAGTAATTTTCTCTCTCAAACAGTGACTTCCTTTGGTTTTTTTGCCGTACTAATCCAAAAAACTCCAGTGAGAACAAATAAAGTACCTATGCTATGTACGATGGTGATCGGTTCATCCAAAAACACATATGCCAAAAATAAAGTCGACATTGGTCCAATCGATCCAACGATCGCAGCGGTTTTACTACCGACTCGTTTGATCCCTTCGGATACAAGTACGGCAGGAACCACAGTGTTCACGGTTCCCATCACAAATGCCAAAAGATAAAATGACATCGGTTGAATGAGTTCCTTGTAAGTTCCGAATATAAAAAAATGAAGGAATACAACTATAGATGAGATGATAAGTGCCCAAGCTGTAAATCTTTTGGCACCTAACTTTGGCACGATGGAACCACTTCCCATAAGATAAATTGCATATGTCAAAGCTGATAATAAGATGAAAAAAGCACCGAGGCTGACATCTTTCGGTGAACCCAACTGAACATCCTGACCATACGCTAAAAACACACCTGTGTATGTTAAGATGAGAGAAAAAATTTCCCGCATGTGGATTTTCTTTTTTAAAAAGAAAAAGGATAATAAAACTACTAGAGTCGGATAAATGAATAAAATGATACGTTCTAGGCCAGCACTGATGTATTTGAGACCAACAAAATCAAATAAACTGGCAAGATAGTAACCAACCACTCCCATGAGGAGGACATTCCAATAGTCTTTTTTAGTTAGGTTTGGTTTTTCGGTTTCCTTTTCCGCTGACCACGCCATCCAAACTAAAAATGGGAAGGCAAACAACATTCGAAAGAATAAGGAGCCAATGGCAGAAATTTCATACCGATAGGTTAATTTGACAACGACTGCTTTGGCGCTAAATAGTAAGGCTCCCGTCAAAACAAACGCGATCCCTTTCCATTCCACATGAGAATTTTCTTTCACAAATCCATCCTGGAAATCCACAAAAATCCCGATAGTTTTATTGGATGATTCGCTATTTGGTTTTTTTCATTTTTCTATTGGGAAGTGTTTCCCTTGTTTCCGATCCCAGTCATGAACTATCCAAACCTATGTTACGTGTTTTCCCAACCTTTCGACCAGAAGAATGTGAAGATTGGGCGATTTTGCCCTTTGTCTGTAAACGTTGTTTATGGGAAGGCAAACGATATGCCCAAGAAATTCGATTTTTTGAAGATGGTCCTTATAGGACTCACGGCTGTTATACGGAAAAAAAGGGATTTGAAGTTTTAAAGGAAAATGAGTAAACCGGGAATCGAAACTCCCGGTTTATGAAAGTGAATTATTTTTTTACACAGCCCATAATGCCAGCGATTCCTGGAGCATTTTTTAAGCAGTTAGGATCAAATTTTCCTTCCATACATTGGTCGATCATTTTTTGTTTGCCTTGTTGTAAACCTGCAAGAACGGGAGCTGCTGCTGGGTTCTTTTTAGCTTCTTCTTCAATTTGAGTGAAAGTACTTGCAAGCGCAGATTCACACTCTTCTTGGGTATAGACTTTGGATTTACAATTCGCCAAAAATAGCCCGAGAGCGAGCGCAAGGATAAGAGATTTTTTCATGAAAAACTCCGATGAAATAGATTTCCTGATAGTTTCTTTTTTACAAAGGGATTTGAAAACAAAAAAATGATCCATCACATTGCCATAGGAACGCCCAATCCAGAGCCTTTAGCGGCCTTTTACCTTCAAATTCCAGGGGCCAAACTCTTAAAACGACATCATTTTGATTCAGGAGAGGTTCGATCAGTTTGGATCCAATTGGGACCTATCATTTTGATGTTGGAATCAGGGGAACAGGAATCTCCTAAAAATTTAGTTTTTTCGCTCAATCCTTCCAACCAAAACGAATGGAGGGAGTTTTTTAAATCGATTCAAGTCACTTCGCGTACAGATTTTACAATGTATTTTCAAGATCCAGATGGGAATAGTCTTGGCTTAAGCTCCTACCCACAAAAACTTCCTCATTCTTTAGAAATGAGTTGAGAAAACAATTCTAAAAAAGTATGGTAACCATCACTTAAGGAAATTTTTTTAACAAATGAACATCAAACAAAAGTTAGCTCTTGGATCTTCGGTGATCACCTTATTATCACTAGGAGTCATCCTAACTCTGATTTCTTATGTCATATATAAAAATGCGAAAGAAGATGCACTGGAAAAAATATCGATCCTCGCAGACAAAATTTCCCTCGATGTAGGTACATATTTATCAGCACCTTTGAACGAAGCCTTTCTTCTGAAACAAATTTTACAAGAACCAAATCTATTAGATAGAGAAAGAGTTTTTAAAACCCTCACCATCATGTCAAATTCCAATGAATCAATTCTTGGGACATATGTTGTTTTTGAACCCAATGCCTTTGATGGGAAAGATGCTAACTTCCGTAATACGAAGTATCATGACCAAACAGGAAGATTCATCCCCTATGCTGTGAAATCAAACGGAAAGATCATCATTGAACCCGTTGTGGGTTATGAATTGCCTGAGTCCGATTTCTACCAACTACCCAAAAAAAATAAAAAAGTAGAATTGATTCCTCCTTTTGATTACAAAGTAGATGGGACGGATGTGACAATGATTTCACTTGTATATCCCGTGATCCAAAACCAAAAATTTATCGGCATAGCGGGAGCCGATTTATCCTTATCAACGATCCGTGCCTATTTACAAAACTTAAAAATTTTGGAAGGGAGTGTCAAAATCACCCTCGTAGCAAGCAATGGTTATGTACTTTTCAATGGACTGAATCCCGAATCCAAAAACATCCAATGGGTTGATAAAGAAGATACATATGTCAACCTTGCGATGTCCTCCAAACAAAAACAAAATTATGTAGATTCCGATTATTTTCATGTAAGCCTCCCCATTTCACTCGTTGAAAACACGGCACCTTGGACACTTAGAATTTCATATCCTCAAGAAAAAATCACAAACGAAATCCAATTTATCTTTTGGATAGCACTTGGACTTGGATTTACAGGGATTTTATTTTCAACTCTAGCCAATATCATCATCTTTAGAAAGTTAGTGGATAGTAGACTTCAAAATTTAATTTCTTATGCAAAAGAAGCAGCAAGTGGAAATTTGTTAAAAGAAATTAACGATACCAAAAAAGATGAAATAGGAAATCTGGTTGAAGCCATCATCGCCATGGTGACAAACATTCGTCATATTCTAAGTGTAGCCCAAAGTTCTGGAAATGAATTAAAAGACAGTTCCTTACTCATGGAAAATACAATCCTTGAACTTTCTGATTTAGCACAAAGCCAAGCGGCCTCATCGGAAGAAGCAAGTGCGACTGTGGAAGAACTCAACGCATCTTCTGAAACCATCAATGCAAATGTGGAACAAGCAGTTTCAAATTCAAAATCCATCCATTCCTCTCTTTTAGAGATTCAAAAGCTTGTCCAAAATATCACGAGTGAAGTGGAAAACTTTGGTCAAATTGCAAAAGGAGCCAACCTCAAGGCAGAAGAAGGGAGAACTATGGCAAGTCTGACCTCAAAAGCCATTGAAGAGATCCAAGATAAATCAGTCTCGATTACAGAGTTTTCAGATGTTATTTCCAATATATCAGAAAAGACCAGCTTACTCGCATTAAATGCTGCCATCGAAGCAGCAAGGGCAGGCGAATCTGGCCGAGGGTTTGCTGTTGTGGCAGAAGAGATATCCAAACTCGCATCGCAAGCCGCATCCTCCGTTTCCCAAATCAACTCTCTATCAGAAGAAGCCTTGGAATCCATTCAAAATGGAGGGAACCAAGTCTCAAAACTCATTGCACTCCTGCAAGACATCATCAAAGAAGTCTCTGTTATCTTTGAAAAAGCATCCGACATTGTCCCCCTCATCCAAGACCAAAAAACAAGAACCGATCAAATTTATGTCGAAATTGAAGAGATCACTTCACTTGTAGAATCCATCCAACAATCCACAGAAGAACAAAAAAGAGCCACTTCGGAACTTTCCAATATGACAATCAATATCTCGAATGGATCACAAATTTTATCTGACCAATCTGAAACCATGTCAGGAAATTCTCTTCGCATGACAGGGATTAGTGCAAAGATCTCCGAAATTTTACAAAAATTCAATTTATAGGGATCCTGTTTATGTCGATTAAAAAGAAAATTATATTCAATTCACTAGCTGTGATATCCGTCATCATCGCAGGAATTCTCATCGTACTTTCTATGGTAGTCAGGTCTACCCTTCTCCACAATTTGGAAGAAGACACAACTTACATTTCATCCAAAATTATCAGTGATATTTCCCATACCCTCAAATCACCCTTGAACAAAACCTTTGCCTTTCGAAAATCTTATGAAAACAGAAACCTCACCTCAAGGGCAGAATCCATACAATACTTAAAGGCTCTCATCAAGGAAAAAGACATCGCTTTTGCGACCTATTGTGCTTTTGAACCCAATGCTTTTGATGGCAAGGATGCTTCCTATCGAAATACGCCGAATCATGATGGATCAGGGAGATTCATTCCCTATGTCTTCCGTGATGGGGACAAAATTTTTACCGAAGCACTCAAAGATCTAGATGATCCCATCCAAGGTGAATTTTACCAAAAACCAAAAGCAACTTTGAATACGAGCATTACCTCACCTTATATCTATAAAGCGGGGAATTCGGAAATTTTCATTGTTTCCATCATGGAACCAATCTTACGTGATGGAAAATTCATCGGAATCTCCGGGATTGACATTAGTCTAACTACGATTAAATCCTATTTGGATTCACTTAAATTTGCTGATGGGGAAGGCAAAATCACTCTCATCTCTGACAACCATTTGGTTTTGTATGACGGTTTCACACAACTTTCTGAGGGTTTGGATTTTCGATCCGCGGCGGATCCCCATTTTTATGATCGAATCAAAAATAAAGACACAAGTATTTATGAATTTAATGATTACTTCCATGTCGCAGTACCCATAACCATCATTGAAAAAAACAATCCATGGTTTGCCCGTATCTCGGTTCCAAAATCACAAATCCAATCCACTCTCAATTCGATTATTTTGATAACCATTGGTTTAGGCATCGTTGGAGTTGCACTTTCAATTCTATCCATCTATTACAGTTTCCAAAGATTAGTCGATCGACGGATCCAATCAATCAATTCCTCAACGGAGAAAGTTGCTTCTGGGGACTTACGGCAACTCATCAAAATTGACCAAATAGATGAGTTAGGAAGTATCATGGTTTCTTTAAATCAGATGATCGAACATTTGAGAAAACTAATTCGTATTGCCCAAAAATCTTCTGGGAATATCAGCGAAACCACAGGAAAAATACAAAACACAATCACAGAGCTCACCGATTTAGCGCAAAACCAAGCAGCATCCTCCGAAGAAGCAAGTGCCACCGTTGAAGAACTCAATGCTTCCTCTGAAACGATCCACAGTAATGTACTCAGTGCCGTAGAAAACACTGAAACCATACATCAGTCGTTAGGTGATATTCAAAACTTAATGAAAAAAATTCTAGAAAAAGTAAATACTTTTGGGGAAATTTCAGTTAGAGCGAACAAAAATGCGGAGGAAGGCCGTAGCATGGCAAAAGAGACTTCACTTGCCATCCGAGAAATCCAAGAAAAATCCAAAACCATCACTGCTTTTTCGAATGTAATCTCTGATATCGCCAAACGAACCGGCTTACTCGCATTAAACGCGGCGATCGAAGCTGCAAGAGCAGGTGAATCTGGAAAGGGATTTGCCGTGGTAGCAGAAGAGATCACAAAACTAGCAAGCCAATCAGCAGAATCAGTCTCACAGATCAATACCCTATCCCAAGAAGCATTGGATTCCATAGAACGAGGGAACCAACAAGTGGAACGATTGGTTGAGGTTTTGAAAAAAATTACAGATGAAGTATCCCTGATCTTTTTATCTTCCAATGAAATTGGTCCCTTAATCGAAGACCAAAGTTCTCGCACTGAGAGTATCTATACCGAAGTGGTGGAGATCACAGAACAAGTGAAGTCCATCCAACTATCCACAGAAGAACAACAAAGGGCAACGAACGAACTTGCAAACATGACCATCAATATTTCCAATGGTTCGCAAGTTTTGTCTGACCAGTCCTCTTCGATGGCAGAAAATGCAGAACGATTAGGACAAGTGATCAATACTTTGGATGAATTGCTGAAGACCTTTCGCATTGAAAAGGATATAGATTTAGAAAGTTAAGTGTGAAAAGAAGAAGTACTTTCCAAGCGACTGCGAAACGCCCGAAGGAGACCACCCATTCGGAACTTGGAAAGACTGTGTCTGGTCGGTTTTGCAACAAAGCCCAGGCGTTATTGCCCAGCCACCTCGCGGGTCAAAAATCTTTTGTTGTAACAACTACTATCCAAATGGACCACCTCCTTTGCTCATACCTTAGCTAGACCTTTTCTAGTACCCTTCAGATTTTCGGTCAAGAAAACATTTGATTAAAACTAAAATAAAAGAAGATAGTGTACTATGGGAAAAGAGTTAGAAGGGAAAACAATCTCTTTGGAAGAGCAGTCTAAACCGGCTCTCAAATTACAATTTGAAGTCAGTATTTTTGACATTTACAAACATTATTACCAAGTCCGATTGTTTGTAGAAACAAACCAAAAAGAAATCACCTTTTGTTTACCCAGTTGGACTCCCGGATCTTATATGATCCGGGACTATGCCACTCACTTACACAAATTTAATGTACAAAATACGATCACAAAAGAAACAGTTTCATGGGAAATGGTTGATTTACACCGATGGAAACTAAACCAAGTCCCACCAAAATTTGAAATTTCTTACATCATCTATGCTTTCGAAGATTTTACAGTCAGAACCAATTACTTAGAAACTGAGTTTGGCTTTATCAATCCCCCTGCCCTCTTTTTATATCCAGAAGGAAAATTAGACACTCCCATGAGTGTGGAATTCAAAGTCTCAGAACTATTTCCAAACGTATATTGCAGTTTACCTCGGGATGAAAACAACCCTCATCAATTTTATGCAGATCATTTCGATGAACTTTTTGATTCACCATTCCAATTGAGTAAAAAAAACTCAGTTTTTTTTAGTGCCGGGACCACCAAACATGAATTACTCATAGAAGGTGATGTCCCATTTGATTTCAAAACAAAACTCACCAATGATTTACAAAAAATCGCAGAGACACAGATCCAGTGGATGGGAGAAAGTCCAAATTTATATTACCTTTTTGTTCTTAATTTAAGTTTACCAGCCTATGGTGGTTTGGAACACAAAGCATCTAGTATCAATTACTTTAATCCTGAACTCATTCATGATGATGAAGAATACAAACGACTTTTGGAACTTTTATCACATGAATATTTCCATCTTTGGAATATCAAACGCATCCGTCCGTTAGCCCTAGGTCCGTTTGATTACCAAAAACCGAACCTCACTCGGGAACTTTGGATTGCCGAAGGTTTTACTAGTTTTTATGATGCTTATTTTTTATTTCATTCTGGTTTTTTAAGTATTGAAGATTATTTAAACAAACTACAGTCCGATATTTTTTCATTGGAGGACAATGAAGCAGATTTTTGGATGAGTTTAGAAGAATCCTCCTTCACAGCTTGGACAAAATACTACAAACGAAACGGGAACAGTCATAACATCACTGTATCTTATTATACAAAAGGTGGAGTTCTTGCCTTGTGTATGAATTTATTTTTGTTACACGAATCGAAAGAGAAAAAAACAATCCGCCATGTATTTCACAAATTAAATGAAGTTTTTGTGAAAGGAAAACAAAGAGGATTCACCAAACAAGAATTCTTCGAAACAGTTAAAGAAGTGACTGGCGTTGACTTAAAAAAAGAATTTAATGATTATTTAGAATTCCCGAAACCAATTCCAGTTGATTTTTATCTTGATTTGATTGGAATCCATCGAATCCAAATTGATATGGTGGGAGAAACAGGATTCAAAACAAAAGAAAAAAATGGAAATTTATTTGTACAAAAAATCCTACATAGATCAGATGTTGATTCCATAGATTTAATGTTAGACGATGAAATTTTAGCTATCAACGGTAAAAGAGCAAGTAACTCACTTTTACAAAAATTGGAAAAAAATTTGAGACCTGGAGAAAAATTTCATCTCATTTTATCCCGAGCGGGGAAAGTCAAAGAAACAATGGTCACAGCGATCGGTAATTATAAAACAAGGAAATTTGTGATCTCAGAAGATTGTAGTGTAGAGAAAAAAGAACTCAGAGAATATTTTTTAAGGAACATTGTATAATGCCTGCATTATTTAATTACATTTTAACTCCATCCTCAAAAGAAGAAGTTTTGTTGGATACCCCACTCCCTCTCTCTCATAAACATCCGAAACATTGGATCCACATAACTGCCGAAAACGAAGAAAAGCTCACCTTTTTGTTCCAAAAACACAATATCCATCAGTTGACGATTGAAGATATTTTAAACCCAAACAGCCGGATCAAATTGGAAAAGTTCCCAAATTATATATTTTTTATATTTAGAGGATTCCATTATGAACGGAACCAACTGACATTGAAGAATTTCAACTTCATCTTAACTCCAAACCAAATCATCTCCCTTACATTAGATTATAGAGAAAGTATTGGTAATATGATCGAAGATTGGAAAACCAATAATAAAGTATTGTCAAAGGGGTATGAATTCATTGTACATAAAATTTTGGATATCGAAACAGATCATACTTTGGCCATCACACAAAAGATTGAAGAACGTATCGATCATTTTGAAGACCAAATTTTCAGCAATGCCAAATCACTCGATATCAGCAATGTGTATAGTTTAAGGTCTAGTTTACTCTCCATCAAAAAAGGGATGTTACAAAACAAAGAAGTATTGGAAGATTTGGAGAAAATCAAAAATAGTTTTTTTAGTGATGAAGCAGATGCTTTTTTTCGCGACGTAAGAGACCATTCCATTCGGATTTTGGAACTTGTTGATAGTAATATTGAATCAATCTCATCTGCACTCGAAGCTCATATCGCCATATCTACCAGAAAAACAAATGAAATCATGAAAATCCTTACCATCATGACAGCGATCATGTTACCCATGTCACTTGTAGCGGGGATTTATGGCATGAATTTTCGACATATGCCAACCTTAGAATGGGAATATGGTTTTGTATCTGCCATTAGTGCGATGGGACTACTCGGCTTTTTAATGTTAGTTTATTTTAGAATCAAACGTTGGTATTAATGTAATTTACAAATACGAAATAGGTTAGAACTCAAAGCAAATTTCGAATCTGTACAAAAAGTTCTGGATCCTCTTTCGGAGGGTCTACTTCTCCACGAATCCACTGGTTGAGTAGATCTTTGAGTCTTTTGTTTGCGGTATCAAACTCAGGAGAATTTGGAAACACAATCACAGAATGAGGTTTGATTGACTTCCCCGTCGTTGATAAAAAGGCAAAATCAGGAATCATTTTTTCTAATGTCTCAGCTGAAAATGCAGGATAGTTCATCCCTAGCCAATCCACGGATGGTAAACAATTTTTATTAAAATATGCATCACTTAGTGCTGAGACAAGTGCCTTTTTTAATTGTTGTTTTTTCTCTTTTTCAAGACGTTCTTCTCTATCACGAAGTTTTTTCTTAAAAAAGTTTTCCCTACGTTTTTGATATAAAAACTGACGATCCATTTGCAAAAAAGTTAAGATGGATTTTGCTTTCGCATAACCAGAGTTTACGATAGGTGTGATTCCTAAAAAATAAAATAATTTATAAAACCAAGGGATATAATTGAAGTAAACCGATTGTAAATTTTTCCCATATGTTTTTACAAACTCTTCATCTTTGAAGATAGGTTTGAGTTCTTTTTCATTCAGTTCCAAAATTGCTTTTAAATATAAGATATGTTCGGTGGTAAATCGATAGTTTTGGTAAATTAGGTTATTGATTTCTTTGATATTGGATTGGTTGTTATTGACAAAAACAGCAATTCTAGAATCGGCATCATGCCATTCCGCAGACAACACTTTTGGGTTTTTTCTAAGTAAATCAACAATCACCAAATTGTGTTCATCGTCTTTTTCCAAATTGATTCGTAATAATCTGGAATCAAAGTCAAATTGGCTATCTAACATTTTCATGTAGACTTTTAATAACCGATCGACTTCTTTTTTTTTCTCTAACTCGGCATACTTAACCGCAATTTCTGTGACTTTTTTAAGATTGTGAACAAAAGAATAAAAACCATTCTCTTTTAGGATTTCTTTAAATCCATAAAGAACATCCACTTTAGCACGAATGATTTCAATTTCATTGATCTCAACATCACCCGCACCTGGAGAGAACAATCGATCGAGGGCTAACCGTATCTCAGAGTCAAAGGCTTTGGCCAATGGTTCCACCTTTGTCATCAAATACTCGTTGGCAATGTTTAGAAATTGGGCCGCTTCGGATTCAGGGACGTAATAAAAACCAATGTGAGGTAATACAATGACTTTTGCCTCGGCAGCCAATTCATCTATGATGAGACCGCGTGATCGAGTTAACATTTCTTTTGATGGTTGGAGTGGGAATTGTTTTGGATCAAGTAAATTGTCTAATTCATCACCTGACCCATTATCTTCTTTATAATCAATATCTGCAAGTTTGTTTAAAATATTCCGCCACGTATCTTCTGTTAGGATGCGTTTGTTTTGCACATATTGGTAAAGATGTTCTGCAGAACGTCCGATCAAAAGTTTATAGGGTTCTTCTAATGGCATCCCCCCAGGCAAACCAACTAAAAACGTAACTAGTCTTAATTCACCAACGTCTGCATCATACTTAATTTCAAATAATTGAGTTGTGAGACCATAATCAATGAGTTCCCACATCTGATCGATGGCCGTTTCCCTGTCCATTTTGAGTTTCTCAAAATTGGAATCTGTGGGTCGAAAGAGGTGCCCTCCTTCAATGTTCTCTCTAGAACTTTGCGCTTCGACCGTTTTCATAATCGAAAGAGCTTCTTTTTGTAAGATGATCCCAGAGGACCTACCCAAATTTTCTTTGGTAGTGAGTTGTAAAAAATGATCGTGAGGAGGGGATATTCTCATACGTTAAATGGCAGTGATCCCACCATCAACGGCCCAATTGGATCCTGTGATGTAACCAGATTCTTTTTGCAGAAGGAAATTCACAACACGAGCGATTTCCGAAGGTTCTGCAATTCGTTTGACAGGCGTTATATTGATAATTTTTGATTTATGATCTGAAATTTGGTCTTCTTGAATGCCCATACTTGTATCCACATAACCTGGACTCACTGCATTCGCTGTGATCCCAAATTTCCCCCACTCATCTGCGATAGACTTGATAAATCCAACTAACCCATGTTTGGAGGCAGAATAAGCGACAGAATTTCCCGATCCTACAATTGATAAGGAAGAAGCAATGGCCACCATCCTTCCAAAATTTAGTTTCTTAAAAATCGGTAATACAATTTTAGATAGGAGATACAAACTTGTGAGATTGATTCGGAAGATGGACTCCCATTCTTCAATGGAGACATCAGTGATCGGATGGTAAGGTCCACCATATCCTGCTGTATGAACAATCCCATAAAGATCTCCCATGCCTGAGGACTCCGTGATGATTTTAGACAAACTCCTTTCGACCACAAATGGGGTTTCCGAAAGGTCTACTTCCCGATAGGTTTCCTGTAGAATGGGTTCCAAGGGCCGGACTTTGTCCAGATTCCAAACCGAAAACCCTGAGAGAACAAGGGTTCTTACGATTTCTCGTCCAATCCCACCACTGCCACCTGTCACGAGAACAATCGAATCCTTGATTTCCATCGGACCTACAAAATTCCTTTTTTTGGGGTAATGGATAAGTCATCCACAAAGATTGATTTTGGCAACTGGGAAATACTCCACAAATACTCGGAAATGTCCGAAATTGAAACCATCTCATTCTTGTCAAACTCAGGTCTCGAGTCCCAAATTTCGGTCGCAACGGCGCCAAGACTCACATGGACCACCTTGGTTCCAAATGGTTTCCACTCTTCTCTGAGGGCACGGGTAATCCCAAGGACCGCGTGTTTCGAAGCGCAATAGGTTACCGATTCGCTAAAACCTTGTTTGCCCGCAGTGGATCCTAAAAACACAAAGGTCGCTTTATTGGGAAAGAAAGGAATGTGGTGAGAATAGAATTTCGATAACAAAATCAGGGAATGGACGTTCAGTTCAAAATGAGATTCTAACTCTTTTTTTTTCAGAAGGTCAATGGGTCCAAAGATTCCATCACCCAAAGCAAAATACACAATGAGTTCTGGACGATTGTAAAAAGGTGCTGAGGGAAGTACATTGTGACCAAACATTCCAGCAAGAGATAGTTCGAAAGACCTTAAGTCTTTTTGGTCGGTGGCATCAAATTGGAATGTCCCCGCTTCTCCTTTCGAGAAAGTATTCAGAGGGAGTTCCCCTTTTCTAGAAAATCCAAAGAGGGAAACTGTTGGATCCTGTAAAAAACGATCATAAAGACCTTTGCCGATCCCAGAACCAATGCCAAATATATGAACGTGTTTTGTTTGTGTCATACCTTACGTGCCATCACTTGCAAAAGGAAATGAACGGCTTCCAAATGTTTGTTGGCTTCCGCGATACTCTTTCCCCAAACCGTTGGGCCATGCCCTTCAATGAGGAGGAAAGGAACTTTAGGAATTCCAACAGATATAAAGTAACGTTTGATTTCATCTGCAATCGTTGGTACATGAGTGTGATTATAAAACACTGGCATAGTGAGATTTGGTTTTTCATCCCAAATTCCAAATGCTTTGATGATTTCGATCGGTGGAATGGGAATCTCACGGGAACCCTCTTCCTTTCCAACACCAAACTCGAGTAAGTTGGAATCAATGGTATGGACATGCAAACAGCAGCCAATGTCTGGCATTTGCGAATACAACACTTGGTGGATACTGGTTTCAGCAGATGGTTTTAATCCATCACTGGCTTTGAGGAGAGTTCCGTCCGCCACAGAAACACATACAAAATCAGTGTCTTTTAATTCACCTTTGTGTTTGCCAGAAGCTGTGATCCAAAACTGATCCCGTGATGATCCATCACGGGTAGAGAGGTTCCCAGCAGTGGCATACATCCACTGCCGTTCATAATAGAGATGAGAAAGTTTGGTAATTTCTTGTAAGGAAGTAATCAAATCCAAATCTATTTGTTGACGCGCTCCACGTAACTTAAATCTCTTAAATCGATTTTGACTGTGTCACCTTGTTTGATGAAGATGGGAACTTGGACTTCTCCACCAGTTTCGACTGTCACTCGTTTGAGAGCAAGGCCTGTTGTGTCCCCTTTTAAACCATCTTCGGCATAGGTTACTTCCAATATAGCAAAGTTAGGAGGTGTTACACCGATTGGTTTGTCGTTGTAAAATGCAACTTCCACCGGTGTTTCTTCTTTCATAAACGGAAGGATGTCTTCCACATAATCTTTGGATACAGGGATTTGTTCGTAATCATTGACGTCCATAAAAATGATCTGGTCACCATCCGCATAACAATACTGCATCTTACGACGTTCCAAATCCACACTTTCTAATTTTTCAGCGGCTTTGAATGTCCTTTCAATAGAGGAATCGCGGACAATGTTTTTCAGTTTGGTACGGATGAATGCAGACCCCTTTCCTGGGTTTACAAATTCTGTTTTGACGACGGAATAAAGCTCATTGTCTATTTTGAGGATCATTCCTTTTTTTACTTCTGTGATGCCTAAGTTCATAATTTCGTTACTCGTAAACAAAATCCGAGGGACTTGGCATAGTGTCAACCGAAGTATGGTCATAAGTCATGACTTGGTCCGATTGGAAATGGCAATTACAAAACCGCATCACGCAATTAGCGGATTTGGAAACCAAAATCACCCTCACAACAGAAGAGAGGGATTCCTTTGCAAAAGCCTATGACCAGTTCCAATTTGCAGTGACTCCCTATTACCTGGGACGCATAGACAACAAAGACCCCCATTGCCCCATCCGAAAACAAATCCTACCAAGGGCGGGAGAACTTGTCCGTAAACAGAATGAAACAGACGATCCCTTAGCGGAAGAAATCCATATGCCTGTGAAAGGTGTGACCCACCGGTACCCAGACCGAGCCATTTGGTACATTTCGCATGTTTGTGCTGTTTACTGTCGTTTCTGCACACGGAAACGAAAGGTTTCCACTCCCGAAGAAACACCCAATCGAAGTGAATGGGAAAAGGCATTGGACTACTTCCGTGGGGAAACTAAACTCAAAGAAGTGATTTTGTCGGGAGGAGACCCCCTCACCCTTTCTGATTCTTCCTTGGATTATCTTTTGGGTGAGTTAAAAAAAATCCCACACCTGAACCAAATCCGAATCCACACACGCCACCCCGTGACCATGCCCATGCGTCTCACCGAAAGTTTGAATTCTGTTTTTTCCAAATACTTCCCATTGTATATGGTCACTCATTTCAACCACCCGAATGAAATCTCAGACGAAACAAAATTTTATGTGATGAGAATGATCAAAGAAGGGCATGTTTCGATCTTCAACCAATCGGTGTTACTGTCAGGGATCAATGATGATGCCAACATACTTTCCGACTTAAACTACAAATTGATTTCGATTGGGATCAAACCCTATTACCTCCACCAATGCGATGAAGTGTTTGGCAGTTCTGATTTTGTTGTCCCTTTGGAAAAAGGAATTGAAATCTATCGCAAACTCAGGGGGTTCCATTCAGGGATTACCATCCCAAGTTATGTGAAAGACCTAACAGGTGGTGGTGGCAAAGTATTACTTTCTCCCGATTATCTGCAGAAAAAAACAGATAAAGGTTACCTTTTCCAAAATTATTTAGGAGATGAATATGAAGTGGGCCATTAATCCCGTTTTGATTTTGATTTTAATTACTGTTAGTTTGGGATTCTCATCTTGCAAAACCACGAACCCTATTGCCAAAGCGAGAAACGAAAAAAATCCAAATCCAAATCCTAAACCAAGTGAACCCAAACAAAACATTCCCCTAACAAAGGAACTACGACTCACTTACCACGCAGTTTGGGTGGCGAAAGAAAATTTTGAGCTCAAAGAATCAATTTCACTTTTTGGAACAGGCAACCAATACACAATCCAATTGGCAGAAACCCAAAATTTTACTTGGTTACGTTTGTCTTCCACAGACCGAGAAAACCAGTCGCAGTTCCGTTATGTGTACAAAGAAGATACCCAAAACCCTGATGTGTCCTATTTCGTTTGGGGCCAAAAAAAATGTAGTGTCCAAGTGTATCGGATGCCAGGGGGAGAATTCTACGTACGTTGGGAAGGAATCCACAATGGTTTTTTACTGGTTTTCGAATCTTCCACAAAAAAAATCGAATCTCCGAAAGAATTGGCCAAATCCTTTCATGAACTTGTCCTTGGGTCTTTAGATGTCTATTAGTCGCTTTTTTAGAAAGCTGGGATTTTTTAGAAAAAAAGATTAGGCAAATGGAAAGGTGCCGTTAGGCTTTGAGGAGAAATTTATGTGGTTAAAACTTGGCGAATCGGAAGTGATCAATTTGGACTATGTGGCATCGATCAAAAAAAATCCAAACCAACCTTCCATTGAAATCATTTACCAAGATTTAAACAATGTAAAATCCCTTCCCTTCCCAGGCAAAGACGAACGTGATCGTGCTTTTAAAGCCATATTGGAAAACCTTTCGCGAATGAAATTATACTTTGAATGAACTATGGAATTTGAAGCACTGAACCCAAATCTCTATGCATTAGTATTGGATGAACTCGAAATCATCCCTTCCACCAAACCATACCAAATTTTATTTTATGGTTCGAGAGAACGTGGGGATTACCACGCTGATTCCGATTTAAATTTTTACCTTGTGGCGCATTCCACAGACCAAATGAAATCCCAATTCATCGATTCCATTTCCAAAGCCTTACAGAAATTAGAAGATGTGGCACCTGTGAATATGATTGCTGGTGATGCCGATTCATTGCGACACCGCTTAAAAATTTCGGAACCAGGCTCGGTTCAACTTCTCGAAGCCTCTTCTGTTTTTTTTGGAGAAGGGATTTTTGAAGACCTAAAAGCGGATTGGGACAAATGGAAACAAAGAGAGATCCCAAAATCCGACCTCATCCAATACCTTGAAAAACGAATTCGATTTTTCAAACAACAAGTCACTCGCAGTGTGAAAGATGAGATCGCACAATTGGAACGGATCACCACTCTTACCTTACACATTTGGGCCTTACAAAATATCGAAGACCTCACTCATATTGAACTTTTGAAAATGGACACTCCTGACCAACTGGTTCCCCTCTTTACCAATTTGTACAGAAAGGAATTGGAAGCTCCGATTTGGGAACTCCTTGAATTACAAACAAAGGTGAGGCGCCTAAAAGTTGACATCCGATGGAAACGAGAAGTTTCCCGAGAAGACATTCACGAAACCAAATACAAACTCATCTCGTTACGAAACGACGAAGAGTTTATGATGAACCTCTGGGCATAACTCAATTCTAAAATCAAATTGAAAAACGAATCATCCAATTTGATGCTACGATACAAAACAAACTCATTTACCAAACTCAGACAAAAAGGATTCATACCCTCTTTCCTTCAGTTTTGATTTGGGAATAAATTCCATCGAAGCCGAATTCATACAATACCGTTTGCCAGTGGGTTTGGGACCATCATCAAACACATGCCCTAAATGCGAGTCACCGAGTTTTGACCTAACTTCTGTTCGGCTCATTCCATAAGATTGGTCTTCGATTTCGACTACGTTTGCCTTTACCAGAGGTTTGGTAAAACTAGGCCAACCTGTTCCTGATTCAAATTTATCTTTTGAGCTAAAAAGTGGTTCTTTGGAAACGATATCCACATAAATCCCTTCTTCATGGTTGTTCCAATACTCATTTTGAAAGGCTGGTTCCGTATCGTCTTCCTGCGTTACACGGTATTGTAAATCAGTGAGTTTTTTTCGTAATTCTGGATTTTCTGGCTTTTTTTGACTCTCTTTGGCTGTCGGAGAACAAACAAAACCAAACAACATAGAAAATACCACCACAGAAAGGAACAAAAAGGGTAAGTTTCGTTTCATGAAAGTTAGACTACCAAAGATTTTATTTTTTACTTTCTTTTATACGAAAATCCTTTCGTCTAAGGAGTCATGCAGATCGCTCCATTGCCTAAAAATGAGGCCGCAAGGCTTTCCGCGCTAAAAGGTCTTGAGATTCTCGACACTCCGGAAGAGGAAATGTTCGATGAGATCACAAAACTTGCTTCCATGATCTGCCATGCACCCATATCCCTTGTGAGTCTCATTGACGAAACGAGGCAATGGTTCAAATCCCATCATGGCCTGAAGGCCAGAGAAACTCCTAGGTCGCTTGCTTTTTGTTCCCATGCCATTTTAGGGGATGAGTTATTCATCATACCCAATGCAAAATCTGACAATCGTTTTAAAAACAACCCCCTCGTCAACGGTGACCCGAATGTAATCTTTTATGCAGGGATCCCACTTGCATTAGATGACCAAATCAAACTGGGTACCCTTTGTGTGATCGATAACAAACCAAGGGAATTGAACGAAGAACAAATGCAGATGTTACGCCTACTTGGAAAACAAACCGTTCGCCTGCTCCAAATGCGGAAAGACCGAGATAAGTTAGAAATCGAAAAAAAATCAGCAGAAAGAGCGACTGCCGCCAAAAGAGATTTTATCGCTGCCATTAGCCACGACATTCGGAATCCTCTCAATTCACTCCTAGGAATGTCAGAGATGATCAAAGACCAACCCATTACAGAAGTTGTGCATTCGTATGTGGACCATATTAAAAACGCAGGAGAAGTGATTTTAAATTTGGTGAATGATACGATCGAACTTTCTCGTCTGGAAGAAAATGCATCTGTATTGAATAATGAATGGTTTCACTTGAGCCAATGTTTGGCGGTCTATGACAATTTTTTTAAACAAGAAACCAAACGTAAAAAAATCGAATTCCATTTAAAAAATGAAATATCCGAAACTGTCTTTTTATTAACGGACAGGCGAAAACTTGAAAAAATCATTTGGAATTTAACCACAAACGCAGTGAAGTTTACCCACCATGGGTCAGTATACTGCCATGTTTTCTTAGAAACCAAAGCAGATGAAAATGCAAATCTTATCATCCAAATCAAAGATACGGGTCCTGGGATTTCACCAGAGATCAAAGACCGTCTATTCCAAAAGTACAATGAATTCCTTCCAGAAGGCTGTGAAATTTCAGGTTCTGGGCTTGGGTTATCGATCGTCAAACTTTCGTTAGAAGAAATGAATGGAAACATCCACGTGACTTCAACACTCGGGGAAGGCAGTACCTTCGAAGTGAAAATCCCGATTGTTTGGAAACGAGATGAATTGTCTTCCGCAAAGGCGATGGATGAGGCAAAAAAAGCAGCACACATCCCTGAATTTTTGAATCGCAAAAAAGTACTCATTGCTGATGACAATGAACTGAACCGTAAGGTTTTAAAAAACTACCTGCGTCCACTCCCCTTTGACATTACGGAAACGAATAATGGGATCGAAACCGAAAGGATCCTTCTGTCCGAATCCTTTGATATCGCCTTTCTCGACATAGAGATGCCCGGAAAACATGGAACGGAAATTGCTAAATCCATTTCTGCAATGAAAATCCATCCCATTCTCTTTGCCTGCACGGGTTTGTGTATGCCTGAGGAGAAACAACAGATCCTGAGTTCTGGTTTTGAGTATTTTATGCCAAAACCCTATCTGAAAGAAGAACTCTACGCCCACCTGACCGAAATCGCCAAAATTCACCCCTAACCCGGCTTGGATGGTTCAGGTATTTTTACCTTTCTTTTTTAGGCCGTTTTTTTATTGTATCCTATTTCCATGACTAAGAATGACACCGAAGTTGGAAATGACTTCCAATCCTTCGGATTACGTCCTGAAATACTACAAGGAATCACTGAAGCAGGCTTCGAATCACCAAGCCCTATCCAAAAACAAGCGATTCCGCTCGTATTGGAAGGAAAAGATTTAATCGCACAAGCGCAGACCGGTACCGGAAAAACTGCAGCTTACGGACTCCCCTGTTTGAACCGAATCAAAGTGGAAGATGGCATGCAAGTGCTTGTCCTCACACCCACTCGGGAACTTGCATTGCAAGTATCAGATGAATTGTTCAAATTGGGAAAACATTTAGGAATCAAAACCACCACGATTTACGGTGGAAGTTCCTATTCTAAACAAATCACTCAAGTGGCAAAAGGTGCCCAAGTTGCTGTTGCAACTCCTGGCAGACTCCTTGACCTATTAAAAGGTAAGGAACTTAAAAATTTCAAACCATCAATGGTGATTTTAGACGAAGCAGATGAAATGCTTGATATGGGATTTATGGATGATATCGAATCCATCTTTAACTTACTTCCCACCAAACGCCAAACATTATTATTTTCTGCAACAATGCCCGAACCAATTAAAAAATTGGCGAGTAAATACCAAACGCACCCAGCTCACGTAAAGATTGCTGCCACAGAAAAATCTTCTAAAAACATCGAACAAGTGTACTACATAATCGATGAAGCAGAACGAGAAATTGCTGTCGTACGAATTTTGGATTATGAAAACCCTTTTAAGGCAATCATCTTTACCAAAACGAAAAAAGAAGCAGATGATCTCAAATCAACCTTAAGTTTCAAAGGATATCCGGTAGAGGCTCTTCACGGAGACCTAAACCAAAAACAAAGAGAACAAGTTTTAAAAAGCCTACATGATGGCCGAGTCAAAATCCTCGTGGCGACAGATGTTGCGGCACGCGGACTCGATGTAAAAGATTTGTCTCTTGTGATCAACTACCACCTTCCTTTTGATAGCGAAAGTTATACGCACCGTATTGGTCGTACTGGCCGCGCTGGAAAGTCAGGGAAAGCTGTGACTCTTGTCACAACAAGAGAATCAAGAGCCCTTCTACGACTCAAAGGGACTTCGGGAACCAACTTAACGATTGCTGCCCTTCCAACAAAAAAAGAAGTACACCTAAGTCGTGAAGAGGACTTTTTAAAGAAAGT
The DNA here is from genome assembly GCF_000017685.1 of Leptospira biflexa serovar Patoc strain 'Patoc 1 (Paris)'. Lineage (NCBI taxonomy): Bacteria > Pseudomonadati > Spirochaetota > Leptospiria > Leptospirales > Leptospiraceae > Leptospira > Leptospira biflexa. Next base: position 210,386 of record NC_010843.1, read on the forward strand.
TGTAGATACCGAAATCCATGCAGATGCGGAAGCAGTGTTGGAAAAACTTTTGAAGTTAGAGGACAAACGTTCGATTGCTTTAAAACTCCTTTCCAAAATGCTCGACAATACCAAAATCAGCGGGCCTGAAAAAATTGGAAAAACCCCAGCCGAATGGAGCGAAATGCCTCCTGGTGGTGGATCTGGTGGAAGACGCCGTCGTGATGATGGGGGCGGATCAGGTGGTGGTCGCGGTGGTTACCGTGGCGCTCGGTCCAATAGTGATCGCAGTGAACGTAGTGACCGCGGAGACAGAAAAGAACGTGGTGGAGAAAGTAGTAGTCGCCGTGCGAGCACCCCAGCTTCTAAAAAAGAAGGTGGAGTGTATGTGAAAGCGGCTGGGAAAAAAACTCAGCGTTTTCGAAACAAGTAGTGGCTCACAAACCACTCTTCTCCGTTTCGATAACCCCATAACTCAGCACAGGCGAGAAAGAAAACTTTCCAATAAACAAACCATTTGGTTTTTTCTTTTTCGCCGTAAGTATTCGCAAGGATAGGCATTAGTTTGTCCTTGTTTTCAATCATATTCTCATACCAAGCTTCCGATGTTCTCGCATAATGGGTTCCATTGACCACCCAGTGGTTTTCAATGAGAAAGTCCTTTTGGAAGTATAAAAACAAATCATCCGACGGCATCTGCCCACCTGTAAAAAAATACTTCGCCATCCAATCGGTTTCATCAATCACTTCAAACGGGTATGCAAATTCTTTATGAGTGAAGATATGTACAAAAAACTTTCCATCGGCCACAAGAAACTTAGATAATTTCTCAAAGAGTTTTTCGTAGTTTTTCATATGCTCTAACATTTCCACAGACACGATGCGATCGAATTTGTCTTTTGTGGTAAAATCATTCATGTCCTTCGTGATGATGGTTAGATTTTTTAAACCCCGCTCTTTGGCACGTTTGTCGATGAATTCTTTTTGTGTACGCGAATTGGAAACACCTGTCACCTTACATTTTGGAAATTTTTCCGCTATGTAGAGAGAGATACTGCCCCAACCACAACCTAGATCCAAAACCTTCATCCCATTTTTGATTTCCGCACGTTCTACTGTGATGCGTAACATCTCTTCTTCCGATTCAGCAAACGTTGTATCCAGTGTTGGCCAATAGCCAGACGAGTATTTCATCCTTGGTCCCATCACATAAGTGAAAAAATCACTAGGGACTTCGTAGTGTTGTTCATTTGCCGCATCGGTGTGAACTGCAATGGGTGAATTTTTAAGAGAGTTCACATAGTTCATTTTATGTTCCAGTTGTGCGGTCACATTTTCCTTTCGCTCTTGTTTGATGCGAAGGGTAAGCAGTTGGCGGATCCGAAACCGAATGAGCCAATCAGGGAAAATATCCTTTTCCAAAAGTGAGTTGATACTCAAAGAAGATGACTCTTCTTTTTGGTTAGAATCAGTGAAATTCATGTTTTATCCTTTTTAATTAATGTTTGGGAAACCAAGGGAAAAATGCATTTGTGGTGCGCATGTATTCGCGAAATAAATCCCCTTTGGACTGAAGGGAGTATTTCTCAGCAAAAGGGACACCGGATACAAATCGTAACAATACAAACATAAAGAGTGGAGAAAAAAATGAACCCATTGCTTCCGGGGATGAAAGGATGGGGATCACTCCGATCCCAAGCCAAATCACCCATTCAAAAAAATAATTGGGGTGTCTCGTGTACTTCCAAAGACCGATATTGCACACCTTGCCTTTGTTTGTCGGGATGGACAAAAATCGATGTAAGTCGCGGTCAGCGATGGTTTCACCCACCACGCCAAACACAAATAAAGTCCAACCAATCCAAACCATAAGAGTTCCATTCGGGCCAAAAAGTCCTGTGTTTGGGAATAAAGACCAGTGCGAAGCAAAGTAAAAGGGAGAGGAAAGGAGTAATGCGAGGAATCCTTGTAAGAGGAAAACATTCGTAAACATCTTCGAGTGCACTTTGTCACCATAGTCTTTCCGAAACCCAGCATAACGTTTGTCTTCTGGGTGGTTTGTACGAATGCGAGTGAAATAAAGAAACCCAGACAACCGTAGTGCCCAAATCCAAACCGGGATGAGGACAGCTAACTTCGCAAACCAGTTCCCTGATCCAAAGAAAGAAAGTACGGTGGCTATGCCCGCAATCACAAGCCCCCAACCCACATCAATCACGGCATAATTGTCACGGGTTTTTCCCCAAAACCACATAAGGGTCATAAAACAAAAAGTGAAGATAACGGCCGTTAGATACGGAATGAATATATTGTCCAAGTGGGATTTTCCTCTACCTTGGTTTAGACGGAGTTCAATGTGTTTTGAAGTCGTCGTAGAGTTTTTTATAGAGAATTTTTTCTAAAAACTTGGGAGAGAAAAATCGCATCCATTCCAAAAACTTTCCACTCAAGTTGAAGGTCACAAGCCTTGCTTCTTTGTCTTTGGCAACGGCCATGAGTACATGGGCCACTTCCTTAGCCGACTTCCGTTTGCCCTTTGCGGGAGCCTCGGAGAGAACCTTCCCCTCTGCATCCAGACCCGATGTGCGAAGTGCCGTATCAGTATACGGAACACAAACAAGAGAAACACCAATCCCTAGTTCGATACTTTCAATCCGAAGTGACTCGAGTGCGGCATGAAGTGCGGACTTGGATGCGGAGTATGCGGCACGCCCTGGCACACCGTACAAAGCGGAAACAGTGGAAGTGGTCACGATATTCCCTTTGGCCTTAGAGACGAGGGGGAGAAGTCCACGGATGAATTGCACTGGTCCAAAAAAATTCGTCGCAAAGGTTTTTTGGTACACCTCCATCGATAAGGAATCAAATCGTCCATGCGCCGTAATCCCTGCATTATTAAAAAGCACATCCACTCGGTCCACTCGTTGTACAATCCAATCAATGGCATCCCGAACGGAACTCGGATCGGAGAGGTCACAAGTGACACGATGGAGGATACAATCTTTGTGTTTTGACTTGGGTTCGGCGATATCACCTGCCCTTCGCGCCAAAAGGACCAATTGGCAAGGGTAAATGGCAAGTTCTTCGAGTAAGGCGTTGCCAATCCCACTCGAAGCACCGGTGATCACTACGACACTATCGTTCCAAAATTCTTTTTTCATAACACCCTTCTCGCTAGATTCCCACTCGACAAAGGAATCGTAAGGCAAAGGATCTGACGAGTGAATTTTCGTATAAGGTGGCTTGCGAATCGATGAAAAACAAAGTATGGGAAATCCAAGGGAATTTTGGAATCCAAAACCTGAAACAAACAGAACGTGATGTATCGGAAACACTTGCTCCCAAAGAAGTTCTTGTTCGCCTAACAGCGACTTCACTCAATTATCGTGATTATTTAATGGTGATTGGGACCTATAACCCAAGGCAAAAACTCCCTCTAATCCCCTGTTCCGATGGAGCGGGAGTTGTGGAAGCCGTAGGATCAGAGGTCTCAGTTTGGAAAAAAGGTGACAGAGTCCTTCCCATCTTTGCCCAAAAGTGGACCGATGGTGCACCCAATATGGACAATCTCCGTTCCACACTTGGTGGCCCAAATGACGGTTGTTTGGCGCATTACGGGACATTTGCAGAGGAAGGCCTTGTGGCCACTCCAAGCCACCTAACAGACAAAGAAGCAGCTACCCTTGGTTGTGCCGGCCTTACGGCTTACAATGCAGTCGTGAATTTTGGAGGGATCGAACCAGGAAGTGACGTACTTTGCCTTGGCACTGGTGGGGTTTCTTTGTTTGCCCTACAATTTGCCAAGATGATGGGAGCTCGTGTCATCATCACTTCTTCCAGCGATGAAAAATTGGAGCGTGCCAAAGCATTAGGTGCTGATGAAACCATCAACTATAAGACAAAAGCCAATTGGGAACGTGATGTCAGAAAACACACCAAGATGGCAGGAGCCGACCTCATCATTGAAGTCGGTGGCGCTGGCACCATGCCAAAATCCATGATGAGTGTAAAACCATACGGAACAATCGCTCTCATCGGAGTACTTGCTGGTGGTGAATCCAGTTTGTCCCTTTACCCGATTCTCATGCAAGGTGTCAAAGTGCAAGGTGTCATCGTAGGCAGTCGCAGTGACTTTGTCCGCATGAACCGAGCCATCGAGCACAACAAAATGAAGCCAGTTGTGGACAAAGTGTTCGGTTGGTCAGAAGTTCCAGAAGCCTTAGAGTATTTACAAACGGGAAAACATTTTGGGAAAGTGGTGGTGAGTTGGGAATGAAGGAGGAGCACCTGTTTTTAGTGGCGAGCGCCAAGGTTTGTTTACCTCGCCAGAGCAGAGCAATCGTTTGATAAAAAATCCTTAATTTTCAGAAAATTCAACAAATTGGCATTTTAAAAAACTTATACAATTCAGTTATCATTACTGATACCGTAAAAACTGAATTTGGCGAAAGTATTCCTGATTTTATAAAAATCAAAAACCCTTCCCAAGAATTTTCTGTTAAGTCTCTTGAGCAAATCTTAGATAAAGGGGAAGCATCAACGATTGCTTTGGCATTAAAATCTGAGAAGGATTCCATTCCAAATACATCTCTCTTCACCCATCCCCGTCCAATCCCTGGAAAGATTGAACTGCAAATCGTTAGCGATTAGGGACCAAATGCAAATTGTATCCTTTCGAAATTAAAAACTGATAGGCAGCAGAAATTTCCTCTGGAATGAACGTTTCTTCTTGGAAACCTAATTTTGGATATGCGATGACACGGCCAAGATCACCCACAATTTCATTGATGATCATAAAAAGATTGATTTTTGAATGTGGAGATTCCAATAAACTATAATTAGGTGATGTTATTAAAAAATTTGGTCTAGGCCATTGTTTTTGAAGAGCCAATTGGATTCGGAGCGTCATGGAAGGTTTTTGGACTGCAATGATGGAGTCACATTGAAATCCCAAATCAAAAAGTAATTTTTGCGAGAATTGGATATTTTCGCCCGTATTTGTGGATTGAGGTTCAAGGAAGATAGACTCTTTCGGTACACCCCTCTCCATTGCGCAATCTGCAAATGATTCGGCTTCCGAGTTTGGGAACACATGTTTTGTGAAAAAATTGAGACCTCCAGAGAACAATATATGGCTCGCAAAATTTTTTTGGTACAATGAAGCCGCATATTCAGCAACTCGGAAATCATGGCTACAGAGAACAAAAATGAGATCTGCCTTTTCCAGTTTGTCTTTCACACTCAAAAAATCCCAAATCTGCTTCGCGAAATGGAGGTGTTCATCGGGGATGTTCTTATCTAACTTCATACCTTACCTGAAATCAAAAATGACTAAATGTTTCATCGGCAATTTCCTAAATGAAAATTTTGACCGTTTGCACAACTTACCAAACTGAAGTCAAAAATCGATATACTTAGTAAGAGAAAATATCTGCTTTGCGAAATCACTTTACCTCTACCAAGTTTAAAAAAGAATTCTCTATGGTTGGAAACTAAAGGATTCATTTCAGAGGATCATTAAACGTTTTTGCACCAATTGGTGGTATTATAAATTTTATGAATATTGGAGAAACGTCGAAAACGATTTTTCTTCAGTGTTATCATTAGAATCTACTTCCAACCCGGTAACCATTGGGCATTATCTTTTAAGTTTTCCCAAGGAATCATTTTTGATTTTTTCGTGAGGATGGCTTCGATTGTCACCTGATCGAGCGTATCGGTTGACCCTTCCTGCCAATGGACTTTGGTCACGATAAAGTGTTTTTCTCTATCTAAAATGTTTACCGATGTCCATTTTGAGAGTAACAGTTTTTTCGGATTGATTTTATTTTTCAAAGAAGAAGGTTTCATTTTCAGTGTATCAATTCAGTGGAATCCTATGGTTGTATCCATTTTTTTATCTTTAGCCAAACAACGAGAGTCCTTGTCAATTTCGAACAAAACAAATGCCTATCGATCGGCGCCTTCTATTCCCTTTCCCTAATGCGAAACATACGATACAAGTCTCTCAAGTATTTTCTGACTCTCAATTGAGAAAAACAAACCCTATTTGAGAAAACGACTTGTTATATCTTCATTGAATCCAGGTTCTTGTCCTATGGGAAATCCAATTAATTGACCTGAATCATGTATCTGAAGGATTTTATTTGCTTCTCTTTCTGCCACAATGAACTTCCGCCTGAGTTCCTGGTCGTCAACAGACTTGAGTGAAGCAATAAATCCTTCTAAATATTTTTTTGATTGTCGGAAACACACTCCAAGATGTTGGTAAGGAGCCTCGGATGGATTATTATAAAATTCTTCCAATCTTATCTCTTCCTTAGCGTATTGGATACAATCCTCAAATTGCCCTTCTCCAATGGCACAATTTGACAATGTATTATATGCTGAATCATTATCTTTAAATAATTCAATTGCCTTATTTGCATATTTTTTTGTAGTATCTCAATCAAACTGGTGTAACAATTTACCCGACATTGTAGAATATATTTTTGATAATTCAAACTTAACTTGTTCATTTTTCGGATCTAAATCATACGCTCTTTTCACAAAAAAAGAGCCTTATCAAACTCATTAGACTTTGTATACCCAATTGCAACTCGAATGAGCTCATCTGTATCGGAAATCTGATTTGGATCTTCTTTACTACAGAAACTGAAACAATGGATGAATAAAAAGAATAGAAGTAAATTCCGAATGAATGCAGGATGAATACCCAAATCCTATTTGCGGTATACTTGAGCGAGGCATTGTGCCGAAGCATAGTGTTAATTCGCTGTTATACGAAGTCATTCAAGTTTTTTAGATTCTTCCTTTATTTTATATAAAGATTCACTAAAAGCTTTTTTTATTAAAGTTTCATACTCATTTCCTTTACCTAGAATTATTTCAGAATCGTTCGGGATTTGATAATTTAAGTCTATGACTAGGACTTTACATGATAATGATTCCTCATAAATTGCCTTTTTACCACTCACATTTATTCCAATAATTATGTCTGGCTTGAAAGTTGAACAAGCATCGGAAATAGGTGTAGAAGCTGATCGATCAATTCCCGGATCAATTCTAGAATTATTGTTGAGTTTAAAAATATAAGGGTTACTTATGCTACCTGATATCGCATGAGCAAGATTTCCCCGCTTATTTATTATTAAGTCGACTCCTTGGCCATTTTTTTGAAAATGTGAAGTGGCATATTTAATTGGTAAATCTTCAATCAGCGATTGATTAAAGTAATTATCTAAAAAAGATTCAAAATTATCTAAATTTTTTTCATCTATCGAACGGGCTGAATTATCTGCAATTAACATACCTCCGGCTATTCCGAGAAATGGATTTATAAATGCTAATGCCAGCCCGCCTAAAAGTCCATTTGATTCAGCTGCCTCATACTTCATTTGTGTCATACGTTTGATATAAAGCTCCATCAAGTTACTATATATATATTGATGATCGCCTCTCGGGTATTTTGCATACAGGGATCCTACAAATGCCCCCATGCTGTTTCCATAAACACAATTTGGAGATAAATTTAGATAATTTATAGCTTTAAGCGCGCCTAGGTGCGCAATGCCATTAGATCCTCCAACAGAAAGTACTAAACATATATTCTTGTCTCTAAATTTATCAGCAAATTTTTCGGGCACGAGGAATGCATCAAATACATATCCTTTTGTTCCTGTAGAATCTTCAATCTTAACATATTGCCCGTACACATCATCTACGAATTCAAATTTATTAGTTTCTTCAATAATGAAGATTTTTTCATTATTATATAATTTTTTTATTACAGGGCTATTTTTGTTTGGAGATTCACGAACACTTAGGTGAGTAAGAACTGAGACCAAAGCTTCTTCTTTTTTGCAACAAATCAACAATATAGTAAAAAAACATAATAACATTCTTTTTTGTTTCATAATATATTCCTTTTTAAATGATTTCGCATAACAATATTCTAATATCATCGCACATAGCTACCACTTTCTTGCCAGTTAAATGCATTACGCTTATCCCAAAATTCAAGTCGGTTATACTCATCAAGCTTATCTCCGAATTCAAGTCAGTGAATCGCACTGAGCTAAACACCCCTACTTCCGCGAGATTTCCAACTTGCAGTTCACTCCCCGCAATGAATCATCCAAATTTTTGAGTTTTCAAACCAATAACGATTCCCCCATCGAACACTTTGTACAAATGGTACACAAATATGTGAAATTAAAAACATTTGGATGTACTGATATACGAAATGTATCACATCGATTCCTAAGCACTCTCCTATTTTTGCACTACAAAGTACAAAATGTCCAATAAATAATAGGTCCTTACCTTTTTTATATTTTATTCTTACAAACTGTACGATTCTTGCATTCGTTTTTGGTATAGGAGAAGGCCGTAATTGGTCTTTCAAAACGGAATATGCGAAGATCGATCCATTTATATTTGCTTTTGTTCACACTGTCACTCGGAAGTTTTTTAGAAGCACAGACAACACCCCAAGAACCTTCGGGACCCAATCTTTCCCCGAACCCCACAACCGCACCACAGAATACAGCTTCCGTTGTGCCTCCTGTCCAAGATCCAAAACAGGCTCCCCCGACTTGGTCGGATGGACTCAGTGTAGGAGCACTTGTAAGAGTCCGACCAGAGATGAAGTACAATTTTGATTTCAATCGCAATACCAATGACAATGTCGATTTCACAGGACAAAAGATCCAATTTTGGATCCAAAAGGAATTCACAAAGGATGTGATTGCAAAAATCACCTTCCAAGACAGCCGCCTTTGGGGGGCCGAAAAAGGATCCTTAACTGGATTGTCTACTGCCAATGATGGCACAAGGCAAAGCACTGATGTAAGGGAAGCCTATGTCGAAGTGAAAAACAATTTCAATCTCCCCTTCCACTTCCAAGTAGGCCGCCAAATTATGCGCTATGGAGAGGAACGTTTGGTGGGTTCTCTCGATTGGACCAATGTCGGAAGGAGTTTTGATGGATTACGACTGAAGTGGGAAGATAAATATTTTTCTTCTCATGCATTTGTCACATCAGTGAGCGAACGCCACTCTGATATCGCAGGCAACACAACCAATTTCGGAGTGAAAACCCAATTCAACTCCTACTTAGATTGTCCTTATAATGGCACAAAGGTTTGTACCGCAAAAATTGATGCCAAAAGACAAGAGTTAGGCGACTCCTACTTCACAGGATTTTATAACACACTGAAACCCTCCGACTACCTTCATATTGATTTGTATTATCTTGGTTTGCAAAAAGAATACCTAAGGACTAACCAATCCCTTGTCCTCACCACAGGTGAAGTGGGAAATCCCAATACAAGGGCTGGCAGGTGGGATGTGCTCCATACCTACGGGATGCGACTCACAAACAAAACACAAGCGAACAAAAAAGCCTTACAAGCCATTGACTACTCCTTTGAATATGCAGTGCAAACGGGAACCACAGGTAGAAATGTCACACCAAAATGGGATAGTTCCCAAACCGATGTTAACTTAGTAGACCCACTCAACAATTCCACTTACAAACAAAACCTTTACCGTGAAAAAGAACGTTACAAAACCTATGCATTTGGCGCTGACATTGGTTATACGATCTCTAAGTTCCGTGTGGGAGTCGCCTATGATGTGGGAAGTGGGGACCCTAATCGTTCCGATGGTTCCGTTGCCTCCTTCCAAAATCTATTCCACACCAACCATTTGTTTTATGGAATGGCCGACCAAGTCAGCTGGGTGAACATGAAATCAAAATCAGTAAATCTAAGTTATGCGACTGAATCCTATGGAAGTTTTCGTATCGACTACTTTGCCATCGAAAAACACAAATTGCAAGATAGTTGGTATGACATTGCAGGAGTTGCGAAGTCAGGTGCGAGTACTGAATCCTTCTCCAATAACCAATATGACACAAACCAAGTCCTCACAGAAAAAGGAGCAGGTGAAAATCGTCCGGTTTCCTTACTCGGCCGTTCCCTCTTCCGCGAAGTGGATTTCAAATACAATCTCCCCTACAAAAACATTCTAATCGAAGCAGGTTACAGTATGATCTTTGCAGGGGATGCCATCCAAAACAAAGTGAATGACCGCACTGTGAATGCAAATGTGTATTCAAACCAATTTGGAAAAAACGCACAATTTGCCTATCTAATGGTGACAGCACAATTTTAGAAATAAATTGTCTTACGAATACTCGATAGGATCCTGCCTTGTTTCGATGCAATTTGAGACAAGGGGGAATTTTCGGTTGTTTCAAATTGCATCGAAACAAGATACAATGAACTTACTTAGGCCACTGTCATATCCGATTTCAAAGAATTTTTACTTTTTTTATTTTTTTTTGCGCCTCGCATCTGTTAGTGGATTGTCATTCTATCCAAACACGACCGCGCTTTCCGCTGCAATCTTTGCTTCGCAAAGGATTTCCCCAAGGAAAGCAAATTCATCGTTTCAAACTTGTATCAGAGATTCAGGTTATCATATAAAACAAAGCGCAAATTATGTTGGATTCGTTTCACTCATCCACCAAGTCAAACCGACGGTTTGTTTGTATCCTCTCTCCTATAGTCGCTTGCGGATTTTTCGCTGGCGCGGGAATTGATTCCATATTCCAAAAGGATCTTCTTATTTTGGTAAGGATAGTTGAATTCTAATAAAACCAAAATCCATGGTTTTATCTTTCCCATCTCACGATCAACTTTCTTCAGAATGATCATGGAACTTTATCCGGTTTCACATGTTTGTATTCAATTCCCTTTTCTTTGAGAAAGGCAACGATCTTATTAAAGTTCCATTCATCAAAACGAGGAGTATTTCTTGATCTTTCCTTAATTTGCAATCTTTCCTGAATCAATTTAGCTTCATATACCCTCGGGTATAACTCCATACTCAAGTCGAAACCATTTTTTAATAAAAACAATGTGATATAAAGATGATGATGTGTCATTGACTCAGCCACAGCGCGACCATGCCCAAAATTGACATTCGCACCTCTTGCCACGAGCATCTCTACACTTTTGAAATGTCCATTCTTCGCAGCAACACTCAAGGCTGATTCTGGCGGATGATTTTCATCTAACAAACTCTCATCATAGATTGCCTTAGCATTGGGATCTCCACCATGATCGAGGAGTAATTTCAACATGGCAGGACTTTGGCGAGCTGCATAAATCATAGGAGACTCAGGGTTTAAAACTGACTTAAAATTTGGATTAGCACCATGTTTTAGAAGGGGAAGTATCGCCCCTTCTCGGTCCCAAACAATTGCCAAACTTAATAATGGGATTCCAACATCATTGGGAATGTTCAAATCAACCTTTTTCTCGGAAAGAAAAGTTTGTAATTGGTTCTCATCATAAAGATAAATTGCCCTTGCCATTTCCCATTGCGGTGTATTTTGGAATTTTCGTGGATCAAAGTGCCTTAGTTGTTTTTTATCAACTTCTTTGTCTAAGAGATTTGATTCTGTTAGTTTTAAATAATAAGACTTAGTCTGTGTCCAAATACAACCAATCATCAACAAAGGAAACAGAGCCATGAACAAACGTAATTTGGTTCTGTTAAAAATGGTTTTTGATTCAAATTCATTCATCTCTAGTGGTTCCTATCTTGTTATCCATACATCTCATAAATTGATTGTCAAGTGTTTGAACCAATTTGGATTCGCTTTAGCGCCACGTATCACTTAGTGGATTGTCATTCTATCCAAACACGACCGCTCTATCCGCTCCAATCTTTCCGAAATCATATTTATCCATGAACCACTAATTTTTATTGTACCCTCTGGTTAGAACAAAAATCAGTGACTCCAGTTAGGATTTGTTCTCTAATCTAGATTTGGCGTGACTAAACAAAATAACATAAACAATATTCTTAATTTGGTTTTCAATTTATCGCATTTATCAGTTTGTTTCATCTATGTCACAAGACATATTTCTTATATCCCAAGTGAAATCATTTTCATGTAATACTATTTCAATTCGAATGTACAAATTATCTTCTACTTTATACCAATATTCAGCCCCATATTCTTGTAGATTCAAAGTAGTTGGCTCTTTCAAAGTTTGAATCTACAGAAGAAACGCAACAAATAGAAAGGAAAACAAAGATATAAAACTTGACTAACATCATTACTTCTTGAACTGAAAGTGTAAGTGTGTTCCGTGTCCTTTTGACTGCGATTTACCTCTATCAGTTCTAACTGTCACTCCGTTTATAGGGTTGTTTTTGAAATATTCAATGACTTTCGTATCATTAAATGTGACCTCGAGTTCATTGCCTTGTGGTATATATTGACTAGCCAATTTTATCAATTCAATTGTAGGGTAATAGACAAATCACCCGCCCCCCTCTCCTACTTCCCAGCCTTTACCTGCGACGCCAAACCATCTGTCAAAAGATCCAATTCTTCTATCGAAAATCCACGCAACTGTTCATCTTTTAATCCAATCTTTGGATCTTTGACTGCCACCTTGAGGGCTTTTTTAACATTTGATAGATACTTTTCAGGAAAAGTATTGTCAGCTTCAATATAACCGAGGAAACTTGCGCCAAGATCATCTTCGACATTGACGAGTGCTCTGTCCTTAATGGTAACTATTGCCCATGATATGGGAGAACTGCCATAAGCTTGAGATGAATTTTTAAAGTAGAATTTACACTTTATTAGAACATCAGAATAATTAGAGCATTTAACATAGTTTATTAACCCTTCTGAATTGCTTCCCGCAGTGTCGAAGCTAGAATACGTTTGAATACGATACTTAAATTGTCCTTTGTCCGACCCAACTTCGAAATAAATTGTTGTTGAATTATCGTAACCCATGATTTGACTAGCCTCTATTCCTTTAATAAAGATAAGAGCATCTTCCTTCCTTCCGAAATAAAAATCGAAATCATCTAATATTCGTTTTGTTTCAATACTGTGCATATTGTCGAAATCCTCTTTCGAATTCCCAATTATGCTCCCTTCGCTAATTAAAACATCTGCTCTAATTTTAGCATAATTGATTTTTGCTTTTTTTGAGTTCGTTTCTTCTGCATTAGCATTAGGTAAAGAATCTTCTTTTTTACAGTTGTATAAAAACAAAAAGATTAATGTCATATACAGAATTTGCTTCATTTAATTAGTCCTAATTTTTTTAAAAGTGGTATATCTTCTGGAGTCGGAACTCTAGGCTTAAATATGTCATTGCCCTTCGCATCATCTCCAGCATAAAAACTAAACTCAACGTGAGTATGATCACCTGGATTACCAATCGACCGACCACTGTTAGTTGAGATCGATATTGCAAATTCCATTTGTATGATGTGGTGCAACTTTCCTGACTTTTCAGATGCCAGAAAACCAAGGACCAGGCGAACCAATACATCCAGATTTCTGGAGGAATCATTTCAAATGAAACATTCAAATCAGGTCCACCTTCTCTTCATAATGATGCTCATTTTCTTTCTACAAACTCAATCATTACTTGCAATAGACTTGTATGTCAATGCCGTAGGCGGACTCCGAATGAGAATCGCAGCAGACCCATCTGCAAAAATTATGATGACCATCCCTGATGGTGAAAAAGTCTCCGTTTTGGAGTCGAAAGGCCAATACCCAGAAATCGTCGCTGGTCGGGAAGGGAATTGGACAAAGGTTTCGTATCAGTCTAAGGAAGGATGGGTCTTCAGTGGTTTTTTGTCTTCATCAATGGGTGCATGTATTTCCGACTCACAAATGATGGAAATGGAATCTGTCTTCAATTTACCTAAATTGGCTGATAGTGGAGATTTTTATGGAGGTACCATTTTATTTAGACCTGATGGCACAGCGAAGATGGAAGCAAGTGGTCTTCGAGTGGGACTTACATTAGAAATGACTTGGGTAACGATCAAAAATGGAATCCAATTACAAGGAACTTGGGGGATCAGCGATGACACATTACGGCAAGAATGTTCCTTCGGATGCCAAGGGACGGATGATCCAAATTGTCATAAAGATTGCATCAAATCAACATCTAATAAAGGTTACTCGGGAATTCTCACATACCTACTGACCGGACCTGATAAAGGAAAACGAACTCTTTCAAATCCTACTTATAAAACACTCACAGGTCCAAAACAAACTCATCTAGATTTTAGAGCAACGATGGTAAGTGGCGCAGAAGATTGTATTCGGGAAAAAAAGTAAATTCAAATCCTTAATCTTTTTTCATATCAAATGAGAATTGTTTATCTCTTGTATCTATTGATTTTTATAGGAAACATTTCATGTAATCAGATAAATTTAGGATCACCATTAGAAATCTCACAAGCGGGTGTCGACACAATCAATACTGAATTTTACAAACGAAAGAAGGTAGACCTACTCTCAGTAAAATCTTGTGAAGGATGCCATGAAGAAGAAACTAAAGAATGGAAGGCATCTGGTCATGGGCGGTCTTGGAATAACCCAGTTTTCAAACATGCGCTCCAAAAAGAACCTGCTAGGTGGTGTGTGAACTGCCATGCTCCGTTAGATAAACAAAAGTTAGCTTCCATTGACTCAATTTTTCCTCTGCCAGGAGGTGGGGTCAATTTAGATTCTGAATCACAATTGACATCCGAAGGCATCAATTGTGCTGTATGCCATGTAAGAGATGGAAAAATTTATTCTGCCAAAAAACCAACTCCCTCATCGATTAGACTCAGTATCCATCCAATCGAAGTTGATGAGAATTTGGGAAAAACAGAGTTTTGTGCATCCTGTCATGAATTTCCATTTCCCATTCACGAAAAAAACATAAACCAACAAACGATCAAGTTTCATAAAACTATGATGCAAAGCACAGTTTCCGAATTTCGGAATTCGATTTCTTTAGGTGAAAATTCAAATTGCCAATCTTGCCATTTTCGAAATGGAACAACACAATCATCGTTTCACGGATCTTTGTCCTTTCACACGGATTTGTATCCAATACAGTTATCAATCCAAAAGAAAGATCAGGCATTCATCGTAAGTTTAAAAATCAAAAATGTTGGCCACGTCTGGCCAACAGGAGATTACTTTCGTCAAATCCGAATTCGAATCCTTAGAGAAGATGGGAGGGAACGTATATTTATACATTCACGAACTCCCACATCATTAACAGAACCAAAATGGGGAAATGACTATCGATTACATCCAAAACAATCTGTGATACAAGTAGAATACAATGTGGGAGATTCGAAACCCAAATATTGTGCCATAGAAATGCACAAACAAGGTGGGATCCAAAATCTAATCATGAAAGAAGTTGGGAAAAAAACATACGAGTCAACATTCATCCGTAACATCTATGAAGGTGCATGTGCGACCGTGAATGAACCTTTGGACAAAAAATGATATCGATCATCGTAGTTCCTAAATGCAGTCTAGAGAAACCATACATTTCTATTCTTATCTAAAAACCAATCTTCATTCCACAACCAATCCTTCAATGACGATGGTCCGACGAGAATACAAGGCTCGATTGGAAACAAACAAGACTTGGGCCAAAGTTGTCAGTGTCCGAATCACAGAATCCGCAACATTTTCTTTAGAATAGATCCTCAGGTTTACAATTTTTTTCGCGCTGGGGAGTTCGGCACGGAAAACATCATCCAATTCTAAGGTGTCGATGGCTTGTGTATCAAATAAATACCAAGAAAGTTTGACTTCAATTTGGAATGGCCGATAGTTTTCGTTCGGTTCTAGTTCATTCGAAAAACTGACTGGAATCTTTGTATCACCTAACTCATATTTATAGGTAGCACAATTTGTAAATCCGATCGATAATAAAAAGAACAAAAGGAAGGAGACTAAAACATTGTTTTTCATCGATTGTTTCCTTTATTTTGTGAATATAAATTACCCCGAATATGAACTGTATAAGGCCTTACGATTCCAAATGTAATCATATCATAAACCCCATCCATAAATTCATATTCTTCTGTAATTTTTAAGTCCCCAATATGCGTATTGGGATACTTGAGATAATATTCCGATAGAAATTCATCCAAACTCTGGTCACGAACATTGGACAATCCCCAAAACAAATACACTCTCGTGTAGGAAAAATTGAAGGATTGGATTTTTTGGTACCCTTCTTCCACTGTATACCCATTCAATCGGACTTTTTGTTTCCCCCAAGTTTGGTAATACGATGTATTGGCACATTGAAAGAGAAAGAATAGAAGACAAAAAAGTAATTTATGTTTCATAGATTTCACAAATATACATCATCATACTGAATTGTAGATTGAGGTCAAGTTTTTGGCAAAGCTCAAGTTCAGAAGAATTCAAAGATGCATATTGAAAAGTGGTACACAAACCTTTTGGCTTCGCCCTAGTTCCTTTTTTATAAATCGCTAAAAAAGCATTTAGATGGTCTGCTATCACTATGCATTCCTCCTCTAATTCTTTAGCAAGAACTACTAATTCAGAAAGATCATAGAAATGAAATGCAAAGTCAGGAATCCAATCATATAGAATACTTTTTTTGAGAAAGGAATTCGAATTCATTTTACTTTTAAAAAATTCACCCAAGCCCCACGTCAAGTGCCATCATGAGCACAAATCCAAACATCGCCCCAAGAGTTGCCATCTCCGTTTCCTTTCCCGTATGGGATTCCGGAATGAGTTCTTCGACAACCACAAAGATCATGGCTCCTGCCGCAAACGACAGTGCAAAGGGAAGGATACTCTCTACATAAAACACAAGGGCCGCACCGAGAAGCCCACCAATCGGCTCCACAAACCCTGAAAGTTGTCCATACCAAAAACTTTTTTTGGCAGTAAAACCTTCTCGTAAGAGTGGAATGGAAACAGCAGCTCCTTCTGGGATATTTTGAATCCCAATTCCAAAGGCAACGACCATTGCCGCCATCAAAGCCTCGTAAGTAAACCCTTCACCTAAGGCACCAAAGGCGACACCCACAGCAAGGCCCTCAGGGATATTGTGTAAGGTGATGGCAAGGATGAGTAACAAACTCCTTTGGAAAGAAGACTTCCCTCCTTCCAAACGGTTTTCTTCTAATCCCACATGTAAGTGTGGGAGGAGTTTGTGGAGAGCATACAAACTAAGGCCACCTGACAAAAA
The DNA here is from genome assembly GCF_000017685.1 of Leptospira biflexa serovar Patoc strain 'Patoc 1 (Paris)'. Lineage (NCBI taxonomy): Bacteria > Pseudomonadati > Spirochaetota > Leptospiria > Leptospirales > Leptospiraceae > Leptospira > Leptospira biflexa. The sequence continues at coordinate 227,455 of NC_010843.1, forward strand.
CCCAAAGCTCACGTGAAGCCATGCAGTCTGGCCTGCGTTTTCTGAAAGTGCTATCGAAGGCAGTAAAAGTGACCAAAAACTGGCAGCAATCATGATGCCCGAAGCAAACCCAAGCATCGCATTGAATACAGGCCTTGGAACCGTACGAAAGAAAAAAACAAACCCAGCGCCAAAGGCTGTACAAAACCAAGTGAATCCAGTGGCAAGGAGGGCCAAAACCACTGGGTGGAGAGATAGCAGGTCAACAAACATCTATTTGGCGGGCATCATCCCTACAAATAAGGAACTCATTTCTTTGGCGCGCCATAATCCATCTACATCTTTTTCCACACTCACAGGTCGGTAACTGGAAGCACCTTTTGTCGCCACGAAGAGTTTGAGTTTGCCTGTCGTTTCGTCCCCAGAATAGGGGTTGGTGTAAGTTTCCACCGTGAGAGGGAGAGTCGGCGAATATCCGTTAGATGGCTCTGCCCCTTTCCAATACCCGTTTGCCAACATTTTGTATTTGTCTAGTTGGCCCAGTAAATACGCATCGCTCCCTCCTAAATCCACACCATCCACAGCCGTAGGTTTATTTGACTTTTGTCTGTTTTTAGAGAGGACAGAGAGAACGACTGCTTTCCTTCCTAACTCTGGATTTTTGCCATACATAGACATGGCAAGTACGAGGATGGCAGCTGCACCCTCAGGTGTAGTGGCTGTCGCCGCTTGGATGGTTTTGAATTCTTCGATGGTGGTGGGTTCCCCAAAAAAACTGACAGGTTTACGTTCTGTCAAATTTTGCGCCACAAGGGATACGGTAAACGAGACAAGGAGTAAAGATACGATTCGTTTCATGGGCAAAAATCCTAATGGTCTTTGGTCCAGTGGCAATCCTTTTTCTAAATTTTTTCTTTACCAAATTGCGATTGGGATTACGATTCTGGTATGAAAAAAATTTTGACTTTGGTTTTATTCCTTCTCCCTTTGATCATCACCTCACAAACATTAAAGGATGCGAAAGAATTCCAAGCCCTTTCTAAAAAAATGTGTGCTAAGACTTCCGAATGTATGAAAGAGAAATTAAAAGACCTCCCTCCGGAACAACGTAAGATGGTGGAATCACAATTTGTGAATGGGAATGTCTGTGAATCCCGTTACAAACAGTATGTTGTTGATGGACAAAAACCTAGTGCCAGCGACAAACCAAGCAAAAAACTCACGAAACAAGACATCGAAGACATGAAACAATGCGCCAAAGAAATGGCCGCCTTTTCTTGTGCTGATTTAGAAGAAGGGAAAGTGCCTTCTGCTTGCGAAAAATTCCAATCCGAAGAAGAATAAAAAAACAAAATCCCTTCCCGAATGGGATCATCGAGTTGTCATGGGATCCCATTCCGATGACAACGTTCGGAATCCCATTCCTGTGATGACTTCCCCTTTCGATCCACCCATACAAAACATCCGAACAGGTGGAAAAGTTTAGCAGTTAAGATTTACGATCGAACCAATCGTCTTTACAATTCCATCCAATACGGACTCACTTCTGCTAAAGTGTTTTTTCTAAAAAGTTTTAATGCCAATCGGTCCAATCCAATTGAAATCCCCGAACAATTTGGAAATCCATTCCCTAAGGCGGTGAGAAAATCTTCATCGATGGGGAACACTTCTTTCCCTAGTTTTTCGCGTAATGCCTGTTCGTCTGTAAATCGTTCCCGTTGTTCGTTTGTATCCTTCAGTTCATAAAAGGCATTGGCAAGCTCCAAACCGTCCCAATAGATTTCAAACCGTTTGGCAACACCATCCTCAATTCTTGCAAGGGCGGCACATTCTGGTGGATAATCATACAAAAATACAATCCCTTCCCCTAATTTTGGTTCGATGCAATTGAGAAACACCAAAAAGAACAAATCTTCATACTGCCAGTTCTGTAATTGTTCATTTGTTTCCGCAGTTAATTTGAGTTTGGTGATGGTCTGAATTAAATTTTCCCTTTCAAACCCATGCCCAAGATGAATCAGGAATACTTCCTGTACACGGAAATGACGAATCCATCCTGGTTTGGAAAGTTGGTTGTGGAGTGTCGGTTCTCCAACCGTGAAAATAAGTTCCCGTAGGAATTTTTCAATGAAATGACGGAGAACCACATCATCCATCCCTTCTGCATAGAGTTCCAACATGAGAAACTCTTTGGTATGAAAGGGACTTCCCACCTCTCCTGACCTGTAAGTATGGGCAATCTCAAAGATATGAGATAGGCCCATTGCCATCAATTGTTTTAAACTGTATTCAGGAGATGTGATGAGATATCCCTTTTCACGCCCAGAGGGAGAGCGCACTTCGAAGGGATCCAAATACGGTTCCATTCCGACGATGGGTTTCAGCGTGGGTGTATCCACTTCCAAAAATTCATTCCGAGTCAAAATCTCTCTTACGGACTGTAAAAGTTTCGATCGAAAAATGAGTGTATCTTTTGGTAAAACCTGCAAAACTAACCTCCGATGGCAAAAAAAACGAAATACTTAACTGTAAGGGAAATCCAAAACGCCTATGAAATTGTCATCTCATCCAAAGAAGTCCATGCAGAAATGGAAGAAGAATTGGACTCGGTGATGCATATGTTATTTTTCCAAACCAGATCCCACATCCAAATGGACCTTTCCAATTTGCCCTATCTTCCCTTAACTCTCCTCACCAAACTTTTGAATATGGCACGTGACCTGCGGTTGAAAAAACGAGTGATGGTGTTAAATGGACTCACCCTTTCCGGCCACCACTACTTAAAACGTTTTGGACTCATTCGATTGGTATTCCCGAGTGATTCCATCCTTAGAGAGTCTCATCGAGATCCCAGGGGATAATTTCCAACTGGACACCCATTTCACCTAACAAAAGCATCGTTCGTTTGTCGAGAGTCACCCCTTTTGTGTATTCCGATGCAAATTCAACCGAAAGGTAAATCGCCGAATCAAAGTTTTCCGTGAATTCTTTCAGTTCTTTGCGGACAGGGCCAAGTGCTTTTAAGATGTCCCAAATATGATCCTGGGCTGAAAACTCAGGCCCTAACTTAGAATTGAGCTGCCAATGACTCGGAATTGTCATATTTTGAATGTCTTTTACATCCCCACCATGATAATAGTCAGGCTTTAGGCCTAGTTTTTCCGTCACTTCCAAGGGACGAAGCCTCGGACCACTGATGGCAAACATGGCCCACGATTTTAGTTCTCTTTGTGTTCCCAATTCCATTTTTTACTTTTTTTTTCTACTACAAGAACCAAATTGAGAAAGAACTCAAGGGAAAAACATGAAAAATATTTTGGTAATTGAGGACGATCCGGACATCGGGAACCTAATCCGGAAATCTCTCGATTCAGCTCACTACACCACCTCCGTTTTTGAAAATGGCGAAGATGGATTGAAATTTTATAAGTCCAATCATCCTGATTTGGTGATCCTAGACCTATCTCTTCCAGACATTGACGGAATGGAAATTTGCAGAAGCATTCGGAAATCGGACGAAAGTACACCGATTTTTATTTTATCAGCGCGAACTGAAGAAATTGATCGGATCATGGGACTCGAGTTAGGTGCTGATGATTATATCACCAAACCATTTTCTGTTCGTGAACTCAAAACACGAGTGGATGTCTTCTTTCGTAGATGGGATAAAAAAATTGGAATCAAACCCAATGTGGGCCAAGCAGGCGAAATCATCCGTGGTGCCTTAAAAATTGATTCCATTCGTCGTCGTGTCACCTTAAACGAAAACATCATCAACATCTCCCGAAAAGAATTCGACATTTTACAACTGCTCGCGGGTTCTCCAGGAAAAGTTTTTTCTCGTGAAATGATTTTGGAATCTGTTTGGGGTGTGGAATGGGATGGGTTTGAAAGGATGATCGACAGCCATATCAAACGAATTCGTTCCAAACTGGAAAAAAATTCAGCACAACCAGAATGGATTGAAACCATTTGGGGCATTGGGTATCGTTTCACTGATAATTTTGAAAACATAGTCGTACCAGACTAACGAACGTTATGGAAGAAGTGAAAAAAAGTAAGTCCCTCATCGACGAAATTAAGTTGTATGAGAAAAAAGCCAAGGAAATTGAACAGAGAGCCAAGGAGAAGTATATGGAACAAGTAAGTGACATCAAACAAAAGTTAGGGAAAGCAAGTGAAGAAGCATCCATCCGTGCAAAGGAAGTGATCGACAATGTGGGAAGTTACGTAAAAGAAAACCCACAAAAAGCAGCTGTGATCGGATTTGGTGTCGGACTTGGTCTTGGACTGGCTCTCGGCTTAATTTTTAAGAAGAAATAATTGGACGAAAGACACACAAAACAACGCAAAAAAGGTGGCTTAAAAACCGCCTTCGAAGATTTGATCGCCAAACTCGTGTCTTATGCAGAAGTCATGGTGATTTATCTGCAAAAGAACATACAGTTTTATATTCAAAACTTTGTTCGAAAGAGTGTATGGGTTTTTACAGCTCTCACTCTTATTTTCCTAGGACTTATGTACACTTCGTACGGCATTTTCTTAAGTATCCAAAAATTTATCGCCGCTGGCGACCCCATCCTTGCGAGTTTCGGAACAGGAATTGGATTTTTATTTTTCGCCATCCTCTTTTTATCATTTGTGTTCCGTAAGTAACGAATATGGTATTCAATCCCTTCCAAGACCACAATCGTTACCTAGACAAAGATCCAAAGGACATGAGCCTCTCAGAACTTCGGATGTTACTCAAAATCAAACGTATGGACTTACAGCTCGGATGGAATGAATTCGAAGGCAAAATCAAATTTTGGCAACGAGTGTTTCGTTCCCTACGGGAATCAGGAATCTTAGACAAAGCCAAAGATGGGATCCAAAGTTATTTGCAAAAAGACTCTCCAAAAGAATAAGGATTTCCCTTTCCAAAACCGATCCTAATAAAAACGGAAAAGGACGTGCGATGGCATCGGAAGAAATTTTAGTATTTACCACAATTAGCGACCGCGACATGGCAGAAGAACATATCTCTGAAATGTTAGAACAAGGCATCATCATTTCCGGCACCATCTTCCCTGAAGTGGAACTCGTTTACTTATGGGAAGGCAAAATCACGGTTGATACCGAAAACAAAATACTCCTAAAAACGACCGCCGACAAGTATGATGCCATCGAAACCTATATCCAAAAACGCCATCCCTACATTGCACCGGAAATCATCCGAATGGATGTGAGTTTTGGTAGCCCCGCCTACAAAGCGTTTGTTGCCGACAAAATCAAAAAAAATTCGTAAAAAATAGCCAAACGATTTGATTCCTCTCATTCAAATCTAAAGTTGGGCGCCTCGAAAGGTCTTTAGACCAAACATAGATTCATAACACCGATCGGGTAACTTCGGGGTGCGCATTCGCTCCCGTCCTAGTCGGCGCTCGCCTCCTAGGACCAAGCCCTCCGTTCCCCTGGCGCAGACAAAAAATGTGTTGCCAAATGACTACGTAAATTCTATTAGTCAAATGGCTACACATCATGGATTTACGACGAGATGTATTTCAGGCAATTGCAGACCCCACAAGGCGGGCCATCCTCCTCCTTTTGGCCACCCAGTCCATGACAGCAGGTGCCATTGCTTCCCAATTTGATTCCAAACGTCCTACCATTTCCAAACACCTACTCATCTTAACAGAATGTGAACTGTTACATCGGGAACCCATTGGACGTGAGATGTATTACCACCTAAACCCAAACAAAATGAAAGAAATTGCAAACTTCATTGCTCCTTTCCAAAAACTTTGGGACGACCGCTTCAACAATCTCGAATCCGTGATGAAAGATTATAAACGAAAGGCATAGAAGGATTAAAGAAAACTCCAATCGAACACAGAAATCGTTAAAATATGATCCAAAAGGAATTTAAAATGGAACTCAAAACAAAAGTGATCGCAGAAGACGGCAAACAAGAGTTAACCATCGAACGTGAATTTGATTTACCTGTCGCACTCGTGTACCAAGCGCACACAGAACCGGAACTCATTGAACAATGGATGGGAAACAAAGTCCTACAATTTGAAAAACGAAACCATGGCAGTTACCTTTTTGAAACCAAATCCCCAGAAGGAGTGGTTCTCTTTCGAGCGAATGGAGTGTTACTCAATCTTGTGGAAAACCAAAGTTTTGTGCGCACCTTTGAGATGGAAAACACAGGTTTTGCAATCCAACTTGAATTTTTTAGCTTTGAATCAATATCCAAAGAGAAATCCAAACTGAAGATGCATATCATCTATCAGTCCGTGGTACAAAGAGACCAAATTTTGAAAATGCCTTTTGCCCAAGGGATCAATATGGCTCACAACCGATTGGAAACAATCGCAAAACAGTCTATGGAATAAATATAAACATTTGTTAAATGATATGAAGCAAAAGCTTAAAAAAACGAATCCCAAAACTGCTGATTCTTTTTTCAATGAGGCAAAATCCTGGAAAAAAGAATTCCAAGTCCTGCGATCCATTGCTCTCGAGAGCAATTTCCAAGAAGAAATCAAATGGGGGCAACCATGTTATACATTCAATGGCCAAAATGTATTTTTATTACATGGATTCAAAGAATACTGTGCCATTCTATTTTTTAAGGGAGCTTTGCTAAGTGATCCTAAAAACATTCTCATCCAACAAACTAAAAACGTACAGTCCGCTAGACAAATCCGATTCCAATCCACTTCAGAAATTACAAAATTAAAATCCACGATCAAAGCCTTTATTAAAGAAGCGATCCAAGTGGAAAAGATTGGGAAAAAAGTTATCATGAAGAAAACTTCTGAGTTTGAAATCCCAGAAGAGTTTTTACGAAAACTGGAACAAAATCCAAAATTACAGACCGCTTTTTCAGAGTTAACTCCTGGAAGGCAAAGAGGATACCTACTCTACTTTTCTTCTGCCAAACGAAAAGAGACAAGGGAAGAACGTATCACAAAACAAATCCCCAATATCTTAATTGGGAAAGGTTTAAACGATTAAAAGAATTTTATATGATCATATTTTTGTATTGATATCGGTTGGGATACACAAATCAAAAAATCGAAGTTAGATACATACATTTAGGAGAATAATATGTCAGAGAAAACAAAAAAAATACTCTATTGGTTCTTTACCTTGTGGTTGTCCCTCGGTATGGTATCAACAGCCATTGTCCAACTCATCAAACTTCCAGAAGAAGTGAAAAAAATAAACCAATTGGGTTACCCTACTTACTTTCTTACGATGTTAGGTGTTTGGAAACTCTTGGGAGTGGTTGCAGTTCTCGTTCCAAAATTTGGATTACTCAAAGAATGGGCGTATGCAGGTTTTTTCTTTGCCATGTCAGGGGCGGCCATCTCACACATCAGTTTTGGTCATCCCATCATGGAAATATTACCATCTGTCTTACTCTTAAGCCTAACAGTGATTTCCTGGTATTTGCGCCCAGAGAACCGAAAAACGAAGGGATAAGAACCAAACCATCGTTTGCCATTGCCAAGGGAAACGATGGACTTCCATGGATCAGTTCCCAGATGCCAATTGCGAACATACAAGGGAATGGTTGTTGAGTGGCATCTGAATCTATACCGATTCCGAGATTGACTAAGAAATCAATCATAAAGTCTAGAACGATGATTGTATCTTAAGCCGACGTGATTTGAGAATTTTTTCGATTCTCTTGAAATTCCTTGAACCAGTGCCAACATCCATAAAAAGCGATGAGAAGGAAGACCCCATATTCAATGGTCACAAACGGAATCTGTTTGAGTGAGTAGAGAACGATACAAACTACATCCACAAGTACCCACAAAAACCAAGATTCCAATTTCCTTTGGGCAAGTAAAAAATTGGCAATGATGCTTGCCACTGTTGTGAATGCATCCCAGTACAAATAGTCTGCTGGTTTTAAAAATACCTCAGGAAACCAAATTGGTAATTGTTTTGTGAAGGACCCAAGCCCAAAGGTTCCAAACACAATCAGTCCAACGAGGATTAAATTTTTTTCTTTGCCAAGAGATACAATTTTGGTAAAGGCTCCCGTACGTTTTCTCCAAATGATCCAACCATAAATGCTCGATCCAAAAAAATAGATTTGTAATAACATATCAGAATACAATTGGATTTGGAAAAACAAAAAGAAAAAACAAATCGAGTTAAAGATTCCAATGGGCCAAGTGAGAATATGATTCCTGGAAGCCAAATACACACAGATTAGGCCCGATGTGGTTCCTAAAAACTCGAGTAAAGAAAGCGGATACCCAAACAATGGAAAGATTGTATATTCTAACGAAAGGTATTGTTTCAAAAGAAGGAAATCTGTCATCAATCTCTAGTCTCTAAATTTAATTTTCATCAATCGATTCCAAACTGTCGAAATGGTTTTAAACTTGACTTCGAAATTTATAAATTTTGTGAATCGGGGTAACATCTCTAGTGTACGCCTTTCAATCGATCCGAAAAAAATCTTCTTTAAACCCTTTTTCCCCAAGCCATTTGCTTTGCAAAAGATTGTATCCTACGATTTCGAAGTCTCTTGAAATCCATTTCCTATACTTTTTTTTGGTTCTGGAAAAGGCGTAAGGATCCACAAAAGACATTTCCTTTTTCATTACCGCATAATCTTCGTTTGTTGGCACTGTAAAATATAAATAATTACAATACTTTGCCATCTTTTCTAATACAGAAGGGATTTGGGCATCGGGTAAGTACTGGATGACGGAATTACAAATCCCAAGTTCCACAGGAGCTTTTTCCAATTTCGGTAAAACAAAAGTTTCAAGAGATTCATGGTAAATGTGAAATTTGTCGGAACGTTTGACCCAATCTTTTTTTTTCAAATCATCGAAGGCTTCGTTTGAGGCATCCACTGCGTATACTTTTACTGGCGAAAAGACCTTCACCATTTCACGAAGTAAAATCCCCTTTCCAAATCCAAAATCGGCAATTTGATACACGGGGATTTCCATGAGTTGAAAAAGTGATTTTAAATACTCTGCATGTTGTTTGGCATTGTAGGAACCATCGACATCGAGTCCATTCCCATAAATTTCAGACCAATATTCTTTTCCAAACTCTTTGCCGTTTTTACCAAAACCAACTTGTTTTTGTTTCAAAAAACCTTTCATTAAAATTGAACTCCCAAACTTTGGAGTTCTCGAATCATCTCTTTGATGTACTTTGGCTCTTTAGTCAATTGGTCTACTTCTTTTTGGTAGGCTTTTGTCACCATTTGGTTGTCTAACTTCACTCGTTTTAAATACACATCCAAAGTCTCTTTTGTGATTTTACTCGAAGGGAAATCTGCCATCAGTGGATGAGTAAAAAATCGTTGTTTGATCGAATCTTCTAATTCTCTAATTTTAGATTTAATGATCCCTACAAATCGTTTGATTGATGTGTCATGGAAGGAAACATTCGTTTGTTGGTTCGGGATCAGTTCATCCACTTGTAATTTGATCTCTAATATTTCTGCAATGTTTAGATTGTCTCTGGCTCCAGAGAGTTTTGTCATGAGTTTGGCTTTTTTTTCACGCAAAACTGGATCTTGTTCTTTGTCAGGATGGATGAGTTTTGCCAAATTTTTAAATAATGAATTGATATCTGTACTTAACAATCGTTCTGCTTCCAATTGTTTTTTTTCTTTCTCCATTTGTGCTTTTGATTTTGATTTCTCTTTGAATCCTGATTGGGATTTTCTAAAATATTCAGATCTATATTCTTCATATTTTTCGCGGAAATCTCTATATTTCTCTTCGTGAACTTCCCTTTCCTCATCTGAATCAAATTGTGTACGATTAAAATCATCCAAATCGATATCGACACCAAATGTTTGTTTGATTCTCGATTCCATTTGATTCTTATAACGGATCCGTTCCATCTTTTCAAATTTGGTTTCTAACTGGTCACGAAAGGGAGAGTAAAACTCCGAATCTTCTGCCAATGCATCATTACACATATCCAGTAAATACCTGCGTAAAAATTCCCTTTGCATCTTTCCAAACGATAATTTTTCTTCGAGAAGTATGGAACACATCAGTTCAAATCGTTCGCGTTCCAACTGTTTTTGTTTGTTTAATTCCGGTAAAACGACATTTAAGTATGTATCATTGACCAATTGGAAGAGTGGCTCGATTTCTTTTGTTCGTTCAATGGTTTCTTTGTGTTTGCGAAGGGCATCGTTGAATTCTTTTTGTGCCTTGGTTTGGTTGGAAGATTCACCGGACCAAATCAGCGTTTCCTCGTTCATTTGTGAAGGAACATCTGTATTTGTTTTTTTGGCTTTGGTTACTTTCCGAAGTTTTGGTTTTGGAGTTGGCATGGAGAAACTGGACTTGCCAGATAAAACATCTGGCAAGTGCTTTCGAAAATTTTGGTTCTTACGCTTTCATCAAGTTCAAGGCAGCACCTGCTTTGAACCATTCGATTTGTTGTGCATTGTAAGTATGGTTCACTTGGATCTCATCTTTTTTCCCATCTTTATGATTGAGAACAAGAGTGAGAGCTTTTCCTTCTTGAAAACTTGTGAGGCCATTGATGTCGATCAAATCATCTTCTTGGATTTTATCGTAGTCATCTTTGTTGGCAAATGTTAACGCAAGCATCCCTTGTTTTTTGAGGTTTGTTTCGTGGATACGAGCGAAAGACTTCACAAGTACGGCACGCACTCCCAAATGCCTTGGTTCCATAGCGGCGTGTTCTCTAGAAGAACCTTCCCCATAGTTTTCATCCCCAACCACAATCGATCCAATGCCTTGTGCTTTGTAGGCTCTTTGGGTTTGTGGCACGGGTTCATAATTCCCAGTGATTTGGTTTTTAACTTCATTGGTTTTGCCATTGAAAAAGTTGGTCGCACCAATGAGTAGGTTATTGGAGATATTGTCCAAGTGGCCACGGAATTTTAACCAAGGACCCGCCATCGAGATATGGTCTGTTGTACATTTCCCTTTTGCCTTGATGAGAAGTTTGAGGCCTTTTAGGTCCGTTCCTTCCCAGGCTTTGAATGGAGCAAGGAGTTGCAGTCTTGTGGAACTTGGATCCACAATCACTTGTACACCTGATCCATCTGCCGCAGGAGCAACATAACCCGCATCTTCTACCGCAAAACCTTTATTAGGAAGTTCTTCCCCAGTAGGTGGGTCGAGTTTTACCTTTTCCCCTTTTTCGTTGGTGAGAGTGTCTGTGAGAGGATTGAATCCTAAATCTCCTGCAATGGCAAGTGCCGTTGTGATCTCTGGAGAAGCAACAAACGCGTATGTGTTTGGGTTTCCGTCTTGTCGTGCTTGGAAGTTACGATTGAAAGAGTGAACAATCGTGTTCTTTTCCTTTTTATCGGCACCCACACGAGACCACATCCCAATACAAGGCCCGCAAGCATTCGAGAATACTTTAGCGCCAATTTGGTGGAAGGTGTCAATGAATCCGTCACGTTCGATCGTATAACGAACAAGTTCCGATCCTGGTGTGATCGTAAATTCTGCTTTGGTTTTCAGGCCTTTAGCAGAGACTTGTTTGGCAAGAGATGCCGCACGTGAGATGTCTTCATAAGATGAGTTTGTGCAAGATCCAATGAGGCCCACTTCTACTTTTGTTGGCCAACCATTCTTTGCCGCTTCTTCTTTCATCTTAGAAATCGGAGTGGCTAAGTCTGGTGTGAACGGTCCATTTACGTATGGTTCAAGAGTGTCTAAATCAATTTCAATCACTTGGTCAAAGTACTTGGATGGATCTGCATATACTTCTGGGTCAGCAGTTAAGTGAGCTTTGTATTTGTTGGCAAGGTCTGCCACATCACTTCTGTTTGTCGAACGTAGATAACGTTCCATGGAAGCATCGTATCCAAATGTGGATGTTGTGGCACCAATTTCAGCACCCATATTACAAATTGTACCTTTTCCTGTACAAGAAAGGGCTTCGGCACCTGGACCAAAGTATTCTACAATCGCACCCGTTCCCCCTTTGACAGTGAGGATCCCTGCGACTTTCAAAATGACGTCTTTTGCAGATGTCCAGCCATTGAGTTTTCCTGTGAGTTTGACACCGATGGCTTTTGGCCATTTGAGTTCCCAAGGGAGACCCGCCATCACATCACAAGCGTCAGCTCCACCCACACCAATGGCCACCATTCCGAGTCCACCAGCGTTGACAGTGTGTGAGTCCGTTCCAATCATCATCCCACCAGGGAATGCATAGTTTTCTAGGACCACTTGGTGGATGATCCCAGCCCCTGGTTTCCAGAATCCGATTCCGTATTTATTTGAGACGGAAGATAAAAAATCATAAACTTCTTTGTTTTCAGTGACTGCGATGCCAAGGTCTTTCCCTGATTCTTCTTTTGCTGTGATCAAGTGGTCACAGTGAACGGTGGAAGGCACAGCTACTTTTTTTCTGCCTGCTTGCATGAACTGCAATAGTGCCATTTGGGCCGTTGCATCTTGCATGGCCACTCGGTCTGGCGCAAAGTCAACATAGTCAGCACCACGTCCAAAACTTTTGGATGGGTTTCCGTCCCATAGGTGGTTGTATAAAATCTTTTCTGTGAGAGTGAGGGGTCGACCCACAATCTTCCTGGCTTGTGCGATGGCCGCTTCCATTTTGGAATAACGAGCCGCGATCATTTCTATATCAAATGCCATCTGAACCTCTTATACCTATCAGACCGTAGGAAAAAAGGGAATCAATCGAAAATTAAACTACAGAACTTAAAATCAGTAAAATTGGTTCTTTTGTTGAAGTGGGCAGGAAATCAACCGTCAATACGGACATACACTTCATCGGCTTTTAGGATGAGCCCCGTTTTGATTTCGATGAGTCTTGTATTGACAAAAACACCGTCTTGGTAAGGGGTCACAATCCCTGTGATGATGACTCCTACTTTTAGAACCTCACCTATTTTACGCAAGGTGGCAGTGTCTGTTGGTGAATCCAAACTCAGACCCGCTTCCTTTAAAACCTTTTGGTTGGCCAGTCGATCTAAGATGAGGAATCGATCCTTTTTGACAAGTTCCGTGGTAAGTTTTTCGGCAAGGATTTCGCCGTATGGACTTTTTTTCCCTTCATTGTCTAAAAAGGTCAAAACAACAAGTCTTTCGGGTTGGAAATAAAACCCCTTCTCTGATAAAGAAATCGCCAATTGTTCTAAGGGAGGGACTGTTGGTTTTTTGGGTTTGGATTCTCTTTCTTCTCCCAAGTAACAAGCGCTAAAGACACCCAAAACAAGTGCAAGAATGAATCCTTTAAAATGCAAGTTCCATCCCAAGTGATGTAACATATTCATAAAACGATTTTCCATTGAATGTATTCCCTACCATATATCCACCTGGAACTCCATATAAAACCCCGTCTTTATAAAATTGATTTTGGAAGTTAAGAAAAAATGTAGTTTTTTGATTTCCTGGAGGTTTGCCACGGAAGGAAGCAGAAAAGGTCTCAGGAGACCGACCGTTTTGGTCTCTTACCCGAAGTAAGGGATCATTAAAAACGTTAAAAATTTGGTTCCCTAAGTACAGGGAATAGTTCTTGGAAGAACCTAAAAAGAAAATCAATCCAAGGGAGGCAATATCCTGCGCAGGGACAAATCCAATTTGCCCATTCGAAGCACTTGGCCTTTGGTTCACATAATTGTATTTTACATTCAATTGGATTTGATCACTACCGAAAAAAAAAGAAAACTTACCACCTTCTGCTCCATAGGAAGCAACAGGATTTTCTGTTTTAATATTATAAATGGAGGTTTGCACTTTTAAAAAAGGAGAAGCAGAAAAATTACCTTGGTATTCATAAAGTAATTTTGGATCGTATAACGTCCGCTTGTTTGCCTCTATTTGGCGAAAGATCATATTCGCAGAAGGATGATTGGAAGTTGTCAAAATAGATTGTGATAAAGCAGGTTCTCCACTCAGTTTTGCATCCAATACAGAAAAATTGGCTGGAGAAACATCGGATTCAAATCTCAAAAAAGAGTAAGAAAAATTACTACGTTTAATCCCTCGTTTCGAAGGGGAATTGTCCCCCACTAGTGAAAAAAAAACAAAGGCATCCTTAGGTGTTTCTGAAAATTCAGAACGTTTTGAACGTTCAATCGCATGATTCGCTTCAATGGAAAAATTTAAAGTTTTTTTTTCAGCTAACTGAGGTTTTGCTGTCATTTCTAATTTTTTGACTTGGTTTTCTTGGATGGGTGCCAATGCCACCACAGCAAGAAGACCGAATCCAGAAATCAGTGATACAAAAACAGATGCTTGTGGGGAGTTCATAAAGAAACTGTAGAAACATATTTCCTAATCTAAAACACATGTAAACCTATTTTTAAAATAAGAACATAGAATCACCATAGGAATAAAAACGAAACTGGTTCTGTAATGCATACTGATACGCATTCATCACGAGTCGACTATTGGCAAAGGCACTCACAAGTAATAACAAACTCGATTTTGGTAAATGGAAGTTTGTGATCAGTCCATGTACGGATTCAATATTGTCCCCTGGCGACAAAAATATGTCAGTTTGACCCAGGCCTACCTTAAATTTCTGTTGTTGAGAATCAAATACAGTTTCAAGCACTCGGAGCGAAGTCGTTCCGACAGCAATGATCCTACGTCCTTCTTTTTTTGCAGAGTTCAATTGGCTTGCAGACTCATCGGTGATTTCATACCTTTCTTTATGTAGGGTTTTAGTCTGCCATTGTTCGGTGGTTAAGGGACGAAATGTCCCATAACCAACTTGTAAGTTGACTGGTACAAATTGAATCCCAAGCTGGATGAGTTCTAATTTTAACGAATCCGTAAAATGTAGTCCCGCAGTGGGTGCTGCGACGGAACCTGATTTTTTGGCAAAGATGGTTTGGTAACGGAATTTATCATCTTCGATCGCCTTTCGTTTTAAGTAAGGAGGGATGGGGATGGTTCCAAAAACTTCAAAGTCTAAATCCGTAATCGTGCGTTCTGATCTGAGAAGGGATAGTTCGTTGTCCTTGCTTTCATACACAAAAGGGAATTCTTTAAACCCCACTGGCCATAAATTTTCACCTAATCTCAGTTTGGCCCTATTTTTCAATATACAAGACCAGATGTTTGCATTGTCTTCTAAAGTATCTAAAAAAATCGCTTCATGAATCCGCCCGGATTCCACTTGTAAGTACACCCTACGATAGGATACTTTGGTTTCGTTATAAACAAGAACATCACCAGGCTTTAACCAGTTGCGTATGTCCCGAAAAAAAGGTGCTTCCTTAAATGTCTCATTGGCTCTGTCAACGAGGAGTAGTCTCGATTCATCTCTGTTTTTCGCGGGAAAACGAGCAATTTGTTCTTCTGGTAAATGAAAATCAAATTCGTTTAAAAAATCCATCTTGGGATCACCTTAGGAAAACCTTGTCAATTAACCAGAAATATTGGGAATGGTAGGAGAACTATGTGGAAATTTTTAGAGCCGATAGAAAGACATGGGAAATGGATCCTTGCTGTTCTTTTTTTATTCCTTTTGGTTACCTCTGTCACACGTGCCCACCAAAAATCTGATTTTTTGGACTATTACCATGCCAGTGAACGTTGGTCCACAGGGGAAAATTTATACAGATTCGATGTTGCTTTTGAACTCCAATCCAAAATCAAATCTGCTGAGGATTTATTCCTTCCAGAAAACCTACCCCTTCTCCTTTCCCTACAAAATGAAACAGCGACTTATATTTACCCTCCATTGTTCTCATTTTTACTCATACCCATCACATTTTTATCGGAAAATAATGCCGCCTTATTGTTTGAACTCATCAGTTGGATTTCTTTACTTGCGATCTTTTATCTACTCTTCCAAAACAAAGAACTCAATTTAGAAAAACAAAAGTACAAATACATATTGTTAATCACAACGATGGTAATTAATTTTCGATTCATCGAAAGCCATATCCAAAATAACCAAGTAGGAATTTTTCTCATCTTACTTGTGTTAGCATCTATTTTGATTAAAAATGATTTTGTGGGTGGAATTTTGTTAGCTCTTGCAGTTTGCATCAAAATCACACCTCTTGTTTTTCTTTTCGCCTTCGTTTATGAAAAAAAGTTTAGTAGAATCGTTTGGTTTTTTGTGGGACTTTTTCTTTGGAATGCACTCCCACTCACATACAATTGGGAATACACAATCCAAATGTCCAATGAATGGATTTCGCAAATTTTAGGGAACGCTCTGAACAATCCACTTTTACGGTCTTGGAAAAACAACCAATCGCTCCCCTCTACACTCGCAAAGTATTTTGTTTCAGGTGCTGACTTTATCAACCAACCGACATATGGATTACCATTTTTTAATGTATCTCTTTTTACTTTAAAAATCGTTCAAATTATATTCGTTTTGGCATTTGGGATACCACTGCTTCTTTTATGGCGCAAACCGAACCAAAAATGGTCGATCATCTCTTTATTATTTTTAATTTCTGCACTTTTTAGTGGGATCAGTTGGATCCATAGTTTTATCATTTGTTTGGTTCCAGTTTATTTCATATTAAACAAAGTGATTTCAGAAACAAAAATGACTCGATCCGCTTATGTTTTACTTTTCATTTTAAGTTTGCCCATTCTCAGTCATCGTACCTTTATCGGCCAAAAGTTAGAATCCTTTCTTTCAATGTATTCCATTCTCTTTTATTCTACAAGTTTGTTGTATTTTTATATCGTTAGGTTTGCACTTCATGAAAACAATCATCGGAATTGATGTCAGACCACTTGCGTATGGAATCACTGGGAACTCTCGTTATCTTGCGGAAGTTCTGAAAGTTATTTTACCAAAACACAAAGACAAAAAATTTTATTTTTTAAGTAACAAACCAATTCACCCAGTATTCAATGATTTACTTCTGCCAAACGTACATTTGGTGGTAGAATCAAAACCAATCCCTGGACCAATCTATTTAAATTTGATTTTACCAAAAAGACTCAAACAAAACAAAATCGAAGTTTTTTGGGGTACCATTCAAATGTTACCGTTTTTTAAACTACCAATCCCCAGTTACGTGAACTATCACGATCTCAATTTTATATCTGCCCCAGAAACCATGGCAAAATGGAATTATTGGCAACACAAATTATTATCACCAGTTACATTGAAAAATGCAGACAAAATCTTTTGTTTATCCAAAAATACAAAAGAAGAAATCATCCAGTTTCGACCAAATTTCAAAAACAAATGTATCGTTGTATACCCAGGTGTTTCTAAAACAAAAACAAATTTGTCTAAGGTAAAAATCAAATTTCCAAAAGATTTTTTCCTAACAGTAGGAACCCTAGAACCAAGAAAAAATATCAACCGATTGGTAGATGCTTTTTTACATTTTAAAGCAGATCATCCTAAAGACAAACATTCCCTTCTCATCATGGGGAGAAAAGGTTGGGGCGAAGAAGGAGAAATTCTGTATCAAAAGTTAAACGATCCAAAGACCCAAACTTTCGGAATTCAATTCATCGATACACCTGACGAAAACACATTGGCGCTTGCATTCCAATCATGTAAGGCATTCTTTTTTCCATCTTTACACGAAGGGTTTGGTTTGCCATTGCTTGAAGCAATGCTCGAGGGCAAAAGATGTGTTGCATCCGACATCCCAGTATTCAAAGAAATTTTATCTGATCAATGTGATGTTTTCGTAGCACCAAAAGATACGGAATCATGGACCAAAGCCTTTCAGACATTATCAGGACCCAAAAAAGAAAGAGTGCCAAAATTCCCAACTAAATTGTGGACCTGGCAAGAAACCGCGAAAAAGATAGAAGAGGTACTATTTATATGAAAACCATTGATCGTTTGCTCTCAAAGTGGAAAGAATACAAATCTAAAAAAGAAACTGCCTATTTTGGAACGTCTCTTTATGATGAGTTGCATTCAAATCCACTCCCCTCACTTGTTTTAATCATTGGGGCGACTTCATTCTTTTATCTTAGTTTACCGTATATTCACTTACTAGGGAATTTTTTCTTTTGGTTTGTGGGTGTATTGGAAATTACCAAAGTTCTAAAAATCCCTTTTTTGGATGAACTTCGTTATTACCATTACCTTTCCGCTTTTGTTTATTTTTATATTTCCATTTCCCTACTAATCGATGTTAGCCAACTGTTATCAAAATGGAATATTCGCACTGTATTTGTAAAAAATGAACTTTGGCAAATCAAACACTCATGGCTTGGGAAAAAACTCAATCAACATTCTTTGGAAGCAGAAGGACTCTCCCTTTCTTATGAGCATGGTGGGCTTAGCGATTATATTGGCCTCAATCGTTTGGTTTGGGAAAAAGATGGAAAAATACTAATTGTTTCTCCTTATTTTTTTCCAAATAGAAAAAACAAAACCATCGTCAATCGAATGTTAAAACGATAAGAAGGTAGACTTTTTTTGAAAAAACTTTTCATCTTCCTTCTTCTTTTAGGTTTATTTTTATTCCATCTTAGGTATCTATCACGTGCCTTTGATTGGGATTCTTGTGTTTATGCACTGAACATACAAAAAGATCGAATTGAATCTGCTTTTTTTAACCCTCATCATCTTGGATTTGAATCTTCAGGACTATTGTATTGGAAAATGGTTCGTACTTTCTATCAAACCACAGATATTATGTTTTTTCTGCGTTTGCGTATATTGAGTTTTTCACTTTTCTTTTTGGGACTTTTTATTTGGATCTACTACAAACTTTATAAAGATTTTGTCTTAGCCGTTGTACTTGCTCTCGTCATCCAAGTAAGCCAAGCATTTTGGTTTTATAGCTTACACAATGACACACCACTCATTCATTCCTGTCTTATGGCATTGTTGTTTTTGCTAACCATTTATTATCTGCGAAAGGGTCTGAATGCAAAACAGCTGGCCATCTTGTGGTTCATCCAACTTTTTTCGATTTATTTCCATCAGTCGAATGTGATACATTTTGGAATGGTACCAATGGCAATATTTTTATCGCCAAATCGAAGTTTAGGTACAAAACTTAGAGTCATATTCGTCTATTTGGCTTGCTTAGGACTTGTCACGATCTTTTCTTATTTGTTCGTTGGATTTGTGATCCTAAAAAGAGGCCTTGGACCTATCGACGAAAAACATTTTTCATTCTGGATGTTTTTGTATGCGGCCATCAATCGTTGGGGAACAAGCCTTGGTGAAGAAAAAAATTACGTATTGTACTTTTATCGAGGCATTGGTGATGCTTTTTTAGTCTTTCAAAATGTAATCCCCAAATTTCGAGTGAACCTTTTTGATTTCCAAAACCCAAAACACCTACCATATAATTTAAATCTTTTGTTCTGGATTTTTAGTTTATGTTTAGGAATTTTGAATTTTCGTACCATGTGGGCAAAATACAAACAAGAAATATTGGTTCTGACATTTTGGTTGGTACCGTCCATCGTCTTCTATACATGGTGGGAAGGTTATTTTTTTGAATTCTGGGTTGGGACAACCATTGGACTTTGGATTCTCAATTCCTTTATCCTCAACTCATACCGAAACGATTTACTTCCAAAGTTTTCAAACTCAATCTTACATACAACTTATACCTTAGTTTTTATCTTTTATTTCCTTACCAATTTTACATTTTCCACTCTACCTAGATCGATAGGTCCCAAATTCGGTTATACTGAGGGAATCCAAGGCCCCGTTGAAAAATTAGCAGAAGAAACAATCTACAGATAGGACACGCAAGATGTTATTTAACTCATTTGAATTTTTAGCCTTCTTTTTTATCACAATCATCATTGGAAATCTTTTAAAGAATCGATGGCAAAGATTGTTCTTTTTACTCGCCAGTTATTATTTTTACATGGCTTGGCAACCATCATCAATCTCATGTTCGGCGATGGCAGATAGTGGTCTCAAATTCTTTACAGATAGAATGTATTGTGATCTCAAAATCAATCCATATGTTTTGATTCTGTTGTTTTCAACGATTATAGATTATTTCGCAGCTCGCTTAATTGAAGCAAAACAAGATGGTGATTCACAAAGAGGTTGGTTACTTGTTTTATCACTCGTTGTGAATCTTGGAACATTGGGGTTTTTTAAATACACCGATTTTTTGCTCGGACTCATTAACGATATCCATCTTCTTGGATCCTTTCAATTTGAAAAACAAAACATTATTTTACCAGTTGGGATTTCCTTTTATACATTTCAATCGATGAGTTATACAATCGACGTATATAATCGTAAAATAGAAGCTCGTAAGTCCTTTTTAGACTTTTCTTTGTATGTGGCTTTCTTCCCTCAATTGGTTGCGGGTCCTATTGTTCGTGCAGAAACTTTTTTTCGAGATCTTGATTACAGATTAAGTGTTCATAAAGAACATATTGAAGCAGCGTTTGCCTTAATATTAATTGGTTTCACAAGAAAAATTGTCTTTGCTGACAACTTAGCAAAAGTAGTCGATTCTACATTTGCCAATTACCAAAATCTAAATTCGATCGAAATCTGGACTGGAACACTTGCCTTCGGATGGCAAATTTATTTCGATTTTGCCGGTTATACCGATATCGCAATTGGTGTTGCTCGTTTATTTGGATTCCAATTCAATCCAAACTTTAATTTTCCAATGTCCTGTAAAAATATCTCAGACCATTGGTCGCGTTGGCATATTTCTTTTTCTACATGGATACGAGATTATATCTACATTCCGTTAGGTGGTTCCCGAGTCAGTGTAATCATGTATATTAGAAATATCATGATCACTTGGTTATTTGCAGGTTTATGGCATGGAGCTGCCTACCATTATGTTGGTTGGGGAATTTGGCAAGGGACGATGTTACTGACACACAAATTTTATGGGGATACATCCGTTTCAAAATTCTTTAACCAAAAAGGTGGAAAAACTTACGATATCTTCTCCCGGATACTTACAATGTTTTGTCTCGCGTTTGGGTTTATCATGTTCCGCGCGGAAACTATGGAAAAAGCAATCCCTATGATGAAAGCACTTGTCTTCCTCAATGATTCTGGCGCACCCATCACACGTTGGATGAATTACCGCTTTGGAATTTTACTCGTAATTTGTTTTACGGCAAGTTATATTTTTTCCAAAAGACAAATCCCTACTCTACTCACTGGTAGTTGGATGAAATATTCCATTTTCGTCATCGTGAACATTCTTTTATTATTATTATTCGGGGTAACAGAAAGTCAGAACTTCCTCTACTTTCAATTTTAATTATGAGCATTACTAAAGAAACTATCCAATTTTTGAAAGATAAGAAGATCGTAACTGTCTTCGTTTTCCTACTTATCTTTGAACTCGTTCTACAATTGGGTTTTTATAAACCATATTTAAAAAAGAATTCCTATGCATCTAACATCAATCGGGTCACCGAACATGTGATCTCCAAAAAGGACATTCTCGAACCAGATATTCTGATTGTTGGGACTTCCGTTGCATTCGAAGGAATTAGTATTCGTATCCTTAATGAAAACTTAAAGAAGTTAGGTCTAAAATCTCAATCGATTGCTGTCCGTGGATCAGAATTAGTTGTCCAACATAGGATATTGGAAGAATACTTAGACCAATTCCCGAATGTGAAAATCATCCTTCACGTGATGGAGCCAGGGATGCCTTGGGTTGATCGTAGTTATGTTGTGGATCCAACACTTGCTATGTTGTCTGAGCTTGGGAACTTCAAAGCAATTCCCACTGTATTAGATTTTGAATATAATTTGGAATTTTCAAACTACTTGTATCTCATTTTTAAATCTGTGGCTTATCGCAAAGATATGTCTGATTTAGTGATTAATTTGAACGAACGATTAAAAGCAATTTCTAGAAAAAATAAAAGCCCAAATCAAAATCCATGGGATTATGAAAATGATCATCCGGAATCCATCGATGAATACAATTTAACAAACGTTGAAGACTGTATGAATCGTTTGGCATTACATCTACCAATTGAAATCCCAAAAGGTTCCAACCCTGATCATAGAAGGATGTTATTTGAAACATGTGGGATCGCAAGCATCGTCCCAAAAGATTCAGATGCAACCGATGATACAAAACGTTACTTTCGACGGTTAACCAAAATGTATGATATCATTGGAAATCGAAAGATCCATATTATCAATGTTTTTGCACCTTATTCGGATGTCATTCGGAAGGTGAATAATGAAGGCAGAATGAAAGTATGGAGAGATGGGTTAACAGAAGCCTTAAAAAACCACCAAACGTTAGATGAATTAGACCTACAAGATTCTTTAGGCGACAAAAACGGGAAATACTGTTTTGATTTAATCCATTTAAACCAACAAGGTATGGTTGAATTTTCAAACATACTTTCCAAAGAATTGGAGAAAAAACTTGGAAAAAAATGAAATCACCCTGGGTCAATTACAAAATGAAGTCAACGATTGGATCCAAACAATTGGGGTTCGTTATTTTTCAGAATTAACTAATTTAGCCATCCTTATGGAAGAAGTGGGCGAATTATCAAGGTTGATGGCAAGAAAATATGGAGACCAATCATTCAAATCGGGGGAATCAGCCGATCAAATCCCAAACGAAATCGGCGATATTTTATTTGTATTAACTTGCCTTGCCAATCAAATGGGAATCTCTCTACAAGATGCGATCTTAACAACAATTCAAAAGAACACAAAACGTGACTTACATCGTCACAAAAACAATCCAAAACTTTAGTTTTTGGTTTCAGCTGTCAAGATAGGGACTCCTGCTTCTTTTCGAATTGCATTCCAATACGCAGACAAATGGGCAGGATGAGAATTCATATCGGAAATACAATATTCAAATTTTTCTTTGAAGGTATTATCTTTTTCTAAATAAATTAAATATTCTTCGTAATCATCTAACATCGATTGAAAAAATTTCTTCTGACCATCAAAATCATAATCTTCTCTAAAGAACATATATGCATGTGCTAAATCATGCAACAAATGTTCAAAAGCATCTCTTTTGCCTTCAACCAGAGTTCCCATTAAAGCGTGATCCCAACTAATCGTTGCATAACGGATTCCTTTACTTTGTGATTCTAACATTTCCAATGAACTTGGATTAAAATCGATCAGTTGAATATTCCATTCGCCGATATGCCATTTCCAAAGTGCATATCGAACTGTGTCCGGCATTCCATAAAATCGCACTACTTCTAAAAATTCTTTTGAAGAATTTCGGTTTGGTAGTTTTTGCCCCATTCTTAGGAATGGGTGTCTTTTCACTCTTTTTTCTAAATATAACAATACGAGTTGGTAGGTTACTTCACTTCCCGTTAATATGCCATTTTCCCAATTTGATTTGATTTGAGATAATTGGCTACGGATTGCTATTGCTTCATCAAGAAGCATCGATTCTGGGATACAAATTTTTTTAAATGATCCATAGATACGTCCCGATTCATGTGGCATATTACTCGGTTAATCCATAATAATCTGTTCCATGATGGAATAATCCGCCAGATTCACCACCTAAGAAAAAAAATGTTCCATCTGAAAATTTAACGCCACTGTGTTTTGATAAACTAATTCTCGACATTCCCATTTCATAAAAACTATTACTTTTTCCGTAGTCCAATTTTTCAATTGTACGGCTCGGCTCACTTGTGTTATAACGATAGGCACCACCGTAGAACAAAACTCCACCATCGGGTAATTCAAGTGCCATACTCCACTCCCTTCGGTATAAAGAATTGGCAATGGTAAGAACTCGATTTTTGGAGATATCAAACAACATCGTGGCATTGCTCAAATTCGATAACTGAGCGCCATAAATCAAAACGTTCCCGTCTGTTAGTTTCAAACATTTTAATGCCCCTACTGCGATAGGCAAACTAGGCCCCCAACTAAAAGTTTCCGTTGCAGGATCATAAAACTCAGTTGTATCCTTAGGGGCAAAAATTCCATCAGTCCCACCAACAATGAAAACTCTACCATCATCTAATACGACAGAACAAGAGAAGGAACGAGGAGACATCATTCGATTTGTAATTTCAGTGAATGTTTCAGTTGCAGGATCATAAATTTCTGCGGAATTCAAAGTTGTGAAGTACATACCAGGCAAAACTGGAGTGAAATCTTTTATCCCGCCGATTACCATTACTTTGCCATTCGGCAATTTGACTATATCATGCATGTGACGCGTCTGTACCATCGATCCTGTTTGCAAAAAGGAAGTGGTCTCGGTGTCAAAAAGATAACTTTCGTTCAAAGAGTTCGCACTAGAAAATTTAATCCCACCGGTGATCAGCAACTTTTTGCCATCCAACATCACACCTCGTTCTCCTCGATGAATTTCAGGTAAACTTGGATTGGTAAGAATAAAACTATTGGTTCCTCTTCTTAAGATTTCAGCGCTAGAATTATATCCATAAATTGCAATGACATCACCATTCTCATTTTGAAATGCTTCAAATTCTGCACGACCTTGGTTTAAAGTTGGGCCCGGCACCAATCCAATCAATCGAACAGTAATGGAATTTGTCACATCATTCAATGCTTTGTCTTTTGCATTGGGAAATGATATCGTGACAGATCCTGGTCCATTGGAATCAAAATTTGTCTCGAAATAAACACGAAAATTGGTATCGCTTATCTTTTGAATGGATCGCACGACAATCATAGAAGCTAACGATCCACTAAGCAAAGGTTGTCCAAAACTTTTGAGTGGTTCTGAACTTTCAAAATCCCAATACCTGGAAGTAAAAAAAGTATAGTCAGTGATTGGCAGATAATTTGTTAAACTCACTGCAGGCAATTGAGTATCAATGACGATGGGATATGTTTCTTGGGTAAGAGTTTCACCAAATCCAGAGACAACACTCTTTAAATTAATTTCATAACTGCCATCGTTCATCAAGGGGTCAAATTGGATTAATATTTGATCATTTCCAATTTTTGCGAAACTAACATTGGTAAATGTGGATTCATTCAACTCAGATAAAAAATCAGTATCTATCTTCGCTAATTCGCGATTGCATTGTAATAGTATCTGATTAATATTCCCAAACGACTTCGTATTTGATCTCTCATTACACTCAAATTGGCCACCAGTTACGACTGAACTTAACAAAATGCCAGTCAATGATTTTGGATCAAAAACATTTTTAAATTCAGATTGGACCATACATCCAACGAATAAAAATACAAAGGATAAATTTAGTTTATTCAAAACTATATTCCTCCGTATTAGCAAGGATACTTCCAATCCTTCCACCGAGAATCATTCCACCACCGGTAGAAGGATATCCAATATCACATCCATCCCACCTCGCATTCAGTGATCTGCTTGTGAGATAAAATCGATTGTCCGTCTCAGACCATGACTCAGTATCCAGAATCGAATCAAAGGTATTCCCATTGACAGTTCGGTATTCTAATCCTCCAGCAATTACAATTTGATCTTTACCATAAGGGAATACGAAGGAAGTACCCCATTCCCTTCCAAACAATAAATTTTTGTGATCACGAATTGTATCGGTGAATGGATTATAGATTTGTGCCCTTAGGATCGGTTGGTTATCATTAAAACGAGAACTGATCCCTCCTAATATAAGAATCTCTCCATTGCTCAAAGCATGCGTAAAATGATTGAATCTTTTAATCACCTTTGCCGTTGATGTAGATAACGTTTTTGTGGCGATGTCATAAATTTCTATTGAATCTATTGCTCTCGCATAATAATCGCTGGAAGCAGGTCCTGTTATATCAGATCTTTCACCACCTGTGATGACCACCTTCCCAGCGCTAGACGACAAAACCTGAGCATGTTTCCCCCGTGAATCAACCAAATTTCCAATCGTTTCCACAGTCATGGAAGCTGGATTTGGTGTTACATGGATTAACTCTACCATCGCTATTGATTGGAACGGAGAAAAAGGAGTGAGCCCTCCCACAACCAATACATCACCATTTGGTAGAACTGTCATTTTATGCAATTGTCTTGGTGTGGTGAGACTCGGACCTTCTGCCCAAGTATTGGTGACTGGGTCATACACTTCAATCGAGCTTAAACTTTCGTTTGACGCTTCCCAAACTTTTGCTCCAAACCCGCCTGACACTAACAGACGTCCATCTAAAAGTTTTACGATGGCGGACTCTTGCCTTCTGTAAATCATATCTGGCCCAATCGAAAACTCTTTTGTGATAGAATTATAAAATTCCGTACTACTTAATGTCCCGTTACCATTGATCACAACACCTGATTTTGCTCTACCACCAAGAACTATTTTTCTACCATCATCAAGCTCCATACCCATACATGATCTCCGAGCTATATTCATGTTTGGACCACTTTTAAAAGCGAATACTTGAACTGGAAGTATGATGTTGCCTTGAGAGTTCAAAGCTTTGTCCATTACTCCATTGAAGCGTATACTTAGAATACCACCGTTTGCATTGGGATTTCCAGCAAATAATAATCGTATATTTCTTGCCGAGACAATGATGTCTGATACAACCAAACTATTTTTTGCATTGCCAGAGAGTTCCACTTGAGACAGATTTCCATCCCAAACAATCTCCTCATTAGATTCAATGTCCAAAAACCCTGACTGTAATTCTGAAATATCAATTCCATTTCCTGTTTTTAACTGTAATAAGGGTGGGTTTGCATCAATTTCAAATTCAAAGTATTCAGGATTCACCAATAGGGATTCACTTAAATAATAATCTTTTAGATTCATGGTGAACTTTCCACTTGTCACCGATGGAGCCATCCTGACTTCGTATAAAAATTTGCTTCTAGGAATGATTTGTGAAATCGGGTTCGATCCTGAATTTGTAACAGGTAATCTCAATCCATTGGAATTTGAAGTAAAATCATGATTTGTGGATACATATATAATTCCCCCAGGTTGTACACGATTAGAGGAAAACTCCATTTTTACAACCGAATCGGCACCTAACAAAAATAAACCAATATTTGCGGCAGATGAAGGATCCATTGGATTGGTTCCATTTGAAATTTTGCAGGAAACAAAAAAAATGGCGAAAATTAAGAACTTAATCTTTCCCATAAACTTCAACCCTTGTATCCAATGATGCAGAATCTCCAAAGATAACAATCCCTTTGGTAGTTAGGTGAGAAGAATGTTCCGATCTCGGCACCATCATCGTATCTACTATATAATTTTTACGTTCATAGTGATCATATAATTCCAACATTCCGGATTTATAATATGTATCAATGCCGCCGGTAAAAAACACCTGTTCATCAGAAAATCTGACAATTGCACTGCCATTTTTGAATCGTGTCGTAAATCCAAGACTTGTTGTGGTTGTTAAATTCTCGCTCCAGGATTCAATCGCCTTTGACCCTGTCCCCTCTCGAATCATTCCTCCCAAAAAAACACGATCTTGATTTGGCATTTTAAAATGCGATACATTTGATCTAGATGTTGCAAACGTTACAGGCAAGGAATTTAGAGCAAAAGTATTTGTATCCATCGCATAAATCGTGTTCGAAAACATTGCATATAAATCTAAGCGATCCCTTCCACCATAAAACAATATTCGTGAATTCAATTGGTCATATTCAACAGAATGAAACGCCATCCCATGAGGGAAGTTTGAAGATCCAGCTAAAATCGTGGAATTATTACCACTCATCGAAACATATTCATGATCATCGGTCACAGCAGAAGGATCAGTGCCAACCTGGGATTGTCCTCCAGAAACCAGAAGGTCTCCTTGGTTCAAACAAACCATCGTATGACCATAACGTCTTCTCTGCATAATAAACGGTAGTTCGACAACGGTTTCATTCACAGGATCAATCAAATAAATTTTATCCGAGATTTGCGAATTGGCAGTGACATTCCCCAATACTGATTTCCCACCAGAAACCAAAACCTTACCATCATTCTGAACACAAACAGCCATCCCCATTAAACTTTGGTTCAGTGATGGTAATATTTTTGATATACCAGTTTCTGGATTCCAAATTTCGATTGTCGCAACTGTTGCACCAGAAGGATTCACTCCTCCTGCAAGTAAGATGCGACCATCAGTTAACATCGTAGAGGTAATGTATCCTTTCGCCTCCGAAATTGATCCAAAGTATCTAGGATATGGAAATCGAAATTCTAATTGTTTTCCCAAAAATGAATATTCAGTCAATGTTTCAGGTTTTGTAATCGAGATAATAAGTGGATCTCTCCACTCCGATCGAGATGAAACGGAAAATAAAACTCGTAGTTTAAAGTCTGAAAGTGGAAACACATCTCGTAAAATGAGATCGTTCTGGTATGGATCAGAAATTTTAAAATCCCCTTTCGTAAAATAGGCCGCTACAGGGGCACTCAAATCCAAATCTAAATATTCTGTTTTAACAATTGTCGGATAATCATTTTGTTTGTATCTCGTTGTGATTTGTAAGTCATCACCAAAGCCTAATCCCAATAAAACGACAGCCGATCCTCCAAACATTGAGGTAGGATCGAATACATTTTGATTGGGTGCTTTCACCTGACAATGCAAAACCAATACTATTGATAGGAGACTAAAACCTAAGCGCATAACCCATTTTTCCGACTCGATTGATTCCCATAAACCCTTGGTTTTCCATATCGAATTCGAGGAAAACACTCGACTTTTCTTTAGGATTAGGGCCTAACAAATAAAAATCAAACACATTTGCAGACCATATGAGTACCAAAGCAGTCAATGCTTGTGAGAGATTTGCCCTTGAAGTTTCCATTTGCTGACGGTATGGTTCAATTAAAAAATAATTCAATAAAATCGTCTCAGAGACTCTAGGGTTAGGAGGAATCCCTATCGCAGATTCATAGGCTTGTTTGTCAGAGCGGAACTCATTGTATTGGTAACCTGCATACAAAACACCTAAGGCAAAGATTGACATGTAAATTTTACCTTTGTCTTCTTGCCCCCGCGCATATTGGCCCCAACCTGGAATTAAAAATGAACGAAAGGCATAGGTTGGATTGTATGGATTGAATAAAGGCGCGTCAGCTAGTGACGTATCAGGATTGACTGCGAATGTTAGAATTGTATCTTCAGCTTTTTCCGCGTATTCTTTGGTGTAAGGTTTTTGTAATTTCTGATTTTCTTTGGTCCAAACCTTCATAGATTGGATCACATAACCAGATAACTCAGAATAAGTCACTTCACCATTAAAGTTCGAATCAGCCCTACCTTCCAATCCATAAATCAAATATTTTGTAAAGATTCCATATCCAGATTTGGGATCTTCAAAGCTCGAATAACCGACCTTAGTTGAATAAAAAACGGAAACTATTTCCGAATCTTTGAAATTTACATTCTCTAAATATTTTCTTCCGATTTCGCCTTTCCCATCTTCTGGGTTACGGCATGCATCGATAAAAAAAACAACTCGTTTCAAATTGAATTTACGTGTCATTTCTAGAAGTTGTTCTACTGCAATTCCTGTTTCAAATGGTTTCTCTGGATTTGCGTCCTCAGGAAGAAGGTACACCTTATCATTATAATCTACGACTCCATGGCCCGAAAAATAAAAAACAAATAGGTCATCTGGATTTGTCTCTTCCAAAACCGATTCCAGCTGTGTTAAAATATTATATTTCGTAGGGGTCGAATTGACTGACCCTTCTTGTACCAAGGTTTGGATGCGATTGTATGAACCATAACTAAATAGAATTTTTGTCATACCAAGAGCATCATTTTTAGCCGTTTTTAAATTCGCTAGGGACAAATCCTTATATTCGCTTACACCAACAACAAACCCAAATCGTTTAGGACCAGGATCAGCCTTTAAAAAAGGTGGGATGGCTATCAATAAGAATATTAGAATTTTTGACTTCATGGATATGAATTAGTCTGAAGCAAGCTCCTTTGCTTGATTTTCCAAACTTGAAGTATGATCACCCATTTTTCGAGCATTAATCACTACCTTCTGATTGATTTCTTCCATTTGGTGAACAACAGCGACCATTTGTTCTTTGTCTTTATCTAATATTTTAGATTCTTGGTCCAAAACTTTTGAAATGGATTCAATCAGGTCAAGTGATTCTAATACTTCTTTATTGATGTCTTTTTGGGAATTGATTTTGGATGTGGCTGTTTTAATCACTTCACTTAATAGCTCATATTTAGTTTGTAATGACTCCGTTTGGTTCAGTGCAACAGATGCAAGCTCAGTTCCTTCCAAGATATATCGATTGGACGTAGTGATGATTTTTTTGATCTTTGTCGCATTTTCATTGGAATTTTCTGCAAGTTTTGCTACTTCCTGAGCAACAACAGCAAATCCCCTTCCATGTTCCCCTGCTCTTGCGGCTTCAATGGAGGCATTTAAAGCAAGTAAATTGGTTCGATCTGCAATTTCTGCCATGATATCATTCACTTCGCTCACTTCTTTTTGTGAGACATTGACGGAACGTAATCTTTCTTCTAAATTACTCACAGTTTGGGAAAGTACACTACTTCGATCTTGGAAATCACTCATATTGGAATTGAGATCCTCAACAACCTTTCCAATCTCTGTTATGCTAAGTTTTAAGGTATCAGATTTATGATTCAATAATGTGATTTGGTTATGTTGTTTTCCAATATTGTCCACCGACGTTTGAATACTTTCAGAAAATGAGGATACAAATTCAGTCAAATCTTGAATTGAGGCATCTTGTGATTCAATTTGTTGGTTAAAATCGTTGGTTAAATCTCGTATGTTTTTTAGAGTATTAAATAATTCAGACCCAATTCGTTTTAAATCTTGGTTGAGTTCGTTAGCATTTTCTCTTTCTTCTACTGCCAGTTTATGTTTTTCATCTGACTCATTTTTAATTTCATTTAATAAATTGAGTACAGTGGAAGTTAGATAACCAAAACAAATTAAAAATAAGACTTTAAAAACTTCATTTGAGATTGCAACGGTTCCCTTCTCACTTTGTAATCCTTCGGCTTCTTTGAACGAAACACCTTGTCCATATCCTATGAACAGAATCAAGAGAAGACAAAATGCAGAATAATATGTGCTTATGAGTAAGGTTCTTTTAGAAAATAAAAATGCAGAATACACGACATAAAAATAATACAATACATATAACGTAGGTGATTTGATTAGATCTGCCGCAACTGTACTGCCTCCCATAAGACCAGATGCAGTGACTACAAATAAAACTGTGATATCAAGTAGGATGAACATTTTCGGGAAAAACGCATTCAATTTACCGACTTTGAATAAATATGCCTGCAAACCGCCGTAAAGAAACATACAAGTGATTCCCACTAAGTAACTTGAAGTTTGAAGTGTAGTGGACGTTTTGAACGAACCTAAGGTCGCGATGATATAAAATCCAGCGAGTAAAAATCTCACTCGGTTCACATACACAGGTCCCAATTCTAACCAATTTTTTTTGTTTTGTATTGATTCTAACGCTTTTTCCGACATAGGTTGATCCTCCGAAAAACTGAGTGATTGGGAAGTGATTTTCTTTTTTTAAAGGATGGAAAAAGAAACTCACTTGACAAATTTTAGTTTGATATTAAACTATTTGATATGGAAGCAACAAACCCAAACAAATCCACGGTTCAAAAAAAATTCTACCCAGCAAACGAACGCGGGCATGTCAATTTTGGTTGGTTGGACAGCCACCACTCCTTCAGTTTTGGCCATTGGTACCACCCTGAAAAAACCAATTTTGGTGCACTGCGTGTATTGAACGACGATATTGTAGAGCCAAGTATGGGATTTGGAACACACCCCCACCAGAATATGGAAATCGTCTCCATCCCACTCTTTGGGGAACTGGCACATAAAGATAGTACAGGTACGAATGGCATCATCAAAACAGGAGATGTTCAAATTATGTCTGCTGGATCGGGGATCCAGCATTCGGAGTTCAATCATAGCTCAGACAAAAAAGTCAATTTTTTACAGATCTGGATACTCCCCAAAGTGGCCAATATCCAACCTAGGTATGACCAAAAAACCTTTCACGAAGCGGGGCGATTGAACCGGTTCCAAACCGTTGTCTCTCCGATCGATGAGGAAGCCGTTTGGATCAACCAAGATGCTTATTTTTCGTTAGCAACATTGGAACCAGGCAATACACTTTCTTACAAAGTGCATGCGCCAAACCAAGGAATTTATGCCTTCCTCATCCAAGGAAAATTGGAAGTAGCGGGCACCACTTTGGAGCGTAGGGATGCAGTTGGTCTTTGGGGGATTGATGAATATCAATTTGAAGCTGCTGTGAAATCAGATTTTCTTGTGATAGAAATTCCTATGAAGTGAAAGATTCCATTGAGTAGAAGGATCGGCGGGGAAAGTGGTGTTTCCCATGCGAAAACCACTGAGAACCATTGGTCCTTCTGTTCTAAAAAATCCTGATTCAGATACCTTTCCATCAAAATCAATTTTACACGCAGTGTAAAATTTGCTTTTAGCCCACAAGCCCGGGACCAATTTTACAGTGAGTGTACAACTTTCTCCCCCGTAAGTTTTCCTAAAAAATTCAAATTTCAAATCCTATCAGGTTTCTCAATGTATAATTTCCTCTCATTGAATTTTCCTTTTCCTATAAGGTTTTCCTACATAGTTTATTACTTTAGGTATCAATCTCCTTTTCATACCCGCCCTCCCGATGGCAATGGAAATCCCTTGCATTTGGTTCCAATGTTTTGCGGTGCCACTCAATGCTTTCATCCCCAATTTCCTTTCCCTTTACTTTTGTTGACAATGCCTGAAATTTTACACGAACTGTCATTTGACTTGCATATGACAATTCATTGAAACAGAAAACAGTCCTCTAAAACATGATTCAGTTCGCATCAAAATTGCAATTTTAAGTCGAGCTCGAAAGGTAAAAATCAGATGAAACAAATTTCCTTCCATTCCCCTCTCACCTTGATTGCGTCGTTCTCTTTCCTTCTATTTTTATTGTACTGCCAACTCCCCAAACAAAAACAGGAAACCCTGACCTCATGGCCAGGAGTGGGAAAAACCTACCATTACTCCAAACAAATTACTGAAATCAAAAACCTGTTACGGAGAAATTACATCTTTCCGAAGGATTTGAATTTACCGAGTGCTCACTTAACAGCCGCGATTACCGCGACAGAACGATGGGGCAATCATATCGTCCTTCCAAAATCCTTTTATCATAAATACAAAAGTGCAATCAATGGGAATGTCATCCAAGATGGAAAATTAGCACAGCTTGTGATGATTCAGACTCCCGATTTAGATAACCAAACTATAAACAATGACGAAGTCATATTAGAACTCGAAGAGGAATTTGCCAAACTTTCATTTGACCAAGACCAATTGGAAGAAGTGATGGCAGTGTTGTACAAACAAATAAAAACTCCTTCTTCGGATATCGTTTCCAAACAAGAATGGGAAAAAATCGAAATTGGAGCTTTGGAAGGGTATGTTTCGAAATTGTTCGAATCAACAATCATTCAACAAGAAACATGGGAAGATTCATTCAAACCACAGACGTCTATTTCCATTTCAATCCCAATCAAAGAATCAAAAACAAAAAGGAAGATCATCACTAAATTAAAGAAGACATCTTTTCTAAATAAAATTGGACTTCAAACTGATGACGAAATCCTATCCATCAATGGAAATTCAGTTCGATTTATATCTATACCCACTATAGAACAAATGCTAAAAGGTAAAGTTGGTGAAAGTATCAAAATCACGATACTGAGAAATAAAAACCAAATCCATCATTATGAAATCCCATTGAAAACAAATGGGACAAGTATCACGAATGAAAATAAATCCATTGAAGCGAAAATCCAAACAGGCAAATACAATTTCATTCACATGAAAGTGTTAGGTTTTGTGAAAGGAATTGATTTTGACTCCATCAAACTCATCAAAGAAAATTATACATCATTGATGGAAGAGGCAAAAAGTAAAAAAATCACCATCCATGGTTTCCTTTTAGATCTTCGTGATAATTCAGGTGGGTATTTAGACTTGGTCACTGAATGTATGCGCTTGTTTGTTACCAAGGGTTTACTTTATACAACTCGTGCACCAAACAATGAATATTATGCAACCAATTCAGTTTTGATTGAATTGCCCTTAATTGTCCTTATCAATGAAGATACAGGATCAGGCTCAGAACTCATCGCTGGAGTGGTACGATATCACAATAGAGGAGCAATTTTTGGAACAAAATCATTTGGACATGGACTCGTACATACCTTAAGGTCAGTTCCTGGATCTGCAACTTTACTCATCAAATACCCGACTAGTTTTTTATACCTGCCCAATGGAGAAAAATTCCATAACATCGGTATTTCACCAGACCTTTGGATTTCTGAAGAAGCGAACGAATCTCCAAGGTATTCCAAACCGATCTCAAAATTGAATGAGAATGGGGAGGGAACAAACAATGGCAATCTACCCAATTCTAAGTTAGATCTCCAAAAAATTGGGCAATGGGTCGAAAAAAATGGCTCCGCCAAACAAATCATCCAAACTGAATTGCAGAAAGGACAAACACCAGATTACCAACTCCTCCATTCCTTGGATGCATTTGCAGGGATACTTGCTACACAAAACTAAGTGAGTCGAAACCTTCCTTCACAGGGAACGACAGAGAATCTCTAAAAAAATAGGATCTTTGGATCCTATTACAAGATTTCAAAGTAAATCACTGGAAGAGTGGTGGGACATTTTTTCCATTATACGTATTTTTTTTCGTGTATTTTTATTCACGAATTATTTTTTTGTAAATTATGCCTTTCCGATGCTTTTCGGAATCACATAGGAGAAGAAAAATGAAAGTGATCAAGTTTCTGTCAAGTTTTCTCATCATCACCATTTCATCACAGATGTTTGCTCAGAGTAATAGTGGTGTACCTGCAAAAGAAGCATTGCAACGATTGGTGGAAGGAAATTTAAGATTTGTGCATGGGAAATCCATTCGCCCGAACCAATCCGTTGAACGAATCAAAGAAGTTTCCAAAAAACAAAATCCATTTGCAACGATTGTGGGTTGTTCTGATTCACGAGTTCCCAATGAAATCGTGTTTGACCAAGGCCTTGGGGATTTATTCATCTTACGAACCGCTGGTCAGGTATCCACCTATGCCTCCTGGGGTTCCATTGAATTCTCCGTCGCAGTGCTTGGAGTCAATCTCATCGTTGTACTTGGCCATTCGAGTTGTGGTGCCGTGGGAGCTGCTTGTAAAGCGGATGAAGTTCCGGGACACATCATCGCTCTCACCAATGCCATCAAACCCGCCGCAGAAAAGGTCAAACACATGGATGGTGATTTTTTAGATAATGCTGTCAAAGCAAATGTCGCCTTACAAGTGGTTTCACTTCGCAAACTCGATCCAATCATTTCTAAATATTATAACAAAGGCCAATTACAAATCGTAGGCGCGGTATATGATTTAGAGACAGGAAAGGTAAATTTTTTGTCCGAAGACTACATTACTTCGATCACAAAATAGGAAATACAAATGGAAATTCTACACGCATTAGTTGCAAACTTACAAACACCGATGTTCCTTGCATTTTTACTCGGGATCATCGCAACCGTCATAAAAAGTGATCTCAAATTCCCAGATGGAATGTATACAGGACTCACAATTTACCTACTCTTTGCCATAGGACTCAAAGGTGGAGTTAAATTGAATCAAACCACCCTAATAGAGTTCTACAAACCAGCCTTGGCGGCACTCCTCCTTTGTGTGACAATCCCACTCATTGCCTATGGGCTCTTAACCAAATTTGGGAAATATGATAAAGCAAATGCTGCGGCACTTGCCGCACACTATGGTTCCGTGTCAGCAGTAACATTCAGCGAGGCCCTAGCGTTTCTTGATTCTCTTCATATCAGCTATGAAGGATTTATGCCAAGTTTACTTGCCATCATGGAAGTCCCTGCCATCCTCGTGGCATTACTCCTCATCAAAATGAATCCTAAAGACGAATCGGAAAAATCTTCCTGGGGGAAAATATTACATGAACTCTTTACAGGAAAAGGAACCTTGTTATTATTAGGTGGTCTCATCATTGGTATGATCTCTGGTAAAAAAGGACACGAACAATTTGCACCACTCTTCGAAACACCTTTTCGTGGTATGTTGATTTTATTCCTTTTAGAAGTGGGAATTGTAACAGGTAGAAGGCTCAACGACCTAAAAAAAGCAGGTGTCTTTTTATTTGGCTTCGGAATCCTATTCCCGATTTTCTCTGCAATGTTTGGATTGTATTTAGGCAAGTGTATTGGGTTATCGATGGGTGGAGCGATGGTACTTGGAACACTCAGTGCCAGTGCATCCTACATCGCAGCTCCTGCTGCTGTTAGGATTGCCATTCCAGAGGCAAGCCCCGCCATTTACCTCACGGCATCCCTTGCCATCACCTTTCCGTTCAATTTATCCATCGGATTACCACTTTATCTCACTATTTCTAAATATTTATTCGGAGCTTGATCATGAAATTAGAAAAGGCAAAACTCATCACCATCATCGCTGATGAAGCACTACAAGACCGGTTGGTTGCCGAATTAAAATCGGCCAATGTCAAAGGTTACACCATCAGTGAGGCCAAAGGAGAAGGCATCAATCATTCCCACCTCTCTTCCTGGGAAGGCAAAAACATCCGTTTAGAATCGTTAGTGTCTGAAGGAAAAGCATTAAAGATATTTCAAATCATTTCAGAAAAGTATTTAGAGAAGTATCCAATGGTGATCTTTATGAATGATGTGGATGTGATTCGAAAGGAAAGATTCAACTAAAACAGATTCAAAATGTATGTCCAATGTCTAAATAAAACAATTGGTCTTCTCTTGAATATGCATAGTCCATTAGGATTACGGTTGCTTGGTCCCAAATGAGCCGTAATCCTAATCCGCGTGAATGTTTATAATCTAAAGCATTCACTTGTTTGAGTTTATCCCAGACGCGACCGACATCATAAAATGGCACGATACTCAATTGGAAAAATTGATCCCACAATGAAAAACTGCCAACTCGATAACGGAATTCAATATTATAAAATCCAATCACGGGACCAAAAAATCGTTCCTGTCGATACCCACGAAGAGTGTTCTGTCCACCTAACGCACCAAAGGGG
The DNA here is from genome assembly GCF_000017685.1 of Leptospira biflexa serovar Patoc strain 'Patoc 1 (Paris)'. Classification (NCBI taxonomy): domain Bacteria; kingdom Pseudomonadati; phylum Spirochaetota; class Leptospiria; order Leptospirales; family Leptospiraceae; genus Leptospira; species Leptospira biflexa. The sequence goes on from NC_010843.1 coordinate 264,443, forward strand.
CCATCAATTGAAAACAAATACCGGTATTCAAAAAATGGGACATTCCCTTCCACCTTGGTGAGTGCCACACGTTGTGCGATGACAAACTCTTCAAAAAGTTTTGGGAATGGCTGGTAAAAATTTTTAATTTGAGCAAAATGCCTTAAATAATTAAAATCGGAACCGATGGTTCTTTCGGCTTTGTTAACATTGTATTCAATAAGCCAACCGCGGTCGGGGTCTGGTTCATAGTCCCTTGTATCGTAGGCTATCCCTGCTCGCACATAATTCAGGTTTCCACCATTGATTCCAATGATTTTTCCAGAGTTTGCATCTTCCGTTAGTTTCGAGGAATCTTCAATGGCTGGTACTTTGCCACTGGTAAGCGGATCTTTTGCTTCCGTTGACTTACCATCATACCGCCTAACAATATTTCTAGAAAACTCCACTCCTCCCCAAACACGAAATACTTGAAAGATTGTTTTATCGGCTGCGAATTGACCATACGAAGTTTCAAATTGGTAATCATGATAATGTTGTGTGGATGTGAATTCGCGACCTGGCCCACGGTTTTTACTATAGGAGTTTGCGTTTTCAAAATCTGAAAAATTTGCATTCCTAACAATCCGACTGCCATCGGCATTTCGATCTCTATAATACAATGGTTGTAGGCTTTCTGTACCAACTCCAAAGTATTGGTTGTACAAGCTCGCGTCATGACCTACATAAGCACGTAAGCGATAAGCAGTATCTAAAAAGTATGGTGCGTCCCAGGCTAAATAATTGTTTTGAGTCCCTCGATTGGTCCGGTAGATCCCAACATTGAACATATGTTCGTATGGAGTGTACTTAAAAGAGGAATCAGACTTTGTACCGTTATAAAAAATATTTGCTAGAACACCGAGGCCAGAACCATTGACAGCATCATTGCCAAAGAGAGGTAAACCGGTTGCATACCAACCTTCTCTTTTATTGGCCAGTTCTTTCTCGTCTAATTTTTTAAATTCACCGAGCCACTCTGGTACATCAGATTTCCTTTCTTCCGCAAGTAATGGAGATACGACGATCGTTGATACCAATAACCAATGGACAACTCTCCCAAACGACATGGGTTTTATTTGACTTCGCGGACTTGAATGGTTTCGACCCTTTCCTCACCAGCAATGATGTCAGATAAAATGACTACCTTTTCACCCATTTGTAAATAGCCATTATTGACTAAAGTTTGGATGGCAAGTTTGATCGTTTTTTCTGGATCGGAAGAAAAATCGACACGGTAAGGTATCACTCCCCGAGTCAACCAAAGCTTCCGTCTAACAGAAGTCATATTTGTAAAAGCATGTACAATTGGATAACGAGGGTGAAAGGATGCCAAATTATTGGCAGTGATTCCTCGTCTTGTGATGGCGATAATGGCATGTGCTTGCATCGAATCTGCGAGATTTGCCGCAGACCTTGCCATTTCTTCCTTTTGGTCTTTTGGTTTTCTTTGTGCCGCAAGACCTAAGTTAATCGACATTTCCATTCGGCGCGCAATTTTATCTAACATTTCCACACATCGAACAGGATATTTCCCCATCGCCGTTTCACCAGATAACATAATCGCATCTGCTTCTTCATACACGGCATTGGCAACATCTGTTACTTCTGCCCTTGTAGGAGATGGATTGTGGATCATAGATTCCAGTAAGTGAGTGGCAACGATCACTCGTTTGCCTTCTTCTTGGCAACGTTTGATGATACGTCTTTGGACAATGGGGAGTTCTTCAATCTCGATCTCGACACCCAAATCACCACGTGCCACCATAATCCCATCCGATTCTCGAATGATGGCATCCAAGTTTTTAAGACCTTCTTGGTCTTCAATCTTTGCAATGATTTGTGCATGGTGATTTTTTTCATCGATGATTCCGCGAAGTTGGATCACGTCTTCTTGAGAACGAACGAAAGACAATGCCACAAAATCAATATCCTCTTCCAAACCAAAGATTATGTCTTTGAGGTCTTTAGGTGTGATTGAAGGTAAGTTAACTCGTATCCCTGGCAAATTGATATGTTTTCTAGAACCAAGTTTACCACCATCTAACACAGTACAAACGAGTTCGTTTTCACGGATCTCTTGCACGGCGAGGTTGATAAGACCATTGTCTACTGTTACTTTATCACCAACTTTTAAATCTTTTACGATATCACGGTAATTCACAAATACACTTTGGGCTTCTGCTTCCATTCCTGGAATGATATGAAACGTAAACGTTTCACCCACTTTTAAGTGTAAATCGTTTTGCACATCCCCTGTCCGAATCTCGGGACCTTGTGTATCCAGTAAGATGGAGATTGGGTGTTTGTGTAATTCATCTTTGTTTAATGATTTGATGATGCGAATGATTTTTCTATGAAACTCATGATCACCATGACTCATATTGATCCTCGCGATATTCATCCCGGCCAAAGCTAGGCTTCGGATCATATCTTTTGAAGCAGTCGCAGGCCCAATGGTGCAAACGATCTTTGTTTTTCTGGCTCTTAATTGTTCTATTGCTGGCATAATTTTATGGTTTTAGTTTGGGTAAGATTCGGTTTAAAAAATCTAACTGCGATTCTGCAATGTCGAATTTTTCTTGGTTCGGGAATTTGTCGTTACGTTGGCGTTCACTCTCAGCGGAAACTTTATCAAAAAGTTTTTTACCATGCCGTTTCAAATACCCAGTTGAAACAAGTATGGGCCAAGGGAACTTTTCTCTTTGGTTTCGGATTGGAAAACTATAGATTTCCTTTCCTCCAAATTTTTTAAGGAAAAAAATCAAATTTTCTTCGGTAAACTTTCCATTGAGTTTGGATAAAACATACTCGCGATCTGGATACACTCCAAACTCCCAAGCTTCATCCAAAATGCGAATGATCGCTTCAATGGATTCTTTCCATTTTTTTTCTTCTTCAGGACTGCCTTGGCGAACTGGTTCGGAGCTTTCATCGTCATCTGAGGATTGGTTTGTTTGCGTCGATTGAGTATGACCTTGTTTTGATTTACGTTCGGCGTCTTTTTCTGCTTCTTCTCTTTCTTTCAGTCTTGCTTTGACCAATTTTTCTTTTTCTTGGGAGATTTTTTTTACTTTTTGGCTCGCCAAATCTCTTGTGAGTTGTTGCTGCAATCGTGCTTTGATGGGAGGTATTTCAAATTTATGGACAGTCATACTACCCATGATCATTCTCCACAACCGAGTGAAAAATGGCAAAAATTGAAACAAACTTTGTGCTTCGATTTCTTCCAGGAGACGTTTGGGACTTTCATCATTTAAGTGGAGCATAACATTCATTTGGTTCAGAACTCGAATTTCTAAGTCAGAATGTTTGATTTGGAAGGTACGTTTCGCCGATTCGATTGCTTGCGGGATACATGCTTTATGCAAAATAAATTCATTATAAACCCGTTTGTCTGCGTATTCGGTATACAATACTTCCGGTTGCGAAAGTAACATAGCCCGAAACTCATCCGTGAGCGGTTCTCCACTCACACGAAGCAGGTTTACCTCAACAATGCGACCTGCTTCCGCTAGAAATGCCATAAGGTCTTCAATATGTTGTTTGCGTTTTTGTTTTTCTTCTCTTTCTTTATCTTTTTCTATGATTTCATTTAACACCAAACACTCTTCCATAAGTGTTTTTTGGTCACCATAGGATTCATTCATGTATCCTTTGATTTCTGTTAAAATATTTTTTGGTGAATTCCAAGAGTCTTCTGTTACTTCGCCCATCACACCTAAGTTTTTTAAGGCAGGGTAAATCGTATTCTTTGCATAATCCACATAGGCATCATAACGATCTGCAATTTCCGAAGGTCTGTTGTATAAAAACACACTTTTGTTCGCAGGCCTAGAAGCCGAATCATTCCGAAAGAAAAATAAAATTTTGTCATCTACCAATTGTTTGAGGATTGGTTTGAGATGGATGACAATGGTTGCATCCTTTTGCACTTTGGTTTTGTCATACGGACATTGGAACAAATTACCAATTTCAGTGGATGCATAGGTATCAAAAAGTCGATTGGCATCCACTGCGGCCTTGATGACCTTTCGCATTTTTTCCTTTCCCACATACTTTCTTTTTTCGTTAAACCAACCTTTGATGGCAGAAGTCGAAAGTTCATTGAGTCCAAGTGCATACCGGAATGCAGTACCAGCATCCGAAGTGGTTGGTCTTGCAAAGACAGTATTGTGTTTGATGAATGTTCTCGGATTTTCTGGATCCCCTGGTTCATTGGGGTGGAATTCCAATACATTTAGTTTTTTGATGATGGCAGGATTTTGTTTGTAACTCAGATCGATCACATAGTTTTCTGTGCGATCCCGATCAATGGAACTATCCCTTTCAATCTGTTCCACATTGGGCAGGACTCGATTTTGTAAAAACTTGTCAGTCCATTCAAAGATAACGAGTAATACCTTATAAATCCCTTTATAAGAAAAATCTCCTCGAGAATCCATTGCCTGCACCTTTTGGAGACAGGCAGTGTAGTCCATGACTTTTAATTCTGGGAGATTTGGATCTAACATGTGGCTTGCGGGTCCTTACTTAAAATATCCTTTTTTATACAATAACTCGGCATTCAAAATGGCGGCACCCGCAGCACCTCGAATCGTGTTATGCGAAAGAACAACCCACTTCCAGTCCAAGATCGAATCTTCTCGTAACCTTCCCACAACAGTTGTCATACCCCTTCCCGTGTCTAAATCGAGACGTGGTTGGGGGCGGTCGTTTTCTTCGCGGTAAAGGATAGCGGGGTTTGGTGCAAACGGCAATCCCAATTTCTGAGGTTCTCCTTGAAAATCAGCCCAAACCTTTAAAATCTCTTCTTTTTTTGGTTTTTTCTCGAAAGCAACAGAAACACAAACCGTATGACCGTCAAACACGGGCACTCGGTTGCAATGGGCAGAAATTTTAAAGTCCGCCGATTTGATGATTCCACCTTCTACTGTTCCTAAACATTTTTGTGGTTCGACTTCTGCTTTGTCTTCCTCGCCACCAATGTATGGCACTACGTTTCCAAGGATATCCATCGTTGGAACTCCAGGGTAACCGGCCCCTGAGATCGCTTGCATCGAAAATAGCATCACTGATTTTAAACCGAAGGCATCCATCAATGGTTTTAAGGAAATCGTCACACCCATAATGGTACAATTGGAGTTTGTGATGATTTTTCCTTTTGTCTTTTGTGCTGAGAGGACATCCAAATGATGTGCATTCACTTCTGCAGAAAGGATCGGAACATTTGGATCCATTCTGTGGTTTTTGGAATTGGATAAAACAATGACACCAGCTTCTGCGTAAGCAGTTTCCACTTCCCCTGCAATGGATGCATCAAGGCCGCTAAACACAAGTTGCACGCCCTTCGTTACATTTGGATCTGGTAAAGATATGATAATGTCTTTTGCATAAGAAGGAATGTCAGAAGAAATCTTCCAACGAGACTTCATCACCTCACCATAGGTTTGGCCTGCGCTTTTTTCAGAAGCTGCTAAATGAGTCACCGTAAAATAAGGGTGATTCTCCAAAAGTTGAATGAATCTTTGACCGACGGAACCTGTTGCACCCAGGACTCCAACTTTGATTTTTTCCATAATTTTCCTTATCTAATGTAAGGATTGAAAAACATGTTATTTCGGAAAGAGATTTCCAATTCTTTCCGCATAAATCGGATTCATTTGTTCCATTCCCACATAAGTGAAGTGATGGAAATCGGAAAAACCCTGCATGGGTAACACATCGTGGATGTCCCAAAAATGAACCGAGCCAGATTCCATGGACTGGAGGTAACGCAAGTGGTCTTTGTACCATTCCGAATCTTCATACCAACGAAGGGAGATTGGGTTTTCTGGGTTATTGATGAGTAAAAATGGTACATTCCGATTTCGGAAATGGTCTGCAATTTTTTGGATGTATCGAAAATGAAAAAAAGGCCGAAACTTTTCGTTTCGAATTCGTTCTTTGGCAAGTTTTAATGCGACTAAATAACCAATCCCCGGACGTTTGTCCAAACCCTCTAACAAACGATAGTAAAAATATCGAGTGTACGTCTCGTCATCCATTCCATTGTATCGAAAGTCTTCCGTCCTTGGTTCCCGAATGTATTGGACACCTGATCTTGGTTCCTCCAATCCAAAAGTTTGTTCGAGACGAACTCCCATGGGATCCCAATGGTAATCGAGATAAGCTCCACTTGCTTCATGGGCATACCAAACTCGTTCCAATGTGGCTGTGATTTTGTTTCTTTCCCGAAAGAAGTCGACATCCAAATGAATCTGGGTCCAACGCGCTTGGCTTAAATTCACTACTTGATTATGATTACCATTCGAAAATACGAGCTGGCAATTGGAACCCGCTAGCAAAAAGGGAGTCACCTCAATCCAAAACCCTTTTTCTTCCATTTTTTTGGTTGGGAAAAAACTAAACTGTTTTCCAGTCCACCCAAGACCATTCACACTTTCTGGAATGGAAACTCCCATATAAGAATGGTAACTTGTATTCCTTCCGAATCGGTGTTGGATTAAATTTTGAAGGTTTTGTTCATAAATGTCTTTGTACCGGTAAAAGGAAAAACTGGAAGATACGAGATACCGAGACCATGTTTCGAAGTCCATTTTGGAACCCACTTCCAGTAAGGTTTCTTTTGGAAACACCCATAGTGACTGGGGTGCTTCACCAAAGGTCAATGCATCTTGAATCACTAATCCTTCGTCTACTGAATCATTTCTCCCCTCAGGGAACAAAACATAAGTTCGGTGGAGTCGGTAATCAATGAAGTTTACCGGATAAACTACTAAATCAGGTTTAAGTGGCTCCAACCAATCAAGAAGAAGGTAAACATACAAGGGACTATTCCCTGCATACGCTAAATAAAAAACATCCGCATCCAGTGCATATTTTTCCTTTAATGTTTTTTCTAGTGAAGACGCATCGATCGAATAATAAGCAACAGAACTTCCGACAATGATGATTCTTTTTTTGGATTTAGGAAGAGAGCGGATCCTTTCGTATTCGTATAAAAAATTAAAGAAGTGATTGGTATTCCAAGGAGACTCATTTGGCAAATGGAACTGGAGTTTCTGGAATACGAAAAAATCGATTCCAAACAAAAAAACCAAAAAACAAATGAGGAAAAAAAGCCGTTTTTTCATTCAATTCCCTAAAAGACAAAGTAAACAAAAGGTTTACTCTCAGCAGAATATAATACAATCAAAACCAAACTCAAAACAGCTACGAAGGCGAAAAAAGCCAATTTTCCTAAGGAATTTTGATATTCCTTAAATCTTTTTAACAGCTGTTTGTTTTCTTTAAAAATTTTATTTCCTAAAAAATGACCAAAACTTAGCAATATAAAACAATACACAAACTTCATTTCCAATCGATACGGGAGGAAAAAACCCTCTTTTTTCGCAAAAAGGCCCTGTAGGTAACACAGAGAATCTTCTAAATTGGCACTTCGAAAGAAAATCCAAAGGAGACTCACAGATAAAAACGTTAAAACGACCTTCAATGGTTTCAAGGAGGAGGCTTGCGGAATCAAACTTCGTTTCCCAAACCACCGCTCCATCACAAGGAGACTTCCATGCCCGAGACCCCAAAAAACAAAATTCCAAGAAGCACCATGCCACAACCCACCAATTGCCATGACGAGGATCAAATTCCGATAGGTGAAAAGGGATCCCATACGATTGCCACCGAGAGGGATATAGAGATATTTTTTCAGCCATTGTGATAGGGAAATATGCCAACGAGTCCAAAATTCGGAAAACCCAGAGGAAAGGTATGGCATTCGAAAATTTTCAGGCAATCGAAATCCGAAGAGAAGTGCCGCGCCTTGGGCAATGTCGGTATATCCAGAAAAGTCACAATAGATCTGCAAGGAATACGAAAACATCCCAAGCCAAAGGGAACGAGAGGACATCTCTAAGGGATGGGCAAAGACTAAATCAGAAACCTCTGCCAAATGGTCTGCTAACACCATTTTTTTGAAGAACCCGAGTAGGATGAGAAAGGTGGCAAAAAGAATGGGAATCCGAGAAAAATCCAAAGGCCGTCGGATTTGAGGTAAAAAGGATTTCGCCGTGACAATCGGGCCTGCCACAAGTTGCGGAAAGAAGGACAAAAACAAAAGGTAGGAGGAAAACCGTTTTTCTGGCTGTAGTTCCCCTTGATACACATCGACTACGTAGGAGATTGACTGGAATGTATAGAAGGAAATCCCAACAGGCAGTAGCCATTGGCTCCAGAATTGGGCATTCCCAAGGGCAATCCCCGATATAATTGACCAATTTTCAGCAATAAATTGCCCATACTTAAAGAAAAGCAAAATCCCGAGACTGTTCCCAAGAGATAAAAAGAGCCAATAACGACGATTCCGGTTGGTTCCCGAAGCAAAAACCTTCCTTGCGACAAAAAAATCCACAATCGCAATCCAGATGAGTAGTATTAAGTAATAATAATTCCAAAAACCATAAAATATTAGACTAATTATGATCAAATAAACGACTAAACACAATCTCTTCTCAGGGAATTTGTATTCATTTTCTTGCCTATTTTTAGGCATTGAAATTCGCAAGATGTGCCAGGGGAGTAAACTGATTGCGAAAAAAAGGCCAAATAGTGCCGAATTAAATAGCATTTAATTGCTTATTATTGAGCATTATACATTGTACTTGCACTTTACCCCGCAATTGGGACAGGTACAGGTGACTTCTGCTTTGACCCTACGTCCCTGCGCGCCTTCAACTTTCCCCACTGCCACAAATTCAAACTGAACTCCCTCGGGAACAAAATGGCCTGAGCCATATTTTGCAGTCCCTTCGATCACATTCGAGCAGGCGTGGCATTTCACCCTGAGCCGTATTGTTTCCGCCATATACCAGGAAAAGATGAGAAAGGAGGAGGCACTGGCAATCAATATTCCAAATTATGCCAATTTTACAGGGGGATGAGAAAGGGATACACATGACATATTGGCATATAAATAGATGGGTTTTGGCAGTAAAGTAGGCGGAAAAAACGCTGGCCGAACCCTGTGGGTGGCACAGGGAAAAGGCGGTTTTTGCGCCAATTTTTAGCCATAAACGCCGAAATTTCGGCGAATTTTACCAGGCTCTCCTTTTTGATGTGGTTTACTCGGGATCATTTCTCTGACTTCGATCCATTCCCTACGTTTCGGAGCTAGGAAACCAAAGGGAATATCCCTGGATTCGTTTCACACTCTGGCTACGAAGCGACCTGTGGATCCGTAGAGATTCCATTCTCAGATATGCCCGAAAACCGGCAGACGATAAGTCCTTTCTCCAAGTGACATCTCTTCCCTTCTCCCTCGAATGAGAACAGACGGTGAGTTCCAATGAGGCAAGAGCACTGCCGATCCCTCGTCACTTCCTTTTGGGGCCCTATCTGCCGAAAGGTGAGTGCCCAATCAGAGACACTGTTGGCTCCAAACGCCCAAAAACAAACAATGGTTGCCGAGATTTGGTCAACCAGGAAGGGCCGGGGTTTTGTGGCTGCCTCCTCTCTGGCAGATAAAAAACAGGGAATCCAAACGGGATAATTGCCTAATGTTGGGCATTTTTCTTGAACCTGAGATTTTAGTTCCTTTGTTCCTTCCCATCGATTCCCGGAATGGTCCCAAAACCTAAATTTTCTTGGTATTTTTGCCTAATTTTGGGCAAAAATACACCTTGGTCCGAAGGTTGGTGAAATGAGACTTTTTTGAAGATTCTCTCCTGTAGGGAGCACAGGAAAGTTTTGCAAACGATGGTGGTGGTAGATTCTGACGGGCGGGAATCCGAAGTGTTTGGCGGCTACGACTTCGACTTTGAGGATTTTGTTTTTTTTACAGAGACTTCAGACTTTGTGAGGGATGCGCTTGATTTTTTAGACTTTGCGCCATTGGCAGGTGCCTGTTTTGTTTTGGTCTTCTTTGCACTTCGAACCCCTGGTTTTGTTCCAATTGAGTTCTCATCGTTTCCGAGGATGTCGGCAGGGATACGGCCATTTCGTTTGACCATGTAGATAAAATGTCGGACGTATTGGGTATAAGGTTCGTGAATGGATTTAGGCTCGAAGTTCTTTGGATCTTGTAAGAGTTGGTTGACGAGAGCCACAGGGAGGTCGTCTTTACTTGTTGCCATGAGGATTTCCAAACGCTTACAAATTTCTGAGTCATTGACCTCGGTGGAAAGTTTGCGCATAGCGTTGAGGAATTTTTGGAAGGCAACTCGCTTCGGTTGAGACATATCCCCAGAAAAACAACAAGTCCTGAGTTGGCAATCGATTTTACGCTATGATCCTCATGTTCTCTCTCGTTTGTTCCCCTTCCAAATGCAACAGGTATTGTCAAATCCATTGCCTCACTGCCCTCAGCACCAAGCAAGATCTGGCCACAATCTGACCCAATAAAATGAGAAATGGTTTTGATCCCAGCGTTGGAACTAAAACCGATGGTTTGTTCATTCTCTAAGTTTTGTGATTGGAATGCATACTTTGAATCTTCTTCTACAACCACTTCACTGATCCTTCCATGTTGGAGTTCAATGGCAGGCACGAGTGGATCATTCAAAAGGACGACAGGAGTGTCCCATCCATTGGCAAACAGATCCCCTTGAGAAAATAAAAACATTGCCAGGGCGCAGAAACACATTGCGAGTTTTTGCAATTTTTGTGCCAATTTTTCTGTCATTCCCTGAAAAAACATATGATTATCCATAGTTTTCCCCGAAATTGCAAAAAAATAAAGCTTTTTTTCCCTAATTTGGCTTATTTTTTAATGATACCAGCACGCACTCGGAGCTTCCATTCCCAGAGTACAATCTCATGTTCCAAATCTTTTGCAGAGTCCTGTTCCTTTGCTAGTAAGGCATAAATCATATGAGAGATGTCTTTTGAAAACCCAGCATCCAATTCCTTCTCAAAAGCTTCCACCTGGAACTCCAAAATCAAAACTGCCAAACGAAAGGCTTCGTTCATCGCGATGAGCTGAGGTTTGACTGTATCGAGTTCTGGTTTTTTGTATTCATTTTTGATCATCACATCTAAAAAAGTGCGGATGAACATCACGTCGTCAGAGGACAAATGGAAGTCGAGTAAGAGTTGTTTGACTTTGTCCAACTCCATCGCGCGAAGATGGATCCTCGCTAAAAAAACTGGGTTCTCACTATATGTATTTAGGTTCTGGTTTTTGGCAACATCGGTAGCGCGAACCTTGTCATAGTCCACCACACCTTTGTCCTTCGATTCTTCCGTTTTGGGAGATTGGGACTCAGCCGAAGTATTGATCCTTTTTTTGATCACAAGGATGTTCATACTTGGGTATCTGATTTTAAAAGAAACCATGTCTGACCTAGGGATCTCTTCATCCACAACCAAAAATTGTGCCTGTTCTCCCCTTTCCCAAGCTGCCATCAAATCTTCTTTGTTTTTGTAATGGTAAATGACGACAGGAAGGACATCACTTTGACTGCCTGTTCCTAAATAGATGGTTTTGATTTCGTTCGAAAAACCGTGTTGGTAAGGGATGACCATTTTCCCCGCTTTTACATTCACGAAGGAGAGTTCTCCCAAATGGAAATGTGAAACATCAAAATCATCCCCAAAAAATCCTACCCGGGGAACATTCACAACGATGGAATTATTTTTCGCACCCTTAGGAACTTCGGGGCCAGATTCGGCAAAAACGACGTAGGTGAGTTTGGAAAGCCGGACTTTTACGAGAAAACCTGCAGGGGTTTTCCGCTCTTCGTATACAGTGTCATCCATCTTTACATCAAACCAAGTTGTTTCATTTTATATTGGAGGGAGCCCCTCGAGATTCCCAGTGCCTTTGCCATTCGGATTTGATTTCCAGAAAATATCCGCATGGCCAAAAGAATCTTCTGCCTTTCTAAGGCTTCTATCCCTCGCCGCAAGTCTAAATCTTCCGCATCCGGAATCTCAAGATCCATCCTACTCCGGCCTACTTCCAAATCAGAAGCATCCACAATTTGGGAACGACAAGTCAAAATTCCCGATAGGATGGTATTACGTAATTCGACGAAATTTTCGTTATAAACCTTACCAAGAAGTGCTTTTTCTCCGCCCTCACTCAAAAGAAGGCCAGACCGGTTTTGTTGGAGGCAAAGCTCTAGAAAGATAGATTGGATGATCCGGGCAAAAAAAGGTTTTGGTAAAAAACTAAGGGAAGGCAAATATACCGAATTATTCCGAAGGATTTGTTGGAATTCAGGGAGGATTTCCCCGCCAATTTCCGCAGGCCCAAGCAGGAATAAAGAACCTTCAAATCCAGACTTGGACCACCAGTCAGAAAGGATTTGCTGTTGGCCGAGCGAGAATGTTTGGACATTCGTAAACACCAAACTTCCAGAACGGGACTCTTTGCCCCACTCGGTGAGGGCTTTTTCAAACTTACCAAAATGGTCAGGGACTGACTCCACAACAAGGATGGGAGCTTCTGGGTGGATGGAATGGTGGATCCACTTTGCTAACGTTTTTTTCCCAGACCCTGGTGCCCCAAAGATCGAAACTATTTTTTTGGATTCAAAATGTTCAATGGCAGAGCTTAAGTTTGGAATTTCCTCTCTAAAAAATCGATAGGAAGTATCTGCTTCAGATGTTTGCCGCGCAAAGCTTGGAGCCAATGTTTTGCCCCACTCTTTGCCTATTTTTTCTGCAAATAAAGATAGAAGTGCGATGGTTGCAAAAGAGTTTGCCTCTTCTGATTCCACCAAAAGAAACCCGATGCTCTCCTCGGAGACAATCCGAATGGACAAGGCATCTGTCGTTTTCCCAAAGAGTGGGAACTCTTTTCCTGAAAAGGAAACTGGCATTTTTGAGGACATTAATTTGTCCCATTCTGCAGATCCTCTGTTCAAAAAAGAATAATAGAATCCATCTTCTCCATACCCGAAACTAGCAGATTCATAGAAGGAATCTTCATCTTCCGCTTTTAGGACAACCACTCCACAAAATAATCCGAACTCGGTACACAACTCTGCCCACAAAGCAGGGAGGACTGTTTCCATCCATTCTTTGCCTGTTTGAGTGGATGCAAACAAGGAGGCCGTATGAAGAGGCATGCTATGAAACTGTTTAAATTTAATCACTTTGTCAAGTACGTACCAGTTTGAATGTCGGATGTCCGACCAAAAGAGACGAGATAGTTTTTGCTAATTTTTCGTATGTCGGATGTCCGACAATGTAGGTA
>NC_010844.1 GCF_000017685.1 Leptospira biflexa serovar Patoc strain 'Patoc 1 (Paris)'
AGAAAGTTTACATCACCCAGTGAAAGGGTTGTGATAACCATAAATTTCATCCAAAATAGTACAAGAATTTTTCTAAGCCAATCTTAGTTTTTTCTCTTTCTTTGGGCGCATCGAATCCTTCCAATTCGTTGGCTGAATTTTAAAACCGACCAGGCTCTCCGCTCCCAATCGAAACCTTTTCGGTTTCGATTTCCGCTTCGATCCTTTGCGCGGAATTCCCTTACTTACAAAACATCTCAAATTCATATCTATCCCCAAGGTACGCTGGCGTACTTTTTAAAAATTAGATCTGAAAATTTAATTTTCATTGCAACCGGAAGCAGGAACAAAAAAAATAAATCTGCAATGAAAATCATTACGGTTGCCAACATTAAAGGTGGAACTTCCAAATCCACCACAGCAATTCACCTCGCACTTGCTCTATCCAAAAAAGGTTCCACTCTCGCAATCGATATGGACCCACAAGCAGACCTTTCCGACTTCTTTTTCCCGGAAGAACCAGTTGAGTTTTTTGACTCAGGGAACACATTATCCGTTTTAAATGCCGAAACCACTCTCGCCGAATCGATCAAAAACTCAAATAATGTAGATGTGCTCCCCTCGATCATTGAACTCTCAGATTTGAGTTACCTTGCCTCCAAAGATTTTTCCATCATCCCAAGACTAAAAAACGTACTCTTAAAAACAAAATATGACTACGTTGTCATCGACACACCTGGATCGGGTTCCTCTGAAAATATCACTTCTTACCTACCTGCATCCGTAATTCTTGTGCCAGTCACTCCATCCAAGTGGGCTGTGCGAACAGTTGCCCAAGTCCTAAAGAAAGTGAGCGAAGCAGAAAGATTCGACGAACAAAGCAAAAAAAAGTCTGTTATGATCCTACCCTCTCAGTGGGGGACATCCCAAAAACAAATGGACCTTTTGGACAAATTAAGGAATATCAAATCGCTTAAAATTCTAGAACCAATTCCAAAAAACGACAGTATTCGGGACCGTACAGAGACTGGCAAACCTCTTCAAGAAGGAAGTGCTCCTTGGAAAGCTTTCGAAAACTTAGCGGAGATACTCAAATAAGGTACGCCGGCGTACCTTTAAAAAAATCATGAAAAACAAAACAAATTTCAATCCTGCAGACATTTTATCAAAAGCCTCAAACAGAACATCCTCCCTAAATCCATTCCTAAGTTCTGAAAACGCGGCACAACACCAGACAATTGATATCCCAATTGATTTAATCATCACAGAAAACAATCCGAGAAAAACTTTTAATGAGACAAGCATACGAGAACTTGCCGACTCGATATCTCAATATGGATTGTTACAACCTATTGTTGTCAGGAAAAAAGCAGGCAAATATGAACTCATCAACGGAGAAAGAAGATACCGTGCCCACAAACTATTAAAATCCAAAACAATTCCTGCGGTGGTCAAAAACGTAGAACAAATTGACATCACAAAATTACCCGAGATCAAACTAGTTGAAAATCTCCAAAGGGAAGACTTATCTGAATCGGACCTTGCCCTCTCACTCCAAGAATTAAAAAACCGTCATAAAGAAACCAACGAACAATTGGCAAAAAGAATTAGTAAATCAGCACAATGGGTAAAAACAAAAATCGCACACGCTGAGATCTTAAAGGAAACTAGCCTTAACTCAAATGTAGATAAATCCCATCCAATTTACCAAATCCCAACAAGCCTATTTACAGAAATTGCACCACTTGATGTTTCAAATCGCAAAAAAGCCATCGATTACCTCATCAAAGGACTCGAGAAAAAAGGTGACTTCCCTTCCAGAAATGACCTTCGCGAATATGTAAGACCTTTAAAACCAACCAAACAAACAAAAGCAAAACCGAAACTAAGCCAATTGGAACTAAAAGACTTAAAATCAAAACTGGCGAAAATCAAAGAAAAAATATCTGTTTTACAAAATGAAAAAGCGATCCTAGAAGAAACAATTCGAAAGTATAAGAAGTAAAGATTGTTCTAACAATGGATTTACCTAAGTGATTTTTTTCGAGTTTTGAATCAAAAAAAACTTGTACTGAATTCCAAGCCAAGTTAGATTGTACTCAATCCTTAACTGGGTTGAACAAAAACCCTGGGAAGTGTGGTAGCAACCCAGGGACTTTTCTCTCCCATCAAATCCCCCATCCAAACTTTCCCGATGTTTCCAAAACCATTCTAGATTCCCACGATGGCTCTAATGAGACCTTCATCGAATTATGTCTCATTTTTTCCATTGACAAAAAGGAGAGATCTGTACATGTAGGGAACGTTCGGGGCACACAACCGGACACGGCACTACCACTTATGCCGTCTTTAGTTCAACCCGGAATTTTACCAAAAGTTCCGATGGACGTTCGTAAGAACTTCCAAAACGTTTCTTCTTTCTATGACCGAAGGTTTGTTTTCAAAAACAAAAAACTTTGGTTAAAGAGAGTAGGGGACAATGCATCGTTTCGATGTATCGGCTAAATACAACCAAACACTCGTAGCCGGAGTTGTGTGGGTTTGGAAAAGGAACCTAAAATGAAAACTAACCGAAAAGGAATATGGATCCCCGTTTGGATTGAAAACCTAAACTTATCCCATAGCCAAACAAAACTCTTTGCCGAAATCGTTTCGCTCTATGAAAACGGTGGTTGTTTTGCATCCAATCGTTATTTCAGTGAAATCCTAGGCCTGAAAGCTGACACCATTTCAAGACTCATCACGTCTCTGAAACAACTAGGTATCCTGGAACAAACTGGATTTGATGGAAGGAGACGTTTTCTAAAACCAATCCTTCAGTTCCAACCAGAAGCCCTGGAAAAAAATCCAAGTCTAACCAATGTGACAATTAGCAACAAAATCCAAACCACCACCGCAAACAATTCCAAACCAGCATTGGATTCTAGTTACGTCCCTAGTATTACAGTACAATTAAAGAATACAGTACATACAAAAACTTCCTTTGAAGAATTTAAAGTTTGGAGTGAAAGTACATTATCCCATTCAACGCATTCCAAAATTTTACATTTCACTTCTCCCGACTCTATGGAAGAAAGTTTACAAAGAATTTGGAACCAGTGGATGGAAAAAACAAAACCGAAATCCAATTCGTTTCAGGTGGGAATTGTATGAAAGTTTATCGCCACAAAAAAACAGGGAACTTGTATTTACAACTAGATGAAATGAAAAATTGTACCAATGCAAATGATGGACAGAAAATGTTTTTCTACACGGAATATGGAAAAGAAAATCCAATGAAGTTTGTCAGAGAAAAATCAGAATTTTTAGAGAAATTTGAGGAAGTGAAGTTCCTATAAATTGGTTTTCATCAATGTTACATTTCAAGTTGCAAAACGAAGCATTGTTTCTGCCAACTCGATTTGAGTTTGGTTCAATCGTTTGCCTTCGGAAATGGGAAAATTGGTTTCTAAACTTAAATTACTAAATCCATGGACAAGTGACCAAGACATGAGTGCAAAACTACGGTGGTTTTCTTTTCTTTTTTTAGCTTTAAGGAAAAAGCGACAACCATGGACGAGTACTGCATACGATTTCAATTTTGACCTTTTCAAATCTTTTGATTCTTTTTCTCGTTTTGTTTGGAACATCAGTTTATAATAATTCGGATTTTTCAAAGCAAATTGGATGTACACAAGTCCAAGTTTTACAAAATATTCGTCGGGATTTTTTTTGTCTTTTGCGACTTTTTTCTGTAAGGAAGCCAATCGATCAAATCCAATTGCAGATAAGATTTCTAACACTTCATCCTTGTGTTGGAAATGCCGGTAGACTGCCGCATGAGAAACTCCAGATAAATGGGCAACCTCCCTCAGTGAAAAATCGGTCATCCCTTTTTTTTGAAGTAGTTTGTGGCAGGATTTGATAATGGAATTTTTTAAATCTCCATGATGGTAGGTATTTTTTCTCACAGAGATATTTTGGAAAATAAGTTACCACTGGCAACATTTTTTCTTGCTTTTATACTGATAAATGTTACTGCTGGTAACATAAGAGGGGATTTATGCAAACACTGAGCACCCAGGAAACACAGGCCATTTTAAAAGAAATGACTGAAAATTTTAATCACGGTGGTAGAAAAATCACAGTTCCACCGCCCATTTTTGTGGCCATGAATGCTGAGATCATTTCCTATACAAAAGGGAAAAGTATCACTGTTTCGTTTCCTGTTACGGAAGAACAAACAAATCCTATGGGAATGATGCAAGGCGGCGTGATTGCGGCTGCATTTGATAATGCATTCGGGCCTCTCAGTTACTTGGTGGCAAAACGACCAACGACAACAATCGACATGAATATCCAATACATCCGGGGAGTGGCAGTTGGCCAAAAAGTAATTGTAAAAGCTGACATCGAAGCAAAAGGATTTTCAACGATTCATATGGTAGGGGAGATGAGAACGGAAAAAGATAAATTGTTAGCAACAGCGACTACCAATTTATTGATTTTAAAAATTCCCGGTGGGTTAGGGGAGTAATCTTTTTCTTATTTAGAATCGTACCGTTCGAGAAGCATTTCGATAATCGTCGGAGTGCACATGGTGGTATCATTAAAATGTTGGCTCATGATCACACCATGCAAAAAGGTTTTAATGAAAATCATTTCTTTATCGGGGTCTTTGATCCCATAAGCTCTAAAACGTTCCCGCATTGCTTCTTTGAAAGGAGCAAACCGCCTTTCCACATTTTCGATCATTTTTTTGGAAAGTGAAACTGCACTTGGTTGGAAAAGGCATACAGTAATCAAAACCATCGTTTTTCTTTCTTCTTTTGCGAACTGAATGGATCGAATGAAAAACTCCCTGACATACTCTTTTGCAGATAAGTTAGGTGGGATATTGTTATAAAATCTTTCCTGTTTTGCTAAATGGGAATCGATGATTTGTTCAAAGATTTGATTTTTACTTTTAAAATAATTATAAGCTAACCCTTTGGAAATTTTTGCATGGTTGGCGATCATTTCCATCGTCGTTTGGGCAAATCCGTGTTTTGAGAAAAGGACAATCGCAGAGGCTAATATTCTCTCGGTTGATCTCTCCCTAGCGAGTTGCTTTTTGTTATCGGATTTATTGGGAATCTTTTGTGGCACTGGCATCACCCTTCCTGTTAATCTGAATTTCGCAAACACTTTTTGGACCAGTTTCCCTGGGAATTGGTTGAGAAATCACTTGGAAGCCTTCCATTGCTTCGAAATCTTGACGGTATGAGTTCATTTACATCCGTAACAGTACTAAAATCTGCAAACATTTATTTCGATGGTAAGGTGACGAGTCGCACCGTTTTATTCCCCAATGGAGAGAAAAAAACCCTTGGGATCATGTTGCCTGGTGAGTATGAATTTGGAGCGGATCAGAAAGAAATTATGGAAATCCAATCTGGTAAATTATCGGTGTTATTACCAGGATCCGAAACATGGCTTCAAATTAACGGTCAAGCTACCTTTGAAGTCCCTGCTGGATCCAAGTTCAAATTGAAAATTGAAACAGTAACGGATTATTGCTGTTCTTACGTTTGATCGTCGATTCCTGCATCTGCGGCATTGGTTTTTACTGATTTGATGCCGTTCTCACATGCTTGTTTCGATGAGTATCCTTCACTAGATGCAATGATTTCACCATTGGCTGCTTTGAGTCGGAATCGGAATTCTCCTGCTTTGTCTTTGTAGATTTCAAATTTTGCTGACATGTACGTATCTCCTTGGAAAAGCAATGTTATCCGAACATGAAAAATTCTGGCAATGAAGTTTTATTTCTATTTTTTGATCGTTTCCAGTTAATTTATTTCATCCAATGAAAAAGGAAAGAGTAAGGGCCATCAAATGATCCAAAGGGATTTGTTATTCAATCTATGGCTACTCATTGTTTTTTTATCAATCACAAGTTGTACTTCCAAATTACCAGAAAGACCAATCATACAATATAGTTTTCAGAATTTAACTTTAGAACAAGTGCTAAGTGAAGATGTGGTTTGGTCCAAACCCGAGGAAATGAAATATAACTTTGGTTATTGGAAACGGTATGTTTGGGTAAAATTCGAACTCATTAATCATTCTGAATCTCCTTCTCAGTATATTTTGGATATTGAGTCACCTTGGGTGGATGAAGTCATTTTGGCCTGGAAGTCTCTTGCAACGGTGAACACGATTGAATACAGGGGTAGCGATTCTCATACACTCAAAGAAATTCCACATCGAAACCCGGTCTTTTCACTCGATTTGTCACCAAACGAAAAAAGGATCGTTTACTTAAAAATAACAAATGTCGGTATCCTATCGGCACCACTTAGGATATGGACTCGAAATTCATTCTTTGATCGAGTGGAAAGAGATTACATTGCCAATGGAATTTATTTCGGAATCATCTTCGCATTATTACTCTATAACCTACTGATATTTGTTAGTGTAAAAGAAAAAGCTTACCTTTTCTATTGCCTGTATCTAACAACTCTTCTCATCAATTATGCACTGCTCGGTGGTTTTTTTAAACAATTGCTAATTCCTGAATCCTATCTAAACATTAAGCCATACTTATATACTTCAGTGAATGCATCCCTCTTGTTTGTAGGACTTTTTTCACTTACCTTCTTAAATTTAAAAAGTTTAAATCCGAAATTGGATCGATTGATTTTGGGAAGTGCAGTGACGATCGGCGTGTTTTCCGTTTTTTCTTTTTTTATCCCTTATCATTGGATGGAAATATCCTTCATATATACTTTTCCTTATTTTCTTCTATTGCTAGTGTCATCTGGAATTTACTCTTATTGGAAGGGCGTCAAGTCTTCGCAATTTTTCGTTTTGGCTTGGGTAACTTTGTTTGTCGGAGTCATTGTGGATTCCTTGACAAAGGCCTCTATTCTACCAACCACAACATTTGGTAGATATGGTGTTCAAATTGGAACTGCATTTGAAGTCATTTTATTTTCTTTGGCTCTCGGGCGGAGACTGCGATTTTTATTAGAGGAAAATATATCTTCTCAAAACCAGCTAACAACGATTCGCAAAGATTTGGAAACTGCTCGTCGAATCCAAATGAGGATTTTGCCTGCAGAAGTTCCGAAATCTCATCAATTTTCGGCGATTGTTTCTTATCTGCCTCTTTATGATATTGGAGGTGATTTTTATGATTACTTCGACTCCAATGAAAACGAATTAGGAATTGTGATCGCAGATGTGACTGGGCATGGAGTGAGTGCAGCACTTGATTCATCTACAGTGAAGATTGCCTTTAGGAATGCAAAAGGTTTCATGCATTCTCCAAAACAATTGATGGCAGAGATGAATCGATTTTTGTGCACAAGTCTAAATGCACGGTTTGTCAGTGCTGCTTATTTCTATTTTGATTTTGATCAAATGAAATTAACATTTAGTTCCGCTGGGAATCCTCCTTTAATTCTCATTCGAGATAGGGAAGTCCAGTCAGTTGAATGCCCTGGATTGTTACTTGGTGTAAAACCTGATTTCTCCTATGAACAAAATGAAATTTTACTCAAAAAAGGAGACAGGTTATTAATTTTTACAGATGGTTTGTATGAAAATTTGAAGCCCAACGAAGATATGTATTCCATCTTATTTCCTGAGATTCGACCCATTGTTGGATTAGCACATCATGATTTTCACCAAAAATTATTAGAACGATTGTCTTCTGTTAGAACAATTCTAAAGGATGACATTACTTTTATTTCACTCGATATAGTATGATTCCCTAGCATTCTAGTTTTCTTTTTTGAAACCTATTTTTTAAAACTTGAATTTACGCTGACATTCTGTTAGTATACTCACCTAAAACATGCGAATTCAAAGCTCTTTCGTCGATTTGAAACAAATCCAGTTTTTTGGGATGATACTGCTTTTCTGTATCATTCCTATGGCATGTATCTTGTTTTTTCCTGAAGTTTTCTACAAAGAATTTCCTATTGAGTCTTTTGTTGTATTTCATAATATCACAGAAATCTTTAGTATCATTGTTTCATTTTCCATTTTTGGATTAGGGTATTCTTCCTACTCCCAGAGTCGAAATACACAAACTTACTTTTTAAGTATTGGGTTTTTGGTGATAGGGCTCATTGATTTTATGCATACATTGGGTTATAAGGGTATGCCTGATTTTGTTACACCCAACTCGGGCAATAAATCCACTCAGTTTTGGCTCATAGCAAGGTTCATAACGGCTCTAGTTTTCATTGTAGCAGTCTATGTAAAACCTAATAGGCGATATAGTGCCTTTAGGGGAAATTTATATATCTTTGTTGCGTTTTTGTTCGTTGGTTTTGTTTATTCGTTGGTGATTTTTAATTCGCATCTCATTCCAGATACATATATCCATGGTGTTGGTCTAACTCAGTTCAAAAAGAATTCTGAGTTAGTGATCATGTTGATGTTGGTTGTGGCGATCGTATTGTATTCCTTTTCAAAATCTTTACACTCTGATAAACAAAGGCAATATTTTTTAAGTGCATTTATCATTTGTTTCTTTAGTGAGTTAGTATTTGCAGTCTATACAAGTGTTTTTGATGTCTTTAATGTACTCGGTCATGTTTTTAAAGTAGTTGCCTTTCAGTTTATATATAAGGCAGTTTTTGTGTCTGCGATTAACGAACCATATGAAAAGTTAATCCATTCGAATGTAGTACTTTCCAAGGAAATTCAAGAAAACGAAGAGTATGCAAAGGTAATTCAAAAGTCATTAAAAGAAAAAGAAAATTTGATCGGCGAGATATTCCACCGTACAAAAAACTCGATGGAGCTGGTTCGGTCTTTACTGATGATTCAATCCTCAGATTTTCCAGATGATCAAAACATACGTAAAATCGTAGATAATACATCTCTCAAAATTCAAACGATGTCGCTTGTGCATGATCATTTGTATCAAAATAAAGACTTAAGTGAAATCCAAGTATCGGATTATCTTTTATCGCTTACTGAAATGGTGAAGGCAATGTTTCCAAACAAAGGGAAAGGAGTCGAAATCCAGCTAGAAGCGAATCAAGGAGTACTGTTACTCGATACTGCCGTTCCGTTAGGATTAATTTTTACAGAGCTTCTTTCTAATAGTTTAAAATATGCATTCAAAGATTTCGCAAATGGTAAGATTTCGATCAAGTTTATGATTGAGGGAGATAGATCTCATTTTGAATACAAAGATAATGGGATTGGGTTGCCAGTCTCATTTGATATCAATGATCAAAAAAAATTGGGATTGAGTCTATTAAAGATCATCGCTGAGAAACAAATGGGAGGAACCTTGAGTATTGATGGTACTCAAGGATTTTCGTTACAATTTGATTTTCCGAATAATTTATATAAAAGAAGAGTTTAAAATATTTTCCCTTCCAATGGAATCATGGACTAGTTCAAACCAAGTTTTTGATTGAGGAATCCCTGGTTTTCTTTTACCAAACATTTGTAATATGAGATTACCTTCTTTGTCAAATAATTCTATAGAAGTAACCATTCCATCTCTTGTTGGTTTGTTTACAACATAAGAAGTTTGAATTTGATCGGTTCTTAAGTGCAAATTAAAAATTGGATCTAAAACATTGAACCAGGGCCCCATGATTTGTAAATTTTTGATTTTGCCGGTATGGATTTGAATGATACTTGGATTACCAACAAAAATCATAATTTCGAGATCCATTTTACTTACTTTGTTTAATAATTCGATGAATTCATTGACCGATATTCGATAGGAAAATTTCCCTTCTGCGGATTGTAAAGAAAACTCACGAGAATAATCGTATTTTCTAAGTAAGGTGAAAAAATCGTGAGTGTCTTCTAGTCGACTCCATTCTTCTAAAAATTTCGGTATCAGATTTTTATCATTCGTTTCAATCTTTCGCTCTCTACCAACTAAATCATTTGTAAATGGAATGCTTTCATCTACAAAAGTATCCTTCAGTACTTCCCATCCTTCATCAGATGATTTTTCGGTTTTGTAGATTTTGTGTACGGCTTCGCCTGATGGATCAAAAAATTGAAAACTTTTCGTAATCGAATCTCTTTTTAAGTCTTCCACATAAAATCCAAATTTCCAATCTTTCAAAAAGATTCTTAGATCAATGTCTTCTCCAACAGCTAAGGCAGTTTGTCCATTGACTGATAAATTGGAGTAAGTCCCTTTCCTTTCGTGGACACACGATTCGTTGCGAGTTAAAGCCATTACATACCCAAGTTTTGGCGTTTCCAAAAGGAATTCCGCGAAATTAGGTTTTAGCTGTTTGACTCCCTGGCCAATGCATGTTGTAAGGAGTTCTACTTCACTTACGTTTAAATGTTTGGCTGCGTCTCGAATTCGTAGGTTTGGGATTTCGGTTTTGAGTGTTTCCCATTTTTGTTTTAATGTATCGTTCATATTGGACCTCCTATGATCTCAGGTATGATAAAATTGATTTCATTAGTTTTCAGAATCTTTGTTTTGATTCCGAATGCGATTTCTAAATTCTTTGTGGTTAATACTTCTTCTGCAGTACCTGATTGAATGAGTTTTCCTTTGTCGATCAATGTAACTCTATCAGCATACTGAGATGCTAAATTTAAATCATGTAAGATCATGAATACCGCGTAACCTTTGTTTGCCATATGTCGGCAGATATTTAAAGTTTGGTATTGGTTGGGAATGTCTTGGGCAGAAACTGGTTCATCCAGAAATAAATACCTTGGGGGTGTTTCCCAAACCTGTGCTAAGATCCTGCCGAAATTGATCTTTTGTTTTTCACCTCCTGATAAAGTTGGATAGTGTTGGTGTTTTAGTATCGTCGAACTTGTAATGTCTAAGCAAGCCTCCACGATCTCTTTATTTTTGAGTTTATCTGTAATATGTGGGTATCGTCCAAGCGCAATGATCTGTTCTGAGGGAATCGGAAAGTTGATTTGTGTATCTTGCGAAAAGACTGCTCTGAGTTTTGCAAGTTCAGTCTTTGGAATGGATTCGATTTCTTCTTCGTTACAATGTACTTTTCCTGATTGGAGTTTCGTGTCCCCGCATAAAATATGGAATAAAGTAGATTTCCCTGCTCCATTACGACCGATGAGAACATGTAATTCTCCCGGTTTGATTTCGATACTAATATCTTCAAGAATCAGTCTGTTGCCAATCTGATAGGAAATGTTTTTACCGATGAGGCTCATAAGGATTGTTTCCTCTTTAGGATTAAATTAAGAAAGAAAGGTGCACCGAGGAGGGCAGACACGATACCAACTGGAATTTCGGATGGAGCGATGATCACCCTACAAATTCCATCAGCAAAACACAATAGTCCTCCACCCAAAAAATAAGAAGCATACAATAGGTGACGATAATCTTGTCCAATTGCAAGTCTGACAATATGAGGAACGGCAAGTCCAATGAATCCAATATTCCCAACAAGAGAAATACAAGAACCCACACTGATGCCAATCAAAACGATCATCAGTGTTTTTAGGATTTCGACAGAGACTCCCAAGTGACCTGCTTCTCGTTCTCCTAAGATGAGAACATTCAATGGTTTGACAAGGAAGGGGCTTACAAAGATTGGAAGAAGGTAAAAAATAGAAAATGATTGGAGTAGGTTCCAAGATGCCCCTCCCAAACTTCCCATATTCCAAAGTGATAAATTTCTTAATTGTGATTCACTTGCTAAATAACTTAAAATTCCAATAAAAGAAAAACAAAGTGAATTGACTGCAATTCCTGATAACAAGATTGATTCAATGTCTGTTTTTCCTTTTGTATTTGCAAAAATGAATATGATGAAACAGGAGATCATCCCACCAACAAAAGAAAAAATAACCACACTCCAAATTGTATGAAGGAATGGGATGAATCCACCAAGTACAATCGCGATTGATGCAAAGAGAGAACAACCAGCTGTGATCCCAATGAGTCCTGGGTCTACAATGGGATTTCGAAATAAACCTTGTGCGAGAGCTCCCGACCATGCAAGGGAACCACCAACAAGAATTCCGAGTAAGATGCGTGGAATTCTTAACTCGAAAAAAACTTTTGATCCAATTGAATCGGCAAACAAAAGTTCGGTCCAAGTAATCTCCATCGCTCCGAGTTGAGATGAGATGATGGCTGCCAAAATAGCGAATAGAACGCTGAATAAAATAAAATACTTTTCTTTCATTATTCGAATTGTTTCCATTTTTCGTTTAATGTTTTGAGCGCTTGAGGTAGTCGGGGTCCAAAACCTAAAAGCAATAGGTCATCCACTAAGATGATATTTTTTTCTTTTCCCGCGCGAGTGAGTTCGATTCCATTGATGGACCAAATCGCTTTTGTTCCACCAAATCCTTCTGCTGATGATTCTGGCATAAGAATGATATCTGGATTTGCTTTTACTAACGCTTCGCTTGTGAGTGGTTTGTATTCTGAAAACTCAGTGATGGCATTTTTTGCTCCTGATAAAGTAATCATGGCATGAGCAGCAGTACCTGAGCCGGAAATAAAAACAGAACTTGGGTTTCTAGAGTATAGGAACATCACTTTCACATTTGTTTTTTTTAACTGGAGAGCTTGGGTTTGTGTTCGAATTTGATTCACGAGGCTCTCAGCTTCTTTTTTCTTTCCTAATAGGTTTCCAACAGCTAACACGCGATCGATGGGAGTTTCCAGTTTGAATTCATCGGGAAAGAGTGTGACTTGAACCCCAGTCTCTCTAAGATTCTGAAGGGTTTGTATGGGTCCTGCTGTTTCTAAACCAATCACAATGTTTGGTTTAAAACTTAATATGCCTTCGGTAGTTAAGGTTCGTTGGTAACCAACTACTGGTAATGCTGTCGATTCTTTCGGATAACGAGAAGTGGAGTCAATGGCAACAAGAGAAGGATTGGCTTTGAGAGCATACACGATCTCTGTGATGGTTCCGTGAAGGGAAACAATTCGTTCCTTTGTTTCGGGCATGAGAGGCGTGACGAGCCATACAAACAAAAAAGGAATGAGGTAGAGTCGGGATTTGGAAATCTTTGTACGTTGGTTTTGGCTTTGGATCATGGGCCAAGACTGAGAGTGGGTGGATTCTTTGTCAAGATTAATGAGAATGAGACTCAAAATATATATTGACGCAATCGGGCAGGTTTCTTTATTGAGACTAAGAATCAATTAATCAAGGAGTGCATTCATGAACCTACCCAACCGAATCTTCAAAATAGGACTGCTCGTCAGCTTCAGTTTCTTATCCATCCAATGTGATGATGGTGATTCCCAAACGGAGACAACAGTCTTTTTAGGATTGTTAGCTGCCGATGCCAACAAACGTTGCGAAACTAAAATCGATGCTTCGTATACATCAGGAACGTATGCTACATTGTGTACGCCACAAGCGGGTCCTGGTCGTTTCTTTCGTTTTGAAGGAATGAAAGCCTTAGGGGAGAATGGATACTTTTACCTATTCCTAGGATACTCGCAAACACCCACTTCGTCCACTCCCAATGCGTCAGGACAATATTCTTTTGTAGCTGGTAAGTCCGTATCGAGCCCGAATCCTTATGTTTGGTTTCGTAACTTAGAATTTGGGAACTACCAAGGTGGACAAACTGCCAGTGGAGCCAATTCAAACGCCTTTAGTTTATCCACAGAGCAAGAGTTATGTGTATCCTTTTCAGGTAATACTAGTGCTCCTACTACTTATTTATGGGTAACGGGTGTAGGTGGTGCAAATTGTAAGAATACAGCCACTCTTCAAAAAGAAAATGCCATCATCAATTATGTCGGTTGGCCAAATGCAGAGAATGTATTGTCTACAAGTGGTCAGTCATTCTTTCGGTTTAGTAATGTTAGTCTCTTAACCGCATCAAAGATCGTCGTCTCATCGGACAGTGTACTCTAAATCAAACTCTGTCAGATCGGATGATTCGATCTGGCAAAGAAATCTTATGAAGAGAAAAGATATGCCTAGAAAAAAATTCATTTTAAAAACATGTTTCAAATACTCAATTTTACTCATCGTTAGTTCCTTCCAGATTCATTGTTCTATGAAACCAAAATCGGAAGATAACTCACAAGCCTTACTATTCTTATTATCGGATGAAAATAGTACGAGTTTGAATTGTACTAGTGTTCCATCAAATGCTGTTGTCACTTCAGGTTCCTTTACGACTTCAGCAAACGCATCTTCCAATTGTAATTGGGTCTATGTCAGTTTGAAAGGGAATGGGGTATTGGCAGATGTCAATAGCCAATGGGATATTGCGTTCAAACGATTCAATGTCGCAACCAATAGTGGGACGAGCGGACCTGGCACCGGTGGAGCTTGTGATTCTGGTCAGACAAACTTTTCCAATGCATTCAATGGATCAGAATGTACGGCTGTGATTGATGTCAAACTCACAAGTTCAGGTGGAGGGCCTGTTTCTGCTTCCCAAGAAAGTATCAATCCGACTATGGCTGCTCCTTTGGATCTTTCGCCAATGCCATCGGGTTATGGAACTTGGTATTCCTATTCCAATGGAATCTTAACAGCTAAAACAAAAGTATTCATTGTGACTGGAAGCGACGGCGCAAAATATGCTGTCCAGTTTCTGGACTATTATAATGCAGCTGGCACATCAGGTTTTCCGAAGTTTCAATGGAAAAAACTCTGATGAAACAATCGGAATTTTCCAACTTAATGAGAGTTTTATCTTTCATTGTATTTTGGAGTCTAGTTACTTTATTTTCTTTTCAAGGCATTTATCCGGAATCCAAAACTGATTCAATCGAAGATAAGACAAATATCATCACAGTAACTGGTACAAGGCGAAAGAATTTATTAAAAGATTCTACAATCACAACAGAGGTCATCACAAGAAAAGATATCGATGCGATGGGCGCTAGAGATTTATCGCAAACCTTAGGCAATGTGCCGGGGATTGAGGTAAAACCTGCTCAATCAGGTGAAAGGGGGCAGACAGTCCGGTTACAGGGTCTCTCTGCTCAAAATGTTTTGATATTAGTGGATGGCCAAAGGACAACAGGGCGTTTTAGCGGCTCGATTGATTTGACTCGGTTTAAAGCAGAAGATATTGAACGGATCGAAATTGTGAAAGGTGCATCATCTGCCATTTATGGTTCTGATGCCATTGCAGGAGTCATTAATATCATCACAAAAGAAGCACAGGATCCTCTTTTTGCAGAATTTCGTTCGTTAGGTGGTGCTGGTAGTGAACGGTACTTTGGTCCTTACATGGAATACCGAAACTATGCTTCCGTTGGTGCCAAGTCTGATAACGTATCTACTTTATTCACCGTTGGTTGGCATAAAGGGGAAGGATATGATTTGACTCCAGATGCTACGATTGGTCCAAGAAACGGGCGTTATGCATCACTTGCTCCAGGGTATAATCCATATACGTTTGAAACACCACTCGCGAACCAATACATTTTAGCGACACGGTTTCCGATGTACACTCCACCTCTTGAGTCCACATCGGGAAGTGCCTTTAATGATATGAATTTATCAAATAAAACAGTGTATAGGCCAACTGATAATTTGATTTTCACAGGACAATTTTACTACAGGCATTTAGATCAATCAGCAGTTGATGCATCTCCACCCAGAACTATTTTTGATCGAAGGAACAAAACACATGATTTTATGGGGGCATTTAACGTAGATTGGATTGCATCACAAAAAATAAATTTAAATCTAAATGCAAACTATTCCAGATTCCAAGATTTATATGTGACGGACCAACGAAAGGCAGATGATTTAGACTCACAACAAAGAACTGACAATGCAGTCACCGAATTTAGAACAAGGGTAGATTATAAAATTTCAGAAAATCATGTCACATCGGTGGGAGCTGAAAATTTACAAGATCAAATTTCATCGGCAAGGATTGCTCCCGATTGTCGACGAACCTATCCTAATCTCTGTTACGAAGATTTTAATCCATTGTTAACGAAAGGTCAGTCCATCAATGGGAATGCCTATCGATTTAGGAATGCGTTTTATTTGCAAGATGAGTGGAGGGTGTCAGATAAACCTAGAATACAAATTGTACCTGGCATTCGGTATGACCACGATTCGATTTATGGAGGGGAGTGGCTTCCCAAACTTGCCATTCGATATGATGTGACGGATCAATTTAGGATCCGTGTGGCGAATGGACTTGGATACCGAGCACCAAGTTTCCAAGATTTGTATTTTAATTTTTTGAATCCAGGTGTTGGTTATCGTGTAGTAGGGAATTCTGATTTGAAACCAGAATTATCACGAAGTTATAATTTCGGTTGGGAGTGGGACATCACCAAAAGAATTTGGTATAGCTCGAATTTATTTCATAACAATGTAGATAATTTAATTGGATATCGAACAAATCCTGTAAGAGATGCATCAGGACTTATGGTATACCAAACGTCAAATTACCAAAAGGCAATGACCCAAGGGATTGAGTCTTCCATCAATATTCGTTTGACAGACATTGTGACAACGGGCGTTGGGTATACTTATACAGATAGTAAAGATGAATTAACCAATTTGCCATTGGAAGGTAGAGGGCGTCATCGTTGGAATTTGAATCTCAGGGTAGAAGAAAAATCAAGTGGGATCTCTTTATCTGTCTTTGCAGTTGTTTTTGGAAAACAACCATATTATTGTATTAAAAATTCGTTTTGGTGTAATCCAGATTTACCATCAAACTTTGATTCATTAGAAACGATCTTAAACCAAGAATCGCAAAGCTCAATTCAAAACCTATTTGGTACACTGCCTACAGTTCTTTCTGATTACTGCGCTGAAAAGAACATTTCCTATTGCACCACAAGTCCCACATATGGATACCGTATGGTGAATCCCTACTCAAATTTAAACTTAAGACTTTCTCAGAGATTTTTAGGTCATTTCCAATGGTTTGTTGGAGTGGACAATGCATTAGATGCTTGGGATCTGCAATACAATCCGCAACGCCCTAAATTCTATTATTTTGGTTTGGATGGGAAATTTGCTTTTAGTGATGTGAAACTAAAGAATGGTGATTCTTAAGTCTAAGAATTCTTTTCGCTATGGAATGTGAATTCCTGTATACCGCTTGCGAAACGATTGTAATCCAAATTCCCAAGTTTGAAAGTCACCAAGTAAGATCACGCGTTCTTTGGCGCGAGTGATTGCTGTGTACAAAATCCTTCGGTTGAGTATGGAAAGATTGTTCTCTGAATCTACGTCCAAAACATTCATCGGAGGAAGATAGAGTAGGATCGATTTGTATTCGGAACCTTGGCTTTTGTGAATGGTGAGAAAAAAAGCGGGTTCGTGATCAGGGAGTGTGTCTAAGGCAAAGGAATACAATCGATCTTCAATGGGGAAAACTGCTCTTAACTCTGAATGGATCGAAACAACTAAACCAATGTCACCATTAAACAATTTTCTCATTGGGTCATTCGATTGGATGATAATGGGCATCCCTTCAAAGTAAAAAGACTTGGATAACTGTCGGTATTTGAGATGGAATTCGTTTTTTGGATTGGTTAATTGTTTTTTCGCATAACGTAAGATTTGGCCTTGGATGGCTTCGATTCCAAAGTATCCATTTCTTAGAATCGTCAAACATCGATACTCATTCACGATCGACTCAAAAATGAATTTGTTTTTTGGATCTTTCAGTGCATTTGGTTCCCAATGGAATTTTGAGGTCTTATTGGCAGTGTGCAAATAGAATGTTTCCCATAAAAAGGGAACCATACTTTCTATGTTCCAATCGTGTATCTCAGGATGGTTTCCATTGGTTGACTTTGTTTTTTTGTCACCTTGGATCCAAACAAAATCATGTTTCAAATTCAAATCCGATTTTGTGATCATCTTTGGTAGTGGAAATGGTTTTGTATTGCTATTCGTATCAAAGGATTGTTTTACGATCTCAGCAAAAACACTGAATTCAGAATCATTCGAAAAACGATGGTTACTGTTAAGTTCCGATAAAAATTCTTTTTTATTTTTTAACGTGGTGATGAGATCCGTTAATACTTCACCTTGCCCAACGGAAGGAAGTTGGTTTGGGTCACCGAGGAGAATGATATGAGTATCGAAATGGATCGCCGAAAAAAATAAATTCATTAATTTTAAATCAACCATCGAGGTTTCATCCATGATGATGAAATCATAGGGTAGATAACGTTTTTCTCCAAATTTGGCTTGGTTGGTTGTTGGGTTGATTTTTAATAAATTGTGAATGGTTTGTCCACGGAAATTGGAAGTCAGAGAAGGATCCGCTTGAAACTTTTCCAAATTCCTTTGGATGGATTCTGTTAATCTTTGCGAAGCTCTTCCTGTTGGCGCGACGAGGGCAATCCTTTCCATCGAAGGTAGTAACTTCAATCGATCGAATGCCATTAAGATAAAGGATACAACCGTAGTTTTTCCTGTCCCTGGGCCACCAGAGATCACACGGAAATTGGATGTGATCACATCTTGAATCGTTTCCCTTTGTTCTTCTGCCAGTTTGATTTTTGATTCTGTTTCTAAACCACTTATAATCGTTTTGATTTGATCTGCGGTGATCGTTGTATTCTTTGTTTGGTTTGTTTTGTGGTTTAAGAATGTGAAGAGTAGAGATTCGAAATTCCTTTTTTCGGAATGACTTTTTTGCAGATACAATCGGTTTTCTTTTCCTGTTCTTTCAATCACAAACGGGAAATAATCTTTCATTTTATCGATTGTTGTGTCATCTGTTATGGGAAGATACAAATCTCCGCTTTGTGATTGGACAAGTAAACTGGCAATCGTATCTTTTAGCGACGTATCCCAATCTGGGAAAAGTTTGTATAACGAATTTAGAAACGATTGGATTTTTTCATCGATCACTTTCATGAATATACCTTTTCCAATTGGTCAGAGGCACTCCGGATATAGGCCATCACTTCTTTTTTGATTCCTTCAAACTGTTCGATCGTCCATACGGAATCAGAATGTTTTAAATCAGAGTAGATGCCTGTTTGGTTGTCACCTAACATTCCTCTTAAGAATAAATAATACACTCCACCAAACTTCTCTAAGGCTATATCGGGTCCAAAAAGAGACTTTAGGTATTCAAATAAAATAAACGAATACACAGACTTTTGGAAGAGATAACCTTTGTCTCGGACTGCATTTGCGACTGCTTCACTACTATAATCGTTGTTTGGTAACAAATTGGATTTATAATCGACAATATAGAATTTTTGATCTTTTACAAAAACCAAATCGATGGCGCCTTTTAAGTAGTGTTCGAACCCATCTGTTAAGGAGGCACCACTTTCTTTCAGTAAGTTCTGTAAGAACAAATGGAATTTCAATTCTGCGGATTTTTCTTCTTCCTTTAATTCACTGAGAGAGAAGGAGTTGCCTGTCGCAAGCTTGATCTTTGCTGTCATTGCATGTTTCAATAAAGTAGCCACTGTATGCTCTATTTTTGCATCCTTACCTTCGATTTCCAATGGATATCGTAAGAAAGATTTTTGGTACGCCCACTTCCAGGAAGGACTCTCGAGGATGGCATCCACTTCCAATTGGAAGGTAGAAAAATCACATAATTCAAGAATTTTATGTAAAAAGTTTCCGACCTTCGCACTCGAGGGCAATTCGAACGTTGTGCTTACTTCTACATCAGGAGTTTCTTCTAATTCTTTTTTCTTTTCCTCTTGGGAAACATTTAAGTTTTTTTCATTGGCTTGCAAACTTGTATAACTATGTTGCAAGAGCACTCGACCAATTTTGATTTCGGAAGGGTAGAGAATCGGGAAAGATGGTTTTTTCGTTTGGGTGACACTTGATGTTTGAAGGTTTATTGTTTGTGATTCTGAAAATTCATTGGGATTTCGGAATACAAAAGACGACTCAAGAAAAGGATTTTGATTTTGAAGGGTTTGAATTCGAATTAATTCTTGGTAGAGGATTTGGCTATAACCAGAATTCGGAAGCGAATCTTCTTTTTTGGACC
The DNA here is from genome assembly GCF_000017685.1 of Leptospira biflexa serovar Patoc strain 'Patoc 1 (Paris)'. Lineage (NCBI taxonomy): Bacteria > Pseudomonadati > Spirochaetota > Leptospiria > Leptospirales > Leptospiraceae > Leptospira > Leptospira biflexa. The sequence goes on from NC_010844.1 coordinate 19,885, forward strand.
TCCCCCAATTGAGTTTGGGAAGGTATAACCTAAGATTGGGCCTTGTCAGGGCAACATATAACAGACGTTTTTGTTCATTCAGGAAATGGTTTTCTTCGTCTTCTTTTTCTGGATTCAAATCCCATAAGTCAAGAATCCATTTTCTTTTTTTACCTTCTGGCGTTTCTATTTCAATTGGGTATTCTGTATTGGTGAGATTGGTCCCTCGATTGCCAAAATAAAATAAGAATACGACAGGCCATTCCAATCCTTTCGATGCATGGATGGTTAAAATTTGCACCGAATCTTCTTCTGTTTCACGATCAAATAACGGCTCTTCTTCGGGAGATTGTTTTTTTTGTTTGAGCTCACGCAAACTCGCGAGTAACTCTAACAAGCCACAATTTGATTTCAGTTGTACTTCTAATAATTTTTGAAAGATTTGTCGGAAGTTTGTACGTTTTCGTTCCCATTCCAGTGTATGATTCCCTTCCAACCAAAAGAGTTTGGTTTCGTCCATCACAGAACGAAAGAAACTTGCGTATCGATTTTCTTTGATAAGTCTCTGCCATTTGTCGATGAGAGATTTTTCATAGGAGTCAATGGAGTGTTCATCAAACTTTTGGATTTCATGAGGGTGGATGCAGAATATATCAGAGAATAGGATTTTTTTATAACTTTGTGAGGAGTTGGAACTTTGTAAACATTCCAATAGATTTTCAATTTGATCTGCTTCTCTGGATTGGTAAATCCCTCTTTGTTTGTAAATGGAACAGGGGATTCCCGCTTTTGTTAGATAAAATTCAACAAGTTCTGTTTCTTTTTTATTCCCACAAAGGATGGCAATGTCCTTTAACTTGATCTCTTGGATTTCGCGTTCGCCTTTTTTATTGTATAGAAGACTTGTTTCCTTGTTTTGGATTCGTTTGATTTCATTTCGAATTGTTTCAGCCCAAATATTTCTGGATTTGTTTACATTCGGAAACCGTTCTTCGAAATCAAAAATATGAATCGCTGATTCCTCAGGATTCACATACTTGTACTTGATGGTATCGATGTCAGGTGATGATACTTTCTTATATAAATAGTTTTCTTTACTAGAGCCTGGTTCTTCGATGGGAAAAAAATGAGTTTCACCCCATTCTTTTGTTTCATCGTGGAAAATGGTATTGAGTCCATGGATTAATTCTTTTGTGGACCTATAGTTGGTTTCTAAGGTGGATTTTGATCCTTCGAAGTCACGAGATGCTTCCAGATAAATTCCAATATCAGCTCCGCGAAATCCATAGATACTTTGTTTTGGATCTCCAATACAAAAGAGCATTCTGGACTTTGTATCTTTGTCTAAAAATAAAGTTTTAAAGATTTGGTATTGGTTTTTGTCCGTGTCTTGGAATTCATCCAGGATACAAACTTGGAATCGTTCTCGTAACGATTGAATTAATATTTGGTTGGGATTACGAACAATGACATCATATACCTTTAAGATCATTTGATCATAAGTCAGGTATTCGCCATTTTCGATGATGGATTTTGTTTTCGAAGTGAGTTCGTGCACTGTATTTTGCAAAAAGATGGATCCATCATAATCCAATTGGCCAAGAGGGAAGATTTCTTTTAGCGATAAAACAACAGATTTTATTTTTCCTTGTAACACAACGGATGCTGCATCTAAATTTTTTGCAATGGTAGTACTCCCTTCCAAAAGGAAATAATCGAATCCACTGGCTTTGCCTTCTTTTCCAAGGGAACGGCTTAATTTCGAAATTCGTTTCAATTCTTTTGCTATATATTTTGTATCTTCGTTTCGGATCGCTTTTGCAAATGACTCGAGTGATGACCAATTTTCCATCCATTTCGGGATACTACCTTTAGCTCCTTGAGCGGCAATCGCTTCACCGGTTGGTCCTTTGAAAGCTTCGCAGATGGTTATGAGTTCTCCTAAGAGATTACTTTTGTTTGCGTTGTGAATGCATTCCTCTAAGGATACAAACTCCGGAAATACATAGTCCTTTGTATCAGCAAGGAGTTTCGAAGTGGAACTTATAACGAGGTCTTCCTTTTTCTTTAAATTGGAGATAAGAATATCGTTTGCAAGTGATTCCTTGTCTCTCCCTTCCCATTGGCTTCTTTTCAGATCATAAAAGGTCTTTCGAATCAATTCTTCATTCGATGTTAATTTTACATTGGGATTGTTTTGGGTTTCGACTGGGTATTCCGTTAACACCATATTACAAAAACCGTGGATGGTCGAGATGGTGACTTGGTCTAAATCGCGGAGGTAATGGTAGTATTCGGGGTGTTTTCCGTTCTCATATAATTCTAAGATTTTTAATTTTAACCGGGCTTTTAATTCGCCTGCGGCTTTTTCTGTAAAGGTAAGCACTAAAAATTGAAGCAGTCGATTCTCTTTGGTATGATTTGTTACATCATGGGTCATCACATCACCTAACATTTGCATGATTAGATGTGTTTTCCCGGTTCCAGCGGAAGCTTCGATAAAATTGGGATGGTTGACTAAAGGATGGTCCATTTTCAAAATCCTTTTTTCAGAAGTGGCAAAAGTAGGGGATAGACCTTCTGAAATGAAAATTGATGTAGTAAATCCTTCACATATGGAGATAATTTCATATGTTTCGATTCGAATTCTATCATTTGATCTGACTCTTCTTCCAAATATTCCTTCCAGGCAGATTCTAATTTGTGACCATCATCTAGAGAGTGCTCCATTCCCATTTCGGCAAAAAATAGATTGAGACCAGGATTTGGTACATACATAGGTGGTGATTCATTGACAAGAGTGACAACGTTTCGAATGTATTCTGCCGATTCTTTTTCTGTTAAACTGTCGAAGTGAAGGATTTCATTCCCTTCCTTCTGTTTCGATAAGATAGGTATGATGACTAATTTTTTTCCAATCGTTTGGAATAGACATGCACTTAAGAAAAGATAGATCATCTTACCAAAATAATCTTTTAAATATTCATTTGCTTTTTCTGGTTTTCCATGGAAACTTTTTGGATAAAACCAGTAGTATGTATCACCAATCGCAATCAAATTCTCCCACTCACCAGTGATGAATTGGGTTTCATCCAAAACAAATGTTGGCAATTGAAAACCAGTTCGTAGTCCCGTATCCCCCACTGAGAGGGAACTCAAATATTGTATTCCATTGGAATTCGAGAAGAGCTCTCCCTTTAATGTTTTGTACACTTCTGCAATTTCAGTGAGTTCTTCTAATAAGGTTTCTGTTGTGACCAAATGGAAAGCCCCATAAGGAAATTCTGCCTTGTTCTCTGCGATGGCACTGAACTCGTTTATCTTTTGTTTGATTGTATCTTTGTCCCAAGGCCAAGTTTCCTCTTTTGCCAATGATTCCGTAAACAATGGTAGAAATTTTGATTTGAATAAGAAGGTTTCCAGTGCATTGAAATAAAATGGTTCTTCCAAAGAAGTTTCTTCTTCATCTTCCATAAACCCTAAGTTTTCTTTGATGTAAGGGAGAATGGGATTTTTAAACGCAGAAGCAATGGATGCAATGGAGATTTGTTTTTTGAATTTCCATTCTGAATGGGGCAAAGGTAAATCTTCTAAGGAAGTAAAATCTGGTTTTGGCAAATCAGTATTTAAACTTCTGTATTGTTTTAAATTCCTAGAATAATCATAAGAATGTAAAATTTCCCGATCATAAAAGCGACTATAGGGTGTTAGGGGGATTTCAGTCGCTCTTTCGATCCCAAGAGAATGCATCACCTCAAACAAACTAGAACAAGGCTCAAATTCCTTATCTTCTAATGTGTTTTTCCCAACATAGGAAAATGTGATACTATCCTCAGCCGATAAAATGGTTTCCCATAATAAGGATTCTTGGATTTCAATTCGATTCAAATCCCAAGGTTTAGAATCATTTTTTCTTAAGTTAAACCTAGATACATCTTTGGAACCTGGAAATTTTCCTTCACCCAATCCAACGATATAGATATGCGAAAAGGGAATGGGTCGCATGGGTTGCAATAGAGAAATCGTAATCCCTTCCGTGAGGTAATTTCCTTTTTGTGTGGGAATGTTCGAAAAGATTTCCTCCGTTTGTAATTGAAGGAATTGTAAAAAGTCAGTAACATGGTTCCACTCAGTGTCACACCATTTCGCAATGTTTCCTAACCACTCTGTGAGATAGATCCTTTCGTTTTCTGTTTCTTCACTAAACTTTAAGAATTGGTTCCATTTGGTTTGAAAAGCTTTGAATCTTTCATTGATTGGTAACTGTAAAAATTCCGATTCAAAAAATGATTGTAACGATTTGATTTCTTCCCAAATCAAATTCAAGTAAAGAACCGAATCTTCTTTTGCCAATGGATCTGTGATCACTCCCATGTGACTCCAAGTGGTAGCTTCATCACTCATGACAGATAGGACTGCGCGTTTCACTCCAAAGGAAATTGTATACGGGTTCTCTTCTTTGTTTTCATCATAGAGGGAACCGAGTGAATCGAGTAACTGAATGACAGAATGGGTTTGGTCAATGGAGTCAATTTTGTTTTTGCCAGTGATGAGGGGATTTTGTAACAGATGGATCAATTCATCTTTTTGAATTCGCTTGTTCAAAAACGATTGGAAAAGAATTTCAAATACTTTGTATAACAAAGAAGTTTCTTTTGCTACTAAATCAGATAGAGAATAATTCAACCTTTGGAGAGTAGGGGTCTCATCAATCCTTTGTGTGGTATAAATCCCTCCATGGAATACCCATTCAATCGCTGCTTTGTAGTCATTTGTATTCGGAACAAGGATCGCAAAGTCCAATAAACTTAAGTTCCCTTTGCTTGTGCTAATTTTATGAAGGATGTCATGGGCGATGGATTCCATCTCGCGGTATTCGGAAGGTGCATTCCATACTCTCACAGTTTGATCGTTTAAGTAATTTTCTTCTTTTACTTGTTCTTCTAACAGAATGGATTTTAGTTTTGCTAACATGCCACCACTTGCATATTTGGAAGTTTCTTTTTGTTTGGTAAGATTCGAAAATTCTTTGGCTAGATAGGATTGTGGTTTTGCAAATTTGGATAAATAGTTCTTGGTTTTCTCTGGATTTTGTCCAATGACTTTGCCATTATGAAATTGGTAGATATAGATGTTTAAATTTGCATTTGGATTCTTAGAAACAGTTTTCAAAAAATTTATATAAGTCCCAGACAAATTGGACAAACAAAAAAAATGTAAATTGCCTTGGAGGGATAAGTCTTTCCCTTTGTTTAAGTAGTAGTATAAGTTTTTTTTGCCACCATCATTTGTTCCGAGGTAAATTTCTTTTTCTAAATCCCAGTATGGATCACTTGTGAGTTGGTTTGGAATGTTACTCTTTTCATTCCCGAGCCATTGGTGGATCCATTCAGACCGATTCAATTCATAATCTTTGAAATACTTTGTCAAAAGGTCGGATAAATAGTATAACTTTGGTAATTCGGATATGTATGTTTTGATTTCTGGATGATTTTGGAATAAGGACGTTTGGTTTTCATAGAGGTAACGAAAACAATCCTTCTTGAAGGAATTGTAATCATAAAATTCCACACTTTCCGCCCATGCAGGGATTTGTAAGGAAGTAAAAATCATTTTTAAAATCGCTTTTTCTAAAAATGTAAATTCAATGTTGATGGAAAGTTGTGAGTCATTGTACTTCGGTATGTTGAGTTTGAGCCATGGAATTAAATTGGTATTCGGCACAACCACGAGTGGCATGCGAAGTGATTCTCAATTTGTTCCTTTTTGATTTGTTTTGTTAATTCCGAAGTGATTTCGTGCAGATGAAGCCCTGCAAAATAATGTATTGGCAAAAAAAATCCCTTGATTCAAAAAATCAAACATAGTTTCACCTCGTAGAAGTGGGAAGGCAATCATTATCTGTTGTTTCGTTTTGAAAAAGAAAAAATTAGGGCGCCATTTCCGGCTATACGCTCCAATCTTTGCCTAAGGCAAAGGATTTCCGCTGCTATCCGGGGCGCTCGTGTATCGAAATCAATTCGAAAAATGGGAGAGAAGGTCTCTCCCAAATGTTCACCTAGCAAATACTAAGTGATATGTTGTTCACTCACTTTCAAATTTAAGTGTGGATGCATTCGATGTGCTGTGTTTAAACGTAGTCGTGTAGAGTGAAACTGGTTTTGGTACCGCATACATTGGGTCAATGTTATCGATGGCCAAACCAATGCGAGATCCAGCAGGGAAGTCATGTGCGACTGCTTGGAGGTCTACATTTAAATCTACGTCTTTTCCTTTCACGTTGAAGAGTGTTGCAGTTCCATGGCTAATCAATTTTCCTGTTCCCCAAAAGTCTACTTCATAGAGATATACCATAACATGTGGCGCGTAATCAGAACTATTGATACGACCTTTGTAAAAGGTTCTCCCTCGAAGTTTGAGTGGTGATGAGAGACTGTCAGAAAGATAGACCATTGCGTTGGTTCGATCGATTAAATTCACATTTGTTTTGACAGGAACGGATACGGCGCCGTCCAGAATCTCCGATAAAAGGGGAACGCCTGTTGTGGCACTGGTTCCTCCCGAGAGAATCGTATCGTTCCCATTACTTGTGTTCGCTGTTGTTGTGATTTTGCCTGGGCTAAAGAATCCCATTGGTCGCAAGTGGTAGGTCTTTTCGATCTTCGATGGATTTGGCCAAGCGGAATAACTGACACGATCACTCGAAAAACGTTTTTGAAACGTGACTTTTGGTTTTGTCATAATTCCATTTTGGATTCCTTTTAACCAATAATCAAACCAGTCATAAGCATTCGTCCAAACATAGTTGTTGATTCCTAAAATCCCTCCAATCTCTGCGGTTGCATGGATTCCATTATTGAGATCCAATTTTTTAGGAACAGTGAGTTGTTCGAAGTAAGGAAGGATTTGGTTTGGTTGGAATAAATTATCTTGTGAGTTATTGGAAATATAAACTGGTTTGCCAGATGCATTTAATTCCGCCACAAAATTGTTAGGTGATCTTTCTTTTGCCCATGATAGAACAGTGGATACATCTCTTGTATCCAATAGTTTTTGAAAATTCTCAGCAATGATGGGATCCATCCTTCCTGTGATATACCCTGCTGTCACAAGGAGAAGTCCCCAAACAAGTCTTGGTGATTGGTTGCCATAAAGGGAATCAGGTAAACTCCCCCAACCACTCATGGCCACAGCGGTTTTGATTCGTGGCTCTTTGCTGAGTCCGAGTAAAGAAATCCCAGCTCCATACGAAATCCCCGCAATACCGATGTTTGACGGATTGACAGGGGCATTCGCTAAAAGAAAATCGATTCCTTTGGAAAGGTCTTCCATATCTTTTGGACCAGCCACATTGATGAGTCCACCCGATGTTCCAAACCCTCGTGTGTTGTAACTAAAAACAACATATCCTTTTTTTGCGAGTTTGGCTGCAGGAACAATGTATTCGTATTCATTGAGTGCCCAGCTATTGACAAAAATAATCGCAGGGTATGGACCTGTGCCTGATTTTGGTATGAACAAGTTCCCCGTGATTTTGACTCCGTCATTACTTAAAAACGATATGTTGTCGTTAAAAGTAAAACTTCCATCGTTTTCATTTTGGAATGCCGTTTGGATGTCTCTTGTGGTTGCGGCATTACTCTGTTTTAACATTTCAGGTGTCACTTCTGTGTTTTGCGCCTGGCCATTTAACACCGACAAGATGGCACTCGTTTTGTTTCCGTTTTGATTTCCATTCCCCCCACACGATACCAGTAGGAAGTTCCCTACGATGAGGAGGAGAGAGAGGTAGTTTTTTTGCTTTTTCATAATTCGCCTCTGAATTGCCTTAAAAATAACATAAAGAGGGATGTTTAGCGTCTAAAATGGCAATCCTAGACGAAAAATGAGGTCTAAAATCATGATTTTGTACGTTTGATTCGTACACTAGCCAATCCAAACAGTTGACGAAACCGTGCATATTGTCCGACTTTTGTCGTATGTCTGAATTTTTGGGGTCTTGGCTTCAATTTGGTGCTTGGTATCATTTTGTTTTAGGAATCGGAATCCTCGTGAAAGAGAAAGGGTCCAAAGGATTTCCCTTTGCCATGATCGCCGCTTTTTCTGGTGGGACACTCATCATTTATGCTTACCGATTGTTCGCAGGGTTTGAATTCGAATTCTCCCTCTTGAACCATGGTTATGTGCCCATCATCTATTTGATCCCAGGCAGTATGCAGTATACCATTGAACAGTTTTTGAGTACAGAGCCCGTTTCGATTGGTAGACTCCAACGATTGTATCCAACCTTCCTAGTGATGATTCTCCTGATTGGATTACAAATCTTCTATCCTCAAGTCTTAGAACAATCCATGAATGAAAGTTTTACGGGGCTTCCGTTCTCCATTCCGGAATATTTAGCCTTACTTGGTTGTTTGTATTGGGTGATTAGTTTTGTTTGGATGATTTACCAATATCGAAATATTTTGTATCGAAATCCAAATGAGGAAGCCAAACTAGGTGTTCGAGTATTGGGAATGATCTTAAAAGGCAATATCACATTTGCTAGTTTCATTCTCGTAAGCACAGTCTTTCGTTGGAACTCAGGGATTTATTTTACGGCTGGACTTGCCACACTCATGGCTGTCATTGCATTTATTGGAACAGAAATCAATCATCAGTTGTTTAAAGATATTTTACCAGGCCTTCGGCAATCCTATCGTACATCCCGAATCCTAAATCTCAATTTGGAAAAATTACAACAAGACCTTGATCATTTGCTAAAACAAGAATTCGTTTACCGAGAAGAAACAATCAATTTATCGAATCTTTCCGAACGATTGGGGATCAAAGATTACCAACTCAGTGAATACATCAATGCGTATTTGGGAATGAACTTCAATCGCTTGGTGAATGAATACCGAATTGCTGAAGTTTGTAAGCTCATCGAAGAAAACCCAAAAGTCAATTTGTTATCTCTTGCCTACCAAGTTGGATTCAATTCAAAAGCAAACTTCAATGTTGCTTTTAAGTCATTGAAGAAGATGTCACCGAGTGAGTATGCGAAATCGATTGCAAAGAGTAAGTGATCGTAACCATCCCATTGTTATGGCAACATCAAACTGCCAATGAAACGGTAAATGGTTACAATGCATCCCAATCAAATCGCTATTTTTTCCCTTTCGGTTTTTTCTTGGATATTGTATAACCTAGAATATGTGCCATTTCCCAAACCGTTTTCAAATTTGTTTCTGTCGCTGGCATACTTGATTCCGTTTTCGAATCAGGCAGGACAGATTGCAAGTGAAACTCATTGGTTCCAAATCGTATGGTTTCTTTTGCCAAGTGGATCCATGTGTGCCAACCGTATTCCCTTTGTTCGGGATAAAATGTGAGTAAAATCCCCGGTTCTTTGATCGCAATCATTTCGGGGATTTGATCCTCTAATTTTCGTCTAGCAGCCATTTCTAATAATGCATAAGTTTCAGATCCTTTTTTTGCTTTTTTCCAGTGAGATTCGATAGAATCATCTCCTTTTTTGCCAAACCTTCTCCAGAGTAAGGGTAATCTAAGCCCAAGTGACTCTTCATAAATACTAGAATAGTAGGAATCGTGATTTGTGATTTCAAGACGTCTGCTGATCACTTGTGAGATCGTGTCAAAAGAGGATTCACAATCTAACAAGTACAATCTTGCCGCGAGTAAATCAGTCCAAACATACCAATTGGGAGTAGGTTGTTCTAGTAGTTGTTTGATTTCGCTTCCTTCCATTGTGAGAACCTTCTTCCATTTTAAAGATTCAGGTTCCATCACTCGCATAAATTGTAATAGATGGGCTTTCCATGAAGGTGCAGCATAAGGGAATTGCAAAATTTCCAGAAAGTAGGGGTAAACTCCAGGACCTTGGAAAAACAAAGCTTTGATAGCTTCCCATCTATCATAAGATCCTGAGTATTTATATTCGTCCAAAGAATACCGTAAGGATTCTACAAGCCATGGTCCTCCGTATCGGATTACATCTTCATGTTTGTATTTGGTTTCTCGAATTCTTTGGAATACATGTTGGATGCTATACTTTTCTGGATGAAGGATTGCTTCTGGTAACAGAGAATTATTTTTTGAAAGTGAGTTTGCATACTTATCAGACGTATTAAATTCTGGAGCATCTTCCCCAGTGAGTACAATCCAAGCACGTCTAGCTTCCACTTCGATGTAACTCCAAGAATAATCAACCATCGGGTCTGGGTCAGCATAAATATGATACCAAAGATGATCCTTGAATCTTTGTACTTTTTGTTTTCTGATCCATCGAATGATTCCATAAACTCTGACTTGGTCACCCTTATTTCCAAGGATACGTTCTGCAAAAGACAGATAATCATTGTTATCTGGTTCCAAAAGTAATAATCCTGCTACATAACAGGCTCTTAGATCTATGGCTATACCGGGATAATGAGAGTCTTCCAGTTTTACAAAAAATTCGTTTAACTCTTGTTTTGCCTTCTCTGGTTCCATTTTGGCCCATGCTAAGGTAGCTTCCGAAATGTTGATAATTTGCCTCAATTCAAGATAAGAGTTCCTGTCTCCACCTTTGATTTGGAAACTATTTCTAACAACTCTGGCAATCAATTCAATATGTTCTTTTAGATCTAAATGGGCACATACCGAAAATGCATTTCCAGCACTGATTCCAAAATAACCAAGATGGTCTTTATAAGTGAAGAGTTTTTGGATCAGCTGGATTGACACTTCATCCATTATTAAAATTCGTTCTTGTAAAGCTTCGTTTAAGTGGGTATAGACTGTGAACATATTGTTCAAGGTCGGACCTTCTTTTTGCACTTTTTCTCGAATTTCTTTTACATTGTCTAATGTCTCAAATGTTCGCCAAGCAGCCTCCGCTAATATGGAATTAGCTTCCCCTTGTTCACTGTTGATTAATGCTTCTACGACATATTCTAATCTTGGATCATCTTGTTTGAGTTGACGAACTGCTTCTCTAAAAGAAACCATTGCCAGGTCGTCGTCTAACATCCCGACTGTTTTTGTAATCCCACAAAATGCTTTTTTATTCTCAGCGTCGTATTTCAAACCTTGTCGAAAGGCAGCGTTGATCGCAATCGATAGTCGTTTGTCTAACTTTTCCGGATTGTATGGCCAAGTATTATAAGCACTACCTATTCGTTCTCGAAAGTAGTCTTCGATCAGTTTTTTTAGATTCGGATCTTTTTTCGAAATTTCTTTTAGAAGAATGTCATGCGCATTCACATCATCCGGGTATTCTTCGATGATTTTGAAAAGATTTTCCTCAGTTTTTATCCTCGCTTCCAGGTCTTTCTTGGAGATAGTGTTAAGATTGGAGAGACCTAAACTATCATTGTATAGTTTGATATTTTTTGGTTCAATTTGTTTTGGGTCAGCATTGCTAAAGGTAAGGGATCGTATTTTTTCTAGCTTATCGGAAGGTAGATTGAATAATGATTTGGATTTTCCATCCAAATAGGCAATTACGTGTTCGGAAATTTTGGGAATTATTTTTCCTTTTGATTTGTTTGCAAGTTTGATGGTTTCTCTGCAAGCATCATCATTTTTTAAATAAAAGTGGTGAAGGATCCAATACGCAGCTAAATTTGGGTACTTTTTGATGTCCTCTTTTTCCTCTTCCCACAGCGCATAAGAAGGAGCATTGGCAAGTTTTTCTGTAAATGCATAGGTTGGATCTCCATAACTATGGCCAAGTAACCAAGCCGATCTTTCAAACATATCCAGTGAATTGTGATAGATCGGTTTCTTTTCGTATAATTTTGTAGCTTCTTTTTCAAAAGCCTTAATTGTACTGTCTTTGATTTGCGAAGGTAGAATGGCTTCTTTTAATTTTGGAACTGCATCTTCTTCTTCAAATTCTTCTTCCTCCTCATCATCGTCATAACTTTCATTTGATTCATGATTCCAGTTTTCCACTATGAAATGCGAGATGGAAAAATAGGGAAGGTTTTCTAATTCGCCAATTTCATGGTTATAATAATTTACCTCTATCGATTCATTTTCATTCGGTAAAAGATTGATCCAACAAGTGTCTCCACCTCCATCCGAAGCAAAAGCATAGGAACCGTTGAATAAAAACATAAGTCCGCTGTAAGTTCCAACTAACCAAGAGAGTATTTCTTCCGGATCCTTAATTTTTGTTAGTCTTGCTACCGAAGAAATAGCATATTCAAAACCACCATCTTCATCCTCCTCCATTTCCTCTTCCTCAGCAGAGTGATGGTCAATCATATTCCAAACATCGGCTACTTCATACATGATTGATTTGTAGGCATTTTTTACATTTTCCCATTCCAGAATTTCTTTTCCGGGTCGGAAACCATACATGGATTCAAATTCTTTCAAAAACTTTTGGTCTAGTTTGTTTTTGATTTTATCAAATGCCATCTGAAATTTATCTCTAAGCGATTGGAAGACTAACATCCGATCTATGATAATTTCCTTTAAATTTCCTGAGTAAAGATCAGACTTTTGTAAATTGAGTTGAGTAGGCTGTTTCATTTGGTAAGTTCCGCGTTCAATGTGATAAAAGATTCTGAGTAATGGTTCCCAAAAATTTTGAACCAATACTCTCCCGAAGGATCAATCTCAAACTGAAGTAAATTTAAATCTGGAGTCAATTTCTCAGATAAAGCATGTGGAGTGAGAGTGAACGTATCCAAGTTAAAGTTTAACAGATGCTTTTTTGCTGGTTTTTTGTTTCTTTCTTTTAATAACAAAACTAGATTTGATTCGTTTTGAATGAAGACATCGATAAATTCCAAGTATGAGCCAAAATAGGATTTCATTGTCTCATCGTACAAATCAAGGAGACTCTCTAGTTTTCCATCGCTATTTCTCACCTCCAACTTTGAATCAGAGAACAAAAATATTTTTTTCGAATTCACTTTGACTTTCATTGGTGCACCACTCGGTGCAAATTCAGAAATCAACTTTCCGTCTTGATCTAAGATGTACGCAATTTCTGAATTCCCTTCCGTCACTAATATTTTATCATTACCGATTTGTTTTAGATTTTGGAGATTTTGAAATTCTAAATCACAATTCAAGATTTCCCAATTTGTGCCATTCCATCTATGGATTTGTTTTCTCCCGCTTGTATTGGCAAAAATAACGTAAATATAGTTGCCAAGATTCAAAATCTGGTATGGCGAAGGGTTCGCTAACTTCGGAGAAGGAAGACTCAAGAATGTATTGTCTTTGAAGAATAAAACCGAATTCGAAGATCCAAACAATACATTGTTTGGATTAGAATCAAATGGATTGTCGCTTGCTAAGTAAGTACCAATGGGAAATTCGAATCTTGTGATTTGAGTCTCATTGATTTTATAAAGAATTGGACTCTGATTCCAAGAACCAATCCATAGGTTCCCATCATGATCTCTTTCAAATAATATCCTTTCGAAACCTGTTTTGATCGAATCTCTTTTGACGTTGTGAGTTATATTTGTTTTTACTTCTAACATTTTACTAAAAATATAAATGCAAAATGAAAACTATGTTTGATTGTGCAATTTATTTTTTTATTTAAGTGTTTTTGAATATAGAAAGCATGAATATCGCTACAAGATAAAGGATTCGTCTAAAATTTTATAATAAAGTATATGAACATAAAGAAATGAAAGCGTCTCATAGAATTCCTTGAGACAAAATGAAAAAAATTATAACCAATTTAAGAGAAATAGATATCTGTCAATTGTTATAGAGATGGTTTATGATTTGTTTTGTTTGTGTTTGGAAGGGAAAACTGTAATGGAATGTAAGAATTGCTGAGATCAATCTTCTGAGAATCGCCGGTAAAAGCATAACTAATGGAAATGAAAATGGGTAGTGTAACCATCTACCGCAGGTTAGGGGTCTTTGGAGGGATTACGCCTTGCGTCACAATTATGGTATTACGATTCTAATATTTTTTTGGAGGATTAGACTCTCATCTACAATTTCTTTTTCGCTTGAATCTAATCGCTGAATTAGTTTGAAACGGATCCCACTTTCCTATTCGGGACTAATTCTTCCGAATCCCTTCCATCGATTTGGTACATTCATAGCTCCCATTTGTCCTAGGTAGTCTTTATGGTTTACTTTTCCTGAAACGACACAATTAGCAGAACATTTTTCGAGAATTGTGACACTCTTGGGGTCTAGGTTACATCCATAGTTATGAAAGAGAAAGATGCAAAAAAAATCATAAAAAAGATTACATACGATGTGATGGAGGCCTTAAAGTCCGGTAGTCTTGGACAGTGGGTCAAACCATGGCAAAGTTTTGGGTTTCCATGGAATGCAAAAACATATAAAACCTATGGATTGCTGAATTCCCTTTGGCTTACAGACAGCTTGGAGAAATTTGGGTATCTCTATCCGGTTTGGGCCATAGAGAAACAATGGAAAGGACTTGGTTATACCATAAAAGGGGGAGAATCTCCAAGGACAGAGGTTTTGTATCCATGCCGAGTTCGGATTCCGATCTTTTCTAAAAAGAAGAGTGTCATTTCGGATAGCGAGGAAGAGCAAGAAGAAACAGAAATCGAGTATAAATCCTATTCAGTTCATAAAGCGTATCCAGTTCTGAACATTTCTCAAGTGAATGTTCCTAAAAGTGACTATGATTTGTTTGTGAGGATGACAATTCCGAATGCGCCAGGTAACGTTGAACAGTTTGTGCAATCGATCAAACACAATTGGATAGAATCAGTTGGGGACCAAGCATCTTACTTGATCCCTTTGGATACGATTCGTATGCCTAAAAAAAAGTATTTCCGAAGTGAAATCGACTATTGGTCTACCTACTTACATGAGTTAGGACATTGGACTGGAGCCTTTCATAGATTGAATCGAGATTTCTCTAGAGGCAATCGTAGTTATGCATTCGAAGAATTGGTTGCTGAACTATGCTCGGCTATCTTTGCCGGTGAATTTGGGTTTAGTGGAGAATTGCAACATCGAGAGTATATTGGGTCTTGGGTGAGTATCCTGGAAAATAATCCACGTGCGATCATCAAAGCGGGATATCTTGCAATGGAAGCGGTGGAGTATTTGAAGAAGGAAGCGAAGAGGGGGGCGAGGGCAGCTTAAGAGCCCTCTTCATTACCTTTCCCCAGATTGCCAAAATAATTGATTTAATCGAAGATCAAGCTAACCATTGTAAACTCCCATATTGGAAAAAATGTAAGAAAAATCCCTGTTCCTATAAAATTGAATTTGTTTTAAAAATTGTATGTTTGGTGGCAAATTGATCGGATTTTCTACAAATAAATTAGCGAGTATTTAATCGCTGTTAACAATTTAATTTTTTTTACGAAATTTTGAAATAATTTCTGGTCAGATTGAAATCTATTAATTTGGGCCAATCAAAATTTAAGAATCTTCGTCCTCCTTCCCTTATTCATCTTTTTATATAAGATTTACTGTATATTTTAAATTACAGTTGATGCATTTTGAATTTAATTGAACAACTGTTTTGTTTTGATAATGGGACTGAGGGGGCGAAGCTATGTCTACTGCCCCATCTTTACTAATTTTAGAATTCGAAGGGTCGTAAATTGTTGATCTACTGGAGCAGTTTTATAGAATTGACGGGTAAAAGTGTAGCTTTTTTGAGCGATCTCAGATATTACCAACTCCCATTTCATTAAAAGTACAGTCAAAGCGATAACACCTGTTAAGCGACATAATCTATATTATCGGAAGAAGCTCACTGCATCACGTAATAATCTACTCGAAACACTAGTCGTTGCATCATCTTAAAATCTACTCCAAATTAGATAAGGAAACGATTCACTCATGTGCAGGTGATGTCCATGAAACAATCGAAGATGGTGCGTTCTATGTTGGTTCAAGTCTTCAAAGAGAAGTACTTTTGGGCTTCGAAAAAAGAAAAAAGTCTCATACTCGACCAGTTCGTCGAAGCTACTGGATTCAATCGATCCTATGCCAGAACCGTTCTTAGAAAGAAAAAAGACAATCTCATCAAACTGAGACCGAGAAAGAAGCGTCTATCTAACTATGATGATGACGTCAGATTCTATTTAGAGAAGATCTGGGAGATCCTGGATAGAATTTGTGGGAAAAGACTCGTGATGGCATTGCCAGACGTTTTATCCAAACTTGAACAGTTCAAAGTATTTAAAATTGATAAAACAACCAAAGAAAAACTTCTCTCAATCAGCTCTGCCACTGTAGATCGGTTATTGAAACTTGCCAGGAAAAAACTTGGTCGCAAAGGCACTTCTACAACGAAGCAACCTAAATACCTAATTGATCGGATCCCAATCAAAACGTTCGGTGAATGGAAAAGTTCTCTACCTGGCTTTGTTCAAATCGATCTAGTAGCCCATAATGGTGGAAATGTATTTGGAGGATTTTATTCAACGCTTGCAGCAACAGATGTTTGTACGGGATGGACAGTTTGTATACTGGTGAAAGATAAAACTCAATTCCAGATGCTAAAAGCATTAATAAAACTGAAAAAAATATTACCCTTCCCACTTTTGGGAATCCTTTCCGATAACGGTGCAGAATTTATTAATCAAACAATCTTAACGTATGCAGAAAGAAACGACATCCAATTCACTCGTGGAAGACCATATAAAAAGAATGATAACCCACATATTGAACAGAAGAATTACAGTGTTGTGAGAAGGAATACTGGATATTTGCGTATTGAAAATCAAAGCCAAGCAGATATTATCAGATCTCTTTACCAAGATTTAAATACTTACAATAATTACTTTTTACCAGTAATGATTCTAAAGGAGAAACATAGGATTGGTTCTAAAGCAATACGAAGGTATGACGAAGCAAAATCACCATACCGAAGGATACTGGCTAGAAAAGATATTTCGAAAACGATAAAAGCTTCTATGAAAAAGATTTACGAGAAGTTGAATATTTTCGAATTAAAGAATCAGGTCAATCATTGGCAAAATGAAATTGTGAAGATTGCTGCCCCTATTCGTAATCCAATAGACAAAGTGAAAGTTAGAAGGAAGAAAGGAATCGTTCATACAATTCCGAAATGGAGACGAGAAGTAAATTCAGATACAAAAAATCCATTCCTTGAAAGACAACGTGTTGAAGAAATGAGGCGAGCTGCAGAACAAGTTTGGGCAAAAAGAAAATAGCTTGGAATCTTTTTGCTCTCTGTTATATTTGGAGTAGATTTTTATTTGATTCACCACTTAACATTTCGAGTAGATAAAACAAGATTCAATACGAGAAGCATGTTGCGTCAAAATAGATGGTATTTGAAAATTTAACTTAAATTGATTTTATTCAGCGAATAATCGAAAATCTAATACATTCAGTTATGCGACATGGTTACCAATTATTTCAATTCCATAAACTAAGAATTAAGAATAACTAATTAATTTAATTTTTTAAAAACCATTTACTCAATGAATATATTTAGGACTACACTATGATTGAATCGAATGATAAAAAATCATTTATTACAAAATTCCTTAATCACATACAATTAGGAACAGAGGACGAATTAGTTTTATTCAATTCAAGGATATCATTTATTAATATTACTTTTTGGATCTTTATATTTGCATTTCTTACTGCTCTTATTATTAAACCCGACTATTTTTCTTTTTATAATATATTTACTAAAAGCAATATTTTAAAATTTCTAAATATAAATAAAGAAGATCTAAAAATTCTTCTATTTTTAGCAAATTTTTCAGTTTTCGTTTACATTGCCTACATTACACGAAGTAGAAAAGAAAAAATCGAAAGCCTTTTTGGATTAAGAATTTTATTAGATTATATGAGAGTTGATGAAAGTGAATTTTTAAAAGAATTGAAGAATATTTTCCCCACACTTAATGAGTTTGAACTAATCGAATTTACAAATGCAGTTTTTACAAAAAGGTTGCTTAAAAAATAACCACGTCGCATAACAGCAACTTACCGCTACGCTTCGGGACAAGCCCTCGCTCGGGCTACGCCAAATTGTCCTCCTGGCATTCGCCTTGCTTACGCAAGCTACATGCCAGTCCCTAACGTCCCCTCCAGGGACTCAGGGTCGGACAACTTCGGTAAGTCTAGTTCGTTATACGCAATTTTAATAAAACTTATGAAAAAAAGAAAAATATTAACTCTAATTATATTAGCAATCTCAAGCCTCAGTATTAATGCGGAAGAAGTTGAAAATAATATCAAAGAAAGAAAAGCAAACCACGTTTACATCAGAAGAAATAACGGATATGCTGCACCGAATGAATTCAATATGTATAACAGCTTTTTTCCGATATCATTTGCATATGAAATACCTTCTATCCAATATAACACGTTCGGATTTGTTAGATTTATAGCTGATTCTAAGTTTAGTATTGAAGGAAACTTTTTTGAGTATAAAAAGACCAATTCCTCTTTTGATAGAATAAATCCTTATACAGATCAAATTAGCAAAGGAAATCTTGGTACGTATTATAGATCAGAACAGAACTTATTGTTGAATTATCATCTAATTGAAAATAGAATCATTTTTAACCTTGGAATACAGAGACTACAAAGTGATTTAAGCGACGGTAGATTTGCATTTTACAACTACAATTTTTCCCAAAATTTTAATGGATTAACGGCAGGAGTGTTACTTGAATCTACAAGATTCTATGGCTTCTATATTTCAGCAGGTTACAGATATTCTATTCTAAATGGATTTACCGATATTAACCACTCAATTGTTACTTCAGCTAGAAATTTTGAATTTGCCCAAATTAAAGACAATCCATTCACTAAATACTATGCTACGGAAACAAAACTTATAATTGGTTACGAATTCACTGACTCCATCCTATTATCTTTAGGTTTTACCGATCAATCTGCAAAAGTTGTTCAAAATAGAAGTCAAATCATTACTAGTGATTCTTTTTCTACGATTTTAATTAGATCAAATATTGAATATACTGCTAAGAATGAATATTTCGGTTCTACTTTCGCATCTATTACTTATAAATATTAAAACTGCGTATAACAGCGTGGAAACGCTGCGCTTCGGCTGCGCCACATTTCCCTTCTGTCACTCGTTTGCATCCGCAAACTCCGTGCCAGTCCCTAACGTCCCGTTGGGACTCAGGGTCGGGAAACGTCGTCTCCACTAATTCGTTATCTGCGATGCTTCCTTACCAAAATCTTAAAATGAAACTAAACGACAAAATCATATATTTCATAATTTTAGAAAGAAATAGTTACCTTATTTCTCCTATCGATGTACGCAAAACGGGTCTAATTGAAATTCCGAAATTGCCAAAAAATATAAATCAATTTTTAAATGCAGAACTATTCACCAAAGTTACAAATGATGATATGATTAATCCGATTATTATCAATTTTTTATATGATGATTATCAAATAGACCCTGAAATTATAAACAATTTCGAGCATTCGTTAAAAGTGTTTATAATTGGAAGCCAAAACGAAATCAAACTTGATTTTAGCAAAATTGTTGAGCCTTATATCGTTGGAAGTCTTTCAAATAACTTTCCAGCTTATTTAAAAGATAGAATAGACAATAAACTCATATTTAACAATTACGAAGAATTTACCTCTCTATTAAAAGCAATTATAGAAATTCTTAAATCTAAGAATTTCGACTTCAAATTTCTCCCTCCGAATAAAGAAATTGATATAGAGTTCTCAGTCCATGAATTTTCTGTATCAATTTTGAACTTTCTTATTGAGAATCAAATCTACGGTAATTTTTGGGATGGAAATCCAACCAAAACTTTAGAATTAAAGTATACCGATAGACAAGAAAATATTCTAAATCATCTTACCAGAAATATAATTTTACAGCTAGAAAGCCAAACTAGCGAAAGAAAGAACATCCCTCCTTTAATTTTTTGCTTACCTTATAATGACTTTAAAGGATTAAAATCGAATCATACTAGCTATAAAGAAATATTTACAAAAGTAAGGAAGTTGAACTCATCATCGCAGCGGA
Source organism: Leptospira biflexa serovar Patoc strain 'Patoc 1 (Paris)' (assembly GCF_000017685.1). NCBI lineage: Bacteria > Pseudomonadati > Spirochaetota > Leptospiria > Leptospirales > Leptospiraceae > Leptospira > Leptospira biflexa. The sequence continues at coordinate 39,839 of NC_010844.1, forward strand.
GTGATTATCTTTTTGAATCTGATTTTGCTGGTGATATAAATGACAAACAAACTCAAAGAATAATTTCTCTTTCAGCAAATTTAACAAAATTAAAATTAGATTTTCTGGATTTTGCGTCTTACTTACACGCTTCATTTCGGAATTCGCCTATATATAGAGCGCCAATTATCGGAAACGAAATTAATAAAATTCTTTCATATTTAGATCCTAAAAATCAAACACCAAATTTTCAGAAGATTTTCTATAAATTACTTACGATATTTAATAAGAAAATCAGTAAAATCATCGATTTAAGTAAATTGCAGAAAATAGTTGAAACCTTTGAAATTCAATTCATTGCAATAAGTGATTTGCCGGTAGAATGGTTAACAGTTAATGAAGTACCGATTGCATTTCAATCTGACATAACAAGAATTCCAGAAAAAACCCACCCAAGTATTTTAGCTAATTATGTTCACAATTTACATCAGCGTGTTACCATTTCAGAAGATATTATAAAAGATACACTGATAGTTTTCGGATCGTTAGATGACGAACTTCGGATCGGCTATGAACATTTCATTAAGAATCCAATCAGTAGTGAGATAAAAATATCAATCTGTAACTCTAAAGCAGATTTATTTTTCGCAATAAATAAATACAAACCAAAAATTATAATATTTGATTCACATGGTTCACCTAATACCGAAGAGTATACTTCTAACATCAAATTAGGAGCTGATTTACTTACAGGAAACGATGTTGTAGCTTTCGGGAAATTCGCACCAATTATAATATTATCGTGTTGTTCAACTTTCCCAACAATGAATTATTACAACGCTTTGCCTATGGCATTTCTAGAAACAGGTACTATTTCAATAACATCAACTTTTCTTCCAATTGGAATTGGATCTGCCTATATGCTATATTATCGAATACTCAATAATTTAATCGAAGCCTCAAATAGTCCAGTTCATAAAAACTGGCTAAGCTTCATAAGCCATAACATAAGAACCTCAGCCATAACATTAAGCATAGAGCATATAATATTAAAATTTGCTAAGAAAGGAAGAACGATAAAATATGATATCTATCGTCATTTAGACTTATTGGTTAGGCTAATGAAAACTGATCAGAGAAGCTCTATTTATAAAAACTGGGCATTCGAAATAGCAAATCTCTTCGATAAAAAATATCATAAAGAAATCATTAGTTTAATGAATGAAAAAAATATGAAATATGAAAATCTATATTACACAAACATCGGTAGATCAGACCTAATTTATTTTGATTCTTGGCTTAAACGCTAAAACCAGAAGCACTGCAGATAACAGCGACTTACCGCTACGCTTCGGGACACGCCCTCGCTCGGCCTACGGCAAATTCCCTTTCTGTCACTCGTTTGCATCCGCAAACTACGTGCCAGTCCCTAACGTCCCGCTGGGACTCAGGGTCAGCCTACGTCGGTTCGCCTAGTTCGTTATACGCAATGACTAAAATGTATGCCTCAGGACATGGGTAACACTTTTGTAGCAAGACATAGGTAACACTTTCTGGTTTCTAGCCCCTTTAGATCACCTTTAATGGAGGGCTTTGGGGATGCCTTGGAAGGAGTTTAATATCGTGGATTTAAGATATCAGTGATGTTCCTTAGCAAAAGCTAATCCTTGATAACTAGCCTAAACCAATACTTTCTTAGCTTCTTTCAACAAATCCAAAATTCCAGTTCGATTTGGTGGAATGACAATTTCAAATTTGGGCATCGCATTGAAAGTCTGCCCTTTTAAAACACGACCTGTTAGGTGTTTGCGGACTCCACCCCATTGTTTAAAAAAGAAGGGTACATTTTCACTCTTGCACTGTTTTTGTATTGATTCCACCCAGCTGCTTTCCATAAGTCTTGCTTTTGGTCCACTCTCACCGCCAACAATAACCCAATCCATTTTTTCTAAATTGACTTTTCCTAAGTCTTCCAGAAGAGGTTCAATGGATAAAAATCTCACCGAAACATTTGCTTTCCTTAAGATTTCAATTCTTGGTTTACCATGCTTTTCATTTTCCACGCTTGTTCCTATCCAAATATGTTTTAGCTTTGAAAACTCTTTTAATTTGGAATCGAATAGAAGTTTCATTCTTTCTGGTCGCTTGGTTAATACTTGATAGATATGCCAGTCCGCAATTTTCATAATTGAGAAAACTTTATAAATAAAATCATCGGGAATATCTTTATGAAATAGGTCACTCATCGAATTGACAAAAATTTTTTTAGAAGTTTGCCATTTGATTGGTTCGTATAACTTCTCTGGAACGAGTCGTAAATCAAACCCAAATTCGAAAGGGTGCCCTTGAACACCACGGAAACGTTCCGAAAATGTTTCTGCGTAACAATGTTTGCAACCTGCGCTGATTTTTGTGCAACCCCGTGTTGGATTCCAAGTGGCGTCAGTCCATTCGATTTTACTTTGTGAGCTCATTTTATTGTCCCTTATATATAATGTCAGGAAATTTAGAAATCTTGACTTTAAATGATTCTCCAATTTTTAATATTTTTATCTCTCCAGGCTTTATAGCTAACAGCAGGTGCATTCCCGTCATAAATAATTTTTCCTTTATATTTCAGATTTATTAAAACTTCCCTGGAATGTTTAGGTAAATGTCCTGATCTAAGTGTCTCAACATAAAGAATTAAATTATCTTTAATTTCACCAGATAAAATTCGATCTGAAATTAAATTCTGAAAAGCTTGAACTTTGGTTTGTTTGTGCAAATATTGAAAAAGTGGAATTTCGGAATTTTCTCTGCTTTTCTGTTCATCCTGTTCTATATCAAAGTTTGCTGTTCCATTTATGGGATTTGATCCCCATGCTACGGATAAAAATTTATCAGCAGCAAGAATATTTCTGGAGCCAAATATTAGCCCATAGACATTTCCTCCTTTTTTTATTGAGAATGGATAAAGCCAGTAATCATCCAAAGAATCAGGAATCATATTCTGGAAAAAATCAACGATTTCTAAATGAATTTCATGAAATGGTCTTTTTCTTAATTCTTCTTGCGATATATTAATATATTTTGAGAACTCTGGTTTATTTCCGAATCTTCGTAGATAGCTAGAGGAGATATAGAACAGGAAATCTGTTTTTTCTAAATTGACAAGATATCTGAAAACATCCTGTGTTATAAATTTAATTCCGTTTTGATCCAGAAACAAAAAGTTCGGTATTTTTTGATTGAGAAATGATTTTATAGATTCAAAAAAACTTTTGAAATCTTTCGATTCGATTCTAACCGAAACATTCTTTCTCAATCCTTCATGAGTATCCAATAAGATATTTATTTCATTTTTTAACTTTTCATATTTTCTTTTTTTGAATTCATTCAGAAAAATATTGATTCGTTTATCAGATAAATTGGGAAGGTATAGCTTTATAACATCCATTATGATTAACGGACTTCCTTTGTTACCTAATAAATCAAACCCTGGACCTGAAAATGCATCAATTATGTTCAGTTCTTTAATATGACTAGTTTTCAGGAAAACTGGAAGCCACTCGATTAAATGGGACTTGAATATATTTAATTTAGTATATGTTCCTTCATCAAATGTTTTTTTGTGTAAATCCTTACCCACCCTCCCTACACCTCCAACTCCGGCAGTCCCTTCACAATCTTCATCGTTTCCAAACTCACCGTAATCACTCTCTGAAACAATTCCAACGGATACTTGGGATTGTTTTCCTTTTCGATCCCCCATAGATTCGCATCATTCACGATCCCACTGTCCTTATCTGTCTTCACACAATACCGTTCGATAATCCATTCGAGTGCTGGTTTGCCGTTCACAACGTACTCATAGGCTTCGATAGGAATGTCTGTGATGGTGATAAACTCATTGTAGATCACAATGGATAGGTCTTTTTCCTTTCCGTTTTTTGCGACCTTCATTTGGGTCACATGATAGTGTTCGGGTAACAATTTGGTTTTGGTGGTGACAAGTTTAACAGGATGGGGTGTTACCTTCTCATACCCAATGTGCAGTTCGGCAAGAGAACGCCCCGCTTTGCTAAACGCCCAGAAGTCCTTGGGGTCTTTCACACGCGGAATCCTTGGCAGTTCCTTACTCAAGTTATCCGCATACTTTTCGCGATAAGTCGGTGAATGGAGAAGGCCATATACATAGTAAAAGATATCTTCTTTGGTGATGGTTTCTTTCGGATAGGCTTCTTGGAAATGATTCAGACCCGCATCGGTAATGGCATGTCGACGCTTGGGTTCTTTATTGTCCATAGTAGATTTGGATTTGGCAAAAAGACCATCTTCGTTTGGTTCTTCGATAGAATTGGATTCGTCTGTATCGTAAATATAGAGGGGGAAACACTGGGATTTGGAAATCAGTTCTAAATCGGGAATTGTATTCGATACCAAAGAAGAGAATTCTTTTGTAGAGCCAATTCCAGTGACACAAATAACAATGTTTTCACTTTTACTGTCAGGAAAAATTTTTGGAATTTGTAACACCCTTTCTATTAAAGATCGATTAAAATAAATATATTCTTTCGTAAATGGTCGATACAATCCTGTTCTTAGAGATGTAGATTCAAATTTTAATTGTTTTCCTTTTGAAATTTCGTTTTTAAGATTTACTGTCCAACTAATTTTCGTTGAATCTAAATTCACAAAATTTGAAATATCTTGTTGCCTATTATCAGATCCAGACAGATTTAGCTTTTGATACCTGTCCAATTCTAAATTATAAAAATTTATATTCTTCTTAATATTATTTGTTAGATTATCTTTTGAAAAATTGTAAACCCATGCATCTCTGTTTGTCGAAATTCCCAAAGAGTAATTCTCAAACAATACCTCTCTCATTTTGTCTTTCTTATCACCTAACGAGATAAATTCCCCAAAATTATCATCCCTTTGCCCGATCCAATCATCATGTTTGTCAGGAATAATTTCTGTCCAACCCACTTGGAAGCTGATTCCCTGGATACTGCCAAATACATTTAATTTCTCTAACTTTTGTTCGCGAGTAAGGTAATCTCCAATATCATGGAGGAAGATTTTGCCAGATTCCTTTGCTTTTGGATTTTTGACAAAGATGGTGATGGCGATGGGTGCTCGACTCCCTGAACCAAAGAGTTTCCCTCCTTCTTTCCGAGAGAGTTCTCCGGATGTCCTTTGGTTGCCACGTAAATGAAAGATGTACAAAGTGCTAAACTCTTCCTGCAGACATTTGCGTAGTCCATCCATCGCATTAGCTTCAATAAAACTTGCGTTCGTGATAAATCCCATCACCCCACTGTCTCCAATTCGATCACTCGCCCAACGAATCGCGCGGATATAGGAATCATATAAATTCTTTTGAAGAGAAGCTTTGGAATGTTTCGCATAGGTTGCTTCAATACGGGAATCCAAACCAGGATATTTTACGTTTTGGTTGTTGTCATTGGCACTGGTCTGCCCTGCCGAATAAGGTGGGTTACAAACAATCACTTGGACGTTTTGGGATTTTTGTTTCATCCGCCTTTCGCTATTGTCGGGGAGGAAATGACTAATCATATCATCCTTTTCAAAAAGCTGGAAAGTGTCGGTAAGAAGCATTCCTCCGAACGGAGTGTATGGCTCTCCCGTAACCGTGTGATAGGTAGACTCGATATTGATGGACGCAATATAGTAGGCAAGTAGGACAATCTCATTGGCATGGAGTCCGTTTTTGTATTTGCGGATAAGTTCTTCTTTAGTCAAAAGCCCCGATTGCATCAGGCGCGTGAGAAAGGTTCCCGTGCCTGTAAAGGGGTCAAGCACCTGCACACTATCATCCCCAAATTGTAAACCAAACTCGGATTGTAGAACATCGGCCACAGAATGGAGAATAAAATCTACGGCCTCCACAGGAGTATAGACAATGCCAAGGCGCTCGGATAACTTCGGGAAGGCGTTACTAAAAAATTTATCATAAAGTTCTAAGATGATTTTTTGGCGACCTTCGGCATTAGTAATGCCTGAGGCACGCATTTTGACTGATTCATAAAATCGTTGTAAGGTGTCCCTTTCCTTTTCTAAATGGTGTTCTTGCAAAATCCCAAGGATATTGTCCATTGCCTTGGAGACGGCATTTTGTTTGGTAAACTCTTCATTTTGGAACAGGGCATCAAAGACTGGTTTTGTGATCAGGTGTTGGGCTAACATCTCCACAACTTCCTCATCGGTGATGCTATCGTTTAGATCGTCCCGCAGTTCTTCCGCAAAGTCATGGAAGGCTTCGATTTCTTTTTTGTTTTTAGGTTCCCCAATGATGGCCTTAATTCGAGAGATATGGGTACCTGCAATTTTGGCAATGTCGTTGGCCCAATCTTCCCAGTGTTGGCGGTTCCCACATTTTTGCACCACCTTGGCATAGATGGCCATCTCAATGGTTCCAATTTCAAATTGTAATCCACGTTGATCAGCCTCTTTTGAATTCGGATATTTGGTGTTTGGTGTCTTTCCTAAGGAATCACCTCCGCGTGCCAATTTTTCCCGACCATCATTCTTTTCCTTTTTCTTTCCAATTTTATCGGTGATGGCAATGACTTCCATTTTATGGATATCAGGACCATTAATTTCGAGTTTGTTGACCATAGCATCAAACCGGTCGTCATGAGAACGAAGGGCCTGTAATACCTGCCAAACCACTTTATAGGTTTTATTGTCGTTTAGGGCTTCATGTGGTTCAATGCCAGCAGGAATCACCACGGGTAAAATTACATAACCTCGTTTTTTGCCAGGTGCATTTCGCATCACACGGCCCACAGACTGCACAACATCCACTTGGGAATTGCGCGGTGTTAAAAATAAAACAGCATCAAGTGCTGGAACATCCACTCCTTCCGACAAACACCTAACATTACTTAAAATTCGACAGACATTCTCTTCTGTTTCTGATTTGAGCCATTGCAGTTTAGCTTCCTTTTCTCCTGCATTCATTCCTCCATCCACATGTTCGGCTTCACAAAGGAGTGGGTGTGGATTTTCTTCTTTTTCTTGGTAGGCGCGCACTACTTCGGCAAACATATTGGCAATTACCTTTGAACTAACCTTATGGGTTTTGGCACCTGCTTGGTAGTTGATCACCTGACAAAACGCAACGGCCCGTTTCATAGAATCTTCCTCACGTAGAGAATTTTCCTTGGAGCCTTGTTTGCTGAGAGCCTTCCAACATCCAATGATTTTGGCTGCATCATCAACTTTAATTTGTTTGTCTTCATCGGCCAAAAGTTTTTGTAACCTGGCATTCACATGGTCTTCGTCTACCGCAAGGACAATCACTTTGTAATCCACTAAGAGTTCACGACTCACAGCCGTGGAAAAGTTGATCACATAGAGTTCCTTTCCAAACAGTGTTTCATCATCCATCGAACAAAGAGTGACATTGTCTTTTTCCGCACTGGCTTTCGCTATATCTCCAAAAATGCGAGGAGTAGCAGTCATATACAATCGTTTGGTCGCCTTAAGAAACTTATCATCATGTACTTTTACAAAATGACTTTCTTCTTGGCTTTCGAATGTGGCACCGGTCGTCCGATGCGCCTCATCACAGATCACTAAATCAAATTCACCGAGTTTGTATTTTTTCTGAGCTTCACTTAAAACATCAATTGAGTGGTAGGTGGAGAACACCACACTCATGTGTGAATCATCATGTATCTTTTGAAATTCTTCGCTGAGGCGTTTTGCATCCGTTGTGGCGGGATACTGTAATTCATGTTCAATTGTTTCAACTACATCTTCATTTTTGTCCTTCTTTTTGCCAACTTCCGAATCCGAACAGACGGCAAATGAGTGGAGTGGAATCTCACTTTCTTGAGTCCATTCGGTAAGTGATTGGGATAACAAAGAAAGACTCGGAACAAGGAATAACACCCGTTTGCCTCTGCCAGCAACTGATTCCGCAATTTTTAAACTGGTAAAAGTTTTTCCAGTCCCGCAGGCCATGATGAGTTTGCCACGATCAGCGGTTTTTAAACCACCCACAACAGAAACGAGAGCTTCCTTTTGGTGGTCCCTAAGTTTTTTAGATTCTTTAAAACATACCTTTTCTTTTGCTTGGTACTTCGACCAATCGATGGCACTGTTCTCTAAATGGTAGAGATCAATTTTGGTGACAGGTGGAGTTTGGTTTAGAAGTGCATTCTCTGCATGTTCTGACCAATGGTTGGTAGTGGATACTATGATTCGTTTGACAAAAGGTTTTTGACCAGAAGCTGTAAAAAAGCTATCGATATCCGATTTTTGGATTTTATAATCTGGATCGTAGAACTTACATTGAATAGCATGAATCTCTCCTGTGCTTCGAGTTTTTGCGACAATGTCGATCCCAACATCTCTTGCATCCTTTCCTTCTAACTTAGCCCAATCGGAATACATCCAAACATCGGAATAATAATCTTTATAATATGGTTCATTTCTAAAATAGGTTTGAATCAGTTCTTCAAAATAAGTTCCCTTTTCTCGTTCGGTCTTGGAAGCATTACGAAATTGAAATAAAATGGATAATAACGGAGAGTGAATGTCTTTTTTAAGTGATTCTTTCATTTAGATAGATTACCTTTCAGGTAGGACAAAACAAAGTCTAACGAGGATTCGATTAGCGAAAAGAAGAAAATTTTTCGAGCTCCATTAATAATCAATTTGAATTGTACCGCAACCCACTACTAGAAACTGCGTTTGGTTTAAACAAAACTAAACATATCTTTTCAACTCTAAGGTATCAATATTTCGAATTCTTGCTCTCGAATTTTTCATCATTTCTCGTGAGAGGTGAATCCATCACAATCCCTTTCTGTAGCTCATGGGGCGGAGCTATACCCTCATAGTTTTTCATCTTCCAATCCTCACTCCCCTTCCCACCAAAACTACCCTCTACTACTCGTGAATGTCGCAGTCGATTCTTGGTTCAAAGAAAATCGAGTTCGATCCCAATTTTTTTCTTCGTAATATTTTCCTAAAAATATTTTTTTTAAGCTAAAAGTTAAATGGATTCCCTTGTCATTGGAATCCATATCTCCATTGATCCTAAACGGGAACGCAATAGCGGAACTCCAAGCCATTCATCTCCGTTTCGAATACAAACGGAATCAATCATATATGGATAAAAATTTCTCCAAATATCGATAATCTGATGAATCAGCTTTTTACATCCTGAAATGATAGAATTTTATTAAAATATACCCGATTTGTTCCAATTTTTGGTATAAAATAGCCTATTTTCACCCAAACGGAACGATTTCCTAAAAAAACTAAAAAAATATCCCCTTTCCCCAATTTTTTTTTAGGAAATATCGATAAATCGCAAAAGGAGTTCTCCGATATCCGAAAACTTTGTAAAATCTAGGTAATTCAAATAAGGAGAATAGATATGATAAATCTATTAGAATCAAAAGAAGAGAATATTCTGACCCAAGAGCAAATTCAAAGTGCTGTGATGATTATCCAGGCATTGCATAAAAGAAAAGATAGTTTCCAGATCCTTTTCCCTGAACTATCAGCCGAAAAACAGAATGCTCTGCACTTTATTAGTGAAGGGAAAAGCTATCGCGAGGCTGCATTGATCATAAAAAGGAATCATACGATCATTACGCAATGGTCGAAAAATGATCCAAAATTCAAACAAGCTCTTGATGAAGTTAAAATGGAGATCCAAAAATCCATTCGCCTGAAAGAGATGCTAAGTCAGGCAGTAAATGAAATGAAAACCTCCACTTCACAAAATAATGAAGATTTGAGGACCCAAGCCATTCAATAGACTCTCTCTTTTTAGATTCCCTGATTTCTTTTCAGGTGAACTCTAATAGTTGCAGCAATTGCAGCACATAATTCGCGTTTGTGTAAGTGGGGGTTTCTCCGAGTATATACTCGGAAGAACCCCGGAAATAAAAAAATCCAACCTATTAATTCCAATACTAAATGCATCAAATGCAGCAGTATGAAATCAAATTACATAAGTTTATTATAATAATATCAATTACCAGATTTTTAAGACCTCGTTTTATGAAGTTAATAATTTGAGTTTATAAAATTTTTTTTCGTACAGTAAAAATGAAAAAAATTCCAAAAATATGCGATATCGGTTCTCCGATATTCGATTTTTTTATAGAATTTAGTCAAGGCGATCACTTGGCGACCTAAAAGACCTCCTTTTGAAAACCCCAGAAAGTGCGATGACCCAAAGTCTTCGTGATCTGTTGTCGGACTTTCGAAATTTTTTAAAGCGGGAGGACCGTATATGGTCGAGCTATGTCTACAGAAATTAGCGGAAGAAAGGTTTAAGAGGAACAGGATAGTCAATATCTGTGAAGGAAGATGGGATAAACTTCAAAGAGAGTACGGAAAAGAATCGATGAACATAAGAGATGTTAAACGAGTCACTAACCGTATAACTTGGAATCGCCTTAAGAAGTACAATCAGAAAAACCATGAAGTATATAGTAAGATCGGATACATGGGATATGCATTTACAATCACCAGAGGAGACAAAGTAGCTGATATGAAGGAATTAAAAGTAGCTCTTGAGAATACATTAAAAAAGCTCAATTTCGAAATATATAAGAATAATATAAATGGATTAGAATTACCAAGCATGACCTTTGAAGGCAATTCAATTGATAGAAAATACAATCCGCACCTCCATGGTTATGTTTTAATCCCGAAAGGAGAAGTGAGAAACTTTAAGAGGAAACTAAGAGAAGAATTAACAAAACCATTGTTCAATCTCCCAAAAGAAAATGGTCCTAGAAGGAAACCAAATAAGCTATGGATGCAGAAAATAAAAGGAGATGGTGTCGCATACTTTGGATACTGCGGACGAGAAGAATCACCTGAACATGGCCAAGAACTGGATAAACTTGATTGGGATTTGTCTTCCTTTGGATTTGTATCAGAACCTAACCACAAAAGGAGCAAACGCCTCATGAAGAGAATTTATCGCAGATTCCCTGAGACAGAACTCAATTCTGAATTATTCCATCGTGTCATTTGCATGTTGCACTGGATCCATAAACGAAACTCTATGCCTTATTATTTAAGAACGTTTATTCCTCCTTTTGAAACATTCAGTTTCCCTAAGGAACAAAAGAAAAGTTCTAACCCGCACCAAACCAAAGAACCGATTCTCACTAGCATTCCAGTTTCAGACACGAATTCCCATGATGAAATCGTTTGGAACCAATGCAGCACCCATAGAAATTCAATCCCTGTGAACTGAATCCCTCTGCTGTATTTGGTGTAAAAATTCGACAATTTCGACAAATTCGACAGATAACGAGTCGGTTTTGTCGAATTTTAGAGATGGATTTTCTTTCCTAATCGAGATTAGGTGCTGAAAATGCTGTACGCAGTCAAATTCAATTATGATTCAGTTGGTTAAATTTATGTTTATCCAATTGATTATGTTTGGAATTTCGATTGAACTTTTGTTTATTTTTTACAATTAGTCCTAACTCTTTATCAGATTCAAATTGTTTCATAAATTTACTTTGCCTGTTTGTATCAATTTTTGAAAACTTTGAATAGGTTCGGATCGCAAGTTTTCGAAGATGCGTATTTTCGTGAGTGTCCTCGATTGTTTTTTCAAGAGCACTCCCACTTGTAGGGCTTTGGTACAATTCCAATAATTGTATCGCTCTGGCTCTGATGAATACAAAGCTATCTTTGGATTGGACAATTTTTATCAAATATGGTAAGGGAGCGTCTGTCACCTTTCGAATTCTTTCTTGGTAGATTTCTACTTCTTCTTGGTGGTGAGGATTCGAAATCATTTCTTTGATCGTTTGGTATTTTTGGTAATCCAAATCATTTGCTTCCATCGGGATAAAAAAGAAGGTAGTGACACTTACAATGATGAATTGAAATAGAGAATTTTTCATTTAATACACCAAAGGATTCAATCTGAGAATCCATCCCTGTTCCGCGGTGATATCTCCCTGCGTGAAACCAACTGCTCCAGACCAAAACATCATATTTTTCCCACCTGAGTCGGATCCACCTCCCCCCAAACATTCATTCAAATCCATAACCCCATTGAAATTGAAATCATTCGATATATGACAGGTAGGTGTGTCTCTGAGTGGATCTTTATTTGCGATAGATCCATTATCTCCTATAGCTTCAGTGACATGCCACAATCCTAAAAAGTGTCCAGCTTCATGAGATAATGTTTCACCAAGTAACATTTGCTCATCGAATGCCAGTAGATCTCCAGAATTTGTAAACAACCTGTGAGCATCCACAAATACAGCAATCCCTGATTGTTTCGTTCCGAGGAGAGTCGCAGGTCCAGGGATTCCACCTGACACACCTAAGACGCCACCATACTGGAGTTCACTTTTGACAATGAAAACATTTAGCGCATTCGGTTTGCCGATGAAACTTGTTGTTTGAAACAAACCCCCGAGACTTCCTGGATATCCATTTTCAGTGCTAAGATCAAAAAGCATATCATAACCATCTAATTCTGCAGAAATAACAGAAACATTGAGATTGATTCTGACTGAGGATTTTGAAAAATTTTCTCGCCATCGATTCATTGCTACATCGATTGCTTGTTCCGTTTGGATAGGGTATGCTTGGCCTAAACTTCCATTCACAAATATAAGATTCACATCTAAAGTTTTTTCTGATGACCAAAAATGGTTTAGCCCACTCATAAAACTAAATGCTTCTGATGTTTGAAAATTGGATTCATCAATGTCCAATTTCCGACAGGAATTGATGAAGGTTGCCTTCGCACCGGAAGGATTTTCGAAATTAAAATCAACTCCTAAGGGTTGCGAAAATTCTCCAGTGTTTACAATGGTAACTGCTGGATCAGTTGCATACGAAGTATCCTTTGCATAAGGTAACATCGAAGTATGAGTATTATATCCAATATAAGTTGCTGTGTCCTTATTTAAAAATCCAGTGTTATATTGATTTCGATCCAAATACCAGAAAGGAAATAATCCTCCCAAGGCATGGTCAGAATTCTCTAAAATCACTTGGACCATAGGACTTCCTTGATTCAATGTGACTGGATAAATCGAAGAATATTGGAATACATTCCCATTGGGAGACCACGAACCAATGCTACTCGCTTGTATCGATTCAACTGTCGCACATGGGCCTGAATTGGAATTGAGTATCGAGTTGACGAGAAGGAGTGTTAAAATATTGTCTGGGACTCCCGATTCGGCTTTCGTTTTGACACAATCAGTTAGGAAGAGAAGGATAGAAAAAAGAATTAGGATTTGGTACTTTCGCATACTAGTTTCAACAATCCAAAACTATTCCATTTTCAAAACGAAGGATTTTTCTTGTACATTCAATTCTTTTTATCTAGAAACAGATTTTTTGCCAATTATCGGCTGTTCTACGAATTCGGACAAAGATGAAAATTGTCATCAAAGTGAAATCAAACCAAAAGATCCAAAGTTTGGAATTTAAATCCGAGACGGAATGCATTGCAAAATTAAAATCATTGCCGGTGAAAGGCAAAGCCAATCAGGAATTAGTTGGTCTTCTATCAAAGCATTACGGCGTCACAAAAAAGGAGATCCAAATCATTTCTGGTCATTTTTCAAATATAAAAACAGTGGAAATCCTCAATCTGAATTGATAAGTATCAATCTCCCTCTCCTCTCGCCATTCGTTTTTTCTGTTCACAGGATTGTTACAAAATCGTAATCTGTACCAATTGACAATCTCTAAGAACGTCCGGAAAATTACCATGACACACCCTTCACCGCTTCTCCAAACCAAGAACCTCGGAAAAACGTACCAAGTTGGTGAAGTACCCCTCGTTGCTCTCCATTCCGTCAATTTAGATTTTTTTGAAGGGGAACTGGTTGTTATGTTAGGGGCCTCAGGTTCTGGCAAATCTACCCTTCTCAATATCTTAGGTGGTTTGGATACTGCCACAACTGGGGAAGTGTTCTTCCATAGAAACACGTTAGCTCTCGAGTCAGATGAAGGTCTCACACTTTACAGAAGGAACCATGTGGGTTTTGTGTTTCAGTTCTATAATTTAATCCCAAGTTTGACTGCAGAAGAAAACGTAAGACTCGTGACGGATCTATCCAAAAATTCCATGTCACCATTGGATGCTCTCACTCTTGTTAAATTGGCAGATAGAAAAGACCACTTCCCAGCACAACTTTCAGGTGGGGAACAACAACGTGTCGCCATCGCACGTGCCATTGCCAAAAGACCTGAACTCTTGTTATGTGATGAACCAACGGGAGCATTGGATTTTAAAACAGGAAGGATTGTATTAGAAGCAATCACTGGGATCAACCAAGGATTAGGAACCACCACCGTTGTGATCACGCACAATGAATCAATCGCACAAATTGCAGACCGAATCATTCTTGTCAAAGACGGAACGATTGTTTCTGACACAAAGAACAAACATAAAAAATCAGTTTCAGAGGTGAGTTGGTGATCGGCTCCACTCTCAATTTAAAACTGTTACGAGATCTAAAATCGATCTCCTTACAAGGATTAACTGTTGGGCTTGTCATTGCAGCAGGTCTTAGTTATTTCTCAGCTTCATGGTCATCTTACTTTTCTTTATTACAAGCAAAGGAACAATTTTACAGCAAACAAAGTTTATGTGATGGGTTTGTTTATTTGAATCGTGCTCCCAATTTTTTGGAAAGGAAAATTGTTGGCTTACCTGGAATTACCAGTTTCGAAACAAGGATTTCCAAAGAGATAGTCCTTGATTTTCCGACGGAAGTATATCCATCAGCAGCTCAACTTTTGTCCTTAACCGATCACATCAATACAATTTATTTAACCAAAGGATCTCTCCCAAAACAAAACCAAGAAGTGGTGATTAGCGAAAGTTTTGCCAAAGCAAATGATTTAGAACCGGGGGCAGAATTATCCACGATCATTGGAGGAAAACGTGTCCTTCTCACTGTCACAGGGATTGGATTATCACCAGAATATGTGTATGTCTTTCGCCCTGGGAACCCTCTCCCAGATGACAAACACTATGGAATCTTCTGGATGAAACGAGAAGCAATTGAAGCCAATTTTAATTTTGAATCTTCTTTTAATCAGGTCATTTTCCAACTCACAAAAGATCCGTTAGCAAGAAAAAAAACATTACACGACTTAGATTTACTCCTCGATGAATACGGTGGCCTTGGTGCAAAGGAACGTAAGTTTTTACCTTCAGAATCATTTCTAAACGATGAATTTAGACAACTGAGGACAACGGCAGTTTTCCTTCCTGGAATCTTTCTTGCCATCGCCGCTTTTTTATTACACATTATCTCCAATCGTCTCATCACAAAAGAAAGAGAACAAATCGCAACCTTACGAGCATTAGGATACACTGCCATTCAAATTGTTTTCCATTATCTCAAACTCATTACCTTTATCACATCCATTAGCAGTTTGTTTGGAATTTTCATTGGTTATCTTCTTGGTAACGCGATGACAAATTTATATGGAGAATTTTATAAATTCCCCCATTTGATCCCAGTATTTCCACCTCTCCTGATATTATTTACTTTATTCTTTGGAATCTTCATTGGAGGGATAGGGACTCTTTTTTCCTTATATGGGATTATCAAATTAGACCCGGCACAAGCAATGCGCCCTGCCCCACCTGGGAAATACTCCATCGCATTTTGGGAATCATGGATCACAGATTTACAAACCATCCAAAGGATGGTACTTCGCAACTTATTCAAAAGACCCATGCGGACACTACTAACGATTCTTGGATTATCAACCTCCATCATGATCATGATCATTGGAAACTTCATCCAAGATACCGTTGGATCTCTATTGGATTTGCAGTTTAATATCATCCAACGGGAGTCGCTCACATTAACATTTCGTAATCCCATCCCTGAGTCTGTTTTATTCGAACTGAAAGAGATGGATGGAGTCTTCATTGCAGAAGGACAAAGATCCATTCCGATTAAGATGACAAAAGATAGAAAGAGTAAAGACATCCTACTCACTGGACTGCCCGATCCTTCAGAATTAAGAAAAATTCTCGGGAAAGATTTAAAACCCATTCAAATTCCGATTTCTGGAATCATGGTAAACCAAGATTTAGCAAAACGTATGGACATCCAGATTGGTGAAACGATCCAAATCGAAACCCTCGATGGTGAAAAAAAGAAACTTTCTCTCCAAGTAACTTCTTTGGCAAATGAAATCTTAGGACAAGGTGTATTCATAAATAAAGAGAATCTGAATCAAATCTTAGAGGAAGGAAAACTCATCAACACAGCATTACTCAAAACGGATCCAAACAAAGACATAGATTTAATCAAAGAATTTAAAGATGATCCATTAGTGATTGGTCTTTTTTCAAAAACAGCGATTCTAAAAGGATTTCAGGAAGTGATGCAGAGATCCTTACAATCTACCTCTGTCTTTATTTTAATTTTTACTGTCATCATTTCCATTGGTGTGATTTACAATACGGCAATGATCACTCTTTCCGAAAGGATTTATGAATTAGGGAGTCTCAGAATTTTAGGATTCACTTTAAAAGAGGTTTTTGCCATCATTGCTTGGGAATTGTCATGGCAAATTTTATGTGCCATTCCCATTGGATGTATCTTTGGATACCAAGTAGCAAATTTAATTTTAAATAGTAATGAGACAGAAGGATTCAAAATTCCTGCAACGATTTACCCTTCCACTTATTATTATTCCATTCTACTTGCATTATGCACAGCAGCCATTAGCTATTTGATTGTATTTCGGAAATTAAAAACCATGGACTTATTGAGTGTTTTAAAGGTAAGGGAATAAAATGTTGAAATTGGACTTCATAGAAATTTTAAAATCTAAGAATGCAAAAATTGGGATCGGAGTTTTACTCCTCATCGGTTTCTCTTTCCTTATCTTACGCAAAAACCCCAAACCTGTTGAGATTGCCCTTGTCACAAAAGGAACGTACCAACAAATCCTTTCCGTCCAAGGGAAATCAAAAATCAAAGAATTATATACAGTGTATTCGCCAGTGAACGGCGTGATGCGAAGAGTGGAACTCCATGCGGGTGACCAGGTGAAAAAAGGTATGACCCTCATCACAGTAGATTGGGACATTGTGAAAACAGTCAAAGCCAATACGAATGGCCAAATCTTAAAAGTATACCGAGGAAGTGCAGGTCCCGTTGCCATGGGAGAAAGGATTATCGATTACGGTGATCTTTCACAACTGGAAATCATAGCTTATATCTTAACAGAAGACATGCCGGATCTTACACTGGAAGACCCTGTGAACATTTCTGGATTTGGTGAACAAATCTTAAAAGGAAAAATAGAGAATATTGAACCTGCTGCCATTACCAAGGTATCTTCCCTTGGCGTGGAAGAACAACGAGTACCCATTTCGATCGCATTTGATCCGCCAACGGGAATGGGTGACGGATACGAATTAGAATGTAAAATCATTCTCTTCGAAAAACCAAACTCGATTCTCATACCAAGTTCAGCACTCTTCAGACAAGATGAGAAATGGGCAGTGTATACAGTTGAGAAGAAAAAAGCAACATTACGATTTGTAAACGTTGAGCACCAAAGCGAAGGGATGAGTCTCATCAAAGATGGTTTGCAAGAAGGAGAATCCATCATTCTGTATCCAGGGGATGGGATCACAAGTGGCACAAAAGTAATCGCTGAATAAAACTTATTTGCCTTTGGGAAGAGTGAAGTAAAATTTAGATCCCTTCCCTACTTCACTCTGAACAAAAATTTTCCCATGATTTTTTTCTATAAATTCCTTACAAAGGATCAAACCAAGGGTTGTGCCTCTTTCACCTAATGTTCCTGGCCTACTCTTTTGTTTGGCATCAATTTGAAAAAACGTACTTCGAATTTCATCCGAAATTCCTGTCCCAAAATCTTCCACTTGAATGGAAACTTGATCATCAATTGGTTCAGCTGAAATTTTTACCTGTCCACCTACATGAGAGTATTTGATCGCATTGGAAACCAAGTTTCGTAAGATTGTTTCTAACATATTCTCATCGGCATAAACAAAAACATCATTCGAAACTTCATTTTGAATCCGAATCCCTTTATTTTCTGTCATAAACGTAAAATAGGATATGACTGTATCCACCGATGATTTCACAGAAATATTTTCTGGTAAAAAGGATATCTCATTGGTTTGAGACCTTGCCCATGTTAATAAATTTTCGAGTAACGCATACACTTCACCTGATGATTGGTGTAAAATATTGAGATCATTTAGCATCCGTTTGGGAGACCTGGTCTCCATATCTTCTAGTAACATGCCAATGAAAGTATTCATCCCACCAATGGGACCCTTTAGATCATGGGATATGATTGAGAAAAATTTATCTTTTGTATGATTTAATAATTCTAATTCCTTAAAATAACGAGCTGTCTCCTGCTCTGATTTTTTTCTAACATCAATATCACGAGATACACCGAGTAATTCTATTTCTGAGTTTTGGTTCTTTTGAAAGACTGTATTGGCTTCAATCCAAATCGTAGATCCATCCTTTCGCACTTGCTCAAGTTCATAGGCAAAAGGGATTTTCATACTAGAATTACGAAAATCATTCATACGAGGTACCAACAATTCTTTTAATTTCAAATAAGAATCCGTCGTATACGTCTTAGAAATATGGATATCAGATGCTTCCTCAATTGAATACCCAGTCACTTTTGCAATGGAGGGACTCACGTACGTGAACTTTTCTAAATCAAAATTCCATACCCAAATGATATCTGTAGAATTTTCAGCGAGTGACTTGTATTTCTCTTCATCTTGGATTTGTCCTTTGATAAAGATATCAATGCACATTAATAAAAAGCCGAATGTCATAAGGACAGATATAATATAAAATAATAGATATGTAACGTCTTGGATGGGTCCTTTCCCAAATGAAATTTGAGTGACCGAGACTTCTGTAAATGTATAAACAAGGAATCGAGCAAAAAGAAATAAACCACTGAAGAGAAAAAAATAAAAAATAAAATTTCCAGTTAGGTGTTGTTTCTTATTTTCCACATAGATCGTTTTTGCTGTGAGAAGGAATTGAACGCTAGGAAATAATGAAAGAATCGAAATTCTATATTGTGGTGGGAATGTTGAAAACTGGTAGAATACAAGAATACCAAAAAGTACCACTGCAGAGAGGACTCCGATTCTCCAATTTGATTTTTTCCCAAATAAATTTACAATGATCGTATGATAAAACACAATTGATAAAAATATGCATGTATTACCAAAACTGATGGATATCCAATCAGGGATTTGACCCCGCAATGCTCCCATGACAATCCACCCAATGCCTTGCAATAAAGTCGCAAGTGACCACGCCTTTACCATCCTGAGTTTTTTAAAATAAAAACCCGATGCAAACCACAGTCCAGCAGACATCAAAAGACATCCGACGATATTGATAAATACAACTGTTCTTGGATCTAAATTCATGAATTTCGAAAGGATAACGAGTATTTGTATAGAAAAATGACAAGATTCGAAACGCAACTCATTTTAAGTCAATAGCGGATAATATGATTCCATTCAGAATGATTCCAATCTAGTACCTCCACTAAATATGGAACAAACCCCGTTTAGGCCAAACGAGTGTTATAAAACAATCGATTGAATAGTATTTTGAATGATTCTTTAAATTGGTCTGTGAGGTTTTGGTTTGCTATCACATTCGATCTTGTGCGCGCTCCTTTGGAAACGGAAAGTGCATTCCCATGAATGAAATCAACCAAAATGTCTCGTGTGAGTTCAGGATTTTCGTATGGCTTTAAGGCAAGGATCAAATCTAAAATCCTATCATTGAACATGGTAACTGCTGGATATTCTTGCCTCGGACTTTGGATCAAGTATAAAGACAAATCAAGATATTGAATGAAAAATGATCGATATTCGATGAGAACAAATTCCAGTTTTTTTTGCGGATTCTCATTTCCAATTCCCTCATCCAATCTCAGACTTTCATAAAATTTGCGAAATACAACCTCCACTAACTCCGCCATGAGTTGGTCTTTATTTTTAAAGTAATAGTAAATGGTCATCGGATCGATGGATAAATGTTCTGCGAGTTTACGCATACTCAAAGATTTTAATCCTTCTTTTTTTAACATTCGTAGGGCTTGATTTGTAATTTTTTCTTTCATTTTCAGAATATTTCTACAGTGTAGAAATATGGTATCATTAAAAGCATATATTGCAAGTAGCCTGGACGGATTCATTGCAAAAAAAGATGGATCGGTCGACTGGCTTCACGCCGAAAAATACCAACTGGAAAAGGAAGACTTTGGATACGAAAGATTTATGGAATCAATCGATTGTATCGTGATGGGAAGAATTACCTTTGAAACCGTTTTGCAGTTTGAACCTTATCCTTTCGAAACAGTACCTGTCATTGTGGTATCAAAGAATCCAAATTACCAAATAGAATCGAAGCATCAAATTTCAATCTTCACTCGTCCGCTTCGTGAACTGGTTCCATTCCTTGAAACTAAAGGTTATCAAAATGTCTATGTGGATGGTGGCAAATTGATCCAGTCTATTCTTATGGAATCTCTATTGGATACAATCACAATCACACAAATTCCCATTTTACTTGGGAGTGGGATCCCACTCTTTGGTGTTACCGAGAACGAGATTGAATTGAAACATAGAAAAACACAATCCTATCCCAATGGTTTTGTCCAAACTGAATATGAGATTCTGAAATAAAGGGTGTGATTCGAACGTCTGGCAAAGTTAACGTTAAAAATGAAAATACCTAATTTAAGACGACTAAGAAAGACAATTTCTAAAGGAAAATCAATTGACAAAAGAGGTCACAATGGTCACAATTTTAAATTATGATATCGGTCGGAATACGCGAATTAAAATCTCACCTAAGCCAATATATCGAATTAGTAAAAAATGGTGAAAATGTGCTAATTACAGAGCACAACAGAGTTGTTGCAGAACTCAAATATCCGGGAAAAGAAAACTCCGACAATAATGTACAAAAAATTCTGAATCAACTTGCAAGCGAAGGAAAATTAATTCCTGCTAAACGAAAATCCACACAAATTAGTAAAATTCCAAAACAAAACCTAAATCATAAAAAACAAGGTGATTGGTGGACCTTATACCAAGACTCAAAAGAAGATAAGTTTTAATATAGATGATCTACTATATTGAAACTAGCATTATCCTTTCTATCATTCTAGGGGATCATTTTAATGATAAAGCAGTAAAAATTTGGAATGCTCCTAGCGAAAAAGTGAGTTCTATCCTTACCCTAATAGAAGCGACGATCGTTTTAAGAAGATTTTTTAAAAATAACAAAAAGAACCTTCCTACGCAATGGCTTTCAAAGCATGAAAAACTTCTAAAAGAATTACTTTCTGAATGTTCCCTAATGAAAATTGACGAGAGTATTCAATCGATAATAGAATTAAAGAAGGATATTGCAGATTGTAGGTCTTTAGATGGTATTCATATTGCAACTGCAATTTTCTTAAAAGATGTTATGCATTCATCAAACTTTGCATTTCATAGTTTTGATACTAGAGTAAATGAAGTAGCTGCAAAATTCGGATTAAGACCAAACATCGCATAACATCGCGGTGGAGCTGTATTTCCGTAGAAACAGTAAAGATCAAAATATAACTCATGCGAAAAATCCTTACCCCACACGACGAAAGACTGACTGATTACTCCCTTCTAAAATCGAAGGAATCCCCGTCTGATTCTTTTGTAGCTGATCATGAAAAAACAGCCGTTAGACTGCTTTTATCAAATTTTGAAGTCGTATCGGTTTTTTGCACCGAAAAATATTGGCAAAAACACAAAAACCTCATCGATTCCAAGTTAAAAGATGAGGAGAAGTGTTATGTTGCAGATCAATCCATATTTGAAGAAACCATTGGTTTCCATGTCCACCAAGGGTTTATGGCGGTCGGAAAACAAAAATGGGCAAAGGAAGAAGACCTGACCTTCCCCATCCTCATCATCAATGCAATTGTTGATAGTGAAAATATAGGTTCTATCCTACGCAATGCGGCAGCATTCGGCATAAAGTCCATACTCTTTGATTCCAAATCAGCATCACCATACCTCAGAAGGTCTGTCAGAGTCTCGATGGGTGCGATCTTCCAATTGCAGTTAGCAAAAACGACAAACCTCCCCGATTCGATCCAACGATTGAAAGAGAGACCAACAAATCTCGTCGCACTTGCTCTCCCCAAAGAAAATTCGCATCACCTATCAAAAACAAAAACGATCCAAGAGATTGGAAAACTGGAGAACCTAGTCCTCATCGTTGGCAATGAAGCAAATGGAATTGAGGAAGGTGTACTCGACGCAAGTGATGTGATTGGTTATATACCGATGCAAAATAACATCGATTCTCTGAATGTTTCCCATGCCTTGGCTGTGGCACTATCCCACCTACTCTAAGGATTAGTTCTCCCAATCCCAAAAAAAATCTTTATTCGTCATTTCTGGTTCTATGTTTTCTTTCGATGCAGAAGGCGAAGGATTGGCTTCATCTAAATCACGATTTGCATTTTCTAAATCCAAAGTTTCTTTTAACCAATATTCTTCTGTTCCAAAATGTGGGAAAAGTGATGGAAACGATGGATCCTCCCAACGTTTCCCAATCCATGCGGCATAATGGATGAATCGAATGATACGTAACGGTTCAATTAACTTGAGCCAATTTTCATCAAAGTCTGCAAACATACAGTAACCAGCAAAAAAATCAAAGAACTCATGTTTACGATCTGCTTCACCAAACGGAAGTAACATCCAAAAATCTTGTACGATGGGTCCATGTAAAAAATCATCAAAATCTAAAATGCTAAATCCATCCGCAGAGATTAATAAATTCCCTTTGTGGCAATCGCCGTGGATCCTTTGGGAAGGAATTTGGTATTCTTTTGTCAGCGATTCAAAGATGGCAAAGGCACTTCGTGCATTTTTTTGATATCGGTCTGCCAAAGCAGAATTGGTGATGAATTTTTTGTCTAAGATATACTGTAATGCAGAAAGTCCATAACTTGGGATATCTAGTGATGGTCGACTTACGATCTTACTTCTTTTCCCAACGGAATGGATCCTTCCCAGTAAGGCTCCCACTCGTTCCAAATCCTTCGATTGGATTTCTTCGACAATCCTTCCATTCCGTAATGGCCAAATGGCAAAATAAATTCCTTCCCATTCAAAAACTGATTTCCCATCGATGGTGATGGGAGCAAGTACTGGGATCTCTTCCGCCGATAACTCTTGTAAAAAGGAATGTTCCTCTAGGATTTGATGGTAATTCCATTTCCCTGGTCGATAGAATTTAACAACAATCCTTCCTGCTTTCGTCGTTTCGATATCGTAAACGCGATTCTCAACACTATTTAAAATAAAATATCGTCCGGTTGTTTCATACCCAAGGGATTCGATCGCATTTAAGATTGTATCGGGTGTTAATTGGTAAAAAGAATGATGGATGTTCAAGTGGATAATCTGATAGTTTTAGCTAATGATTTGATTGCGACCAGAAGACTTTGCTTCGTATAAATTTTTATCAGCAATTTTCAACAATTCCTGATTCGATTGAATATCAGATAAATCTCCACCAGCGACTCCGCCACTAAACGTAAAATGGAAGATCTGATCCGTATCAGACTTCATCTCAAGTTTTGAAACATTCTCTCTCACTCGGTCTAAAATCCTTGTCGCATCGACAACGCCTGTCTCAGGAAAAAGGATGACAAACTCTTCCCCGCCAAAACGAGAAATGATGTCTGATTTTCGAAAACTGGTTTTTAATTCATGGGCTAATTGTTTGATCACTTGGTCTCCAATCTCATGCCCATAAGTGTCATTGATATTCTTAAATTTATCGATATCAATCATTGCCATTGATAATAGGCTATCATGCCTCTTACAACGTTGGAATTCTTGTTCGATTCTCTCTTCCATATAACGCCTGTTATATAGGCCTGTCATGACATCTCGAATCGCAGTTTCACGCAACTGGTCATGTAAGGCTTTGATTCGTAAGGCACTAAAAATTCGAGCGAGTAACTCGATTTCTTTGGCAGGTTTCGTGATATAATCTGTTGCGCCTGCCTCTATCGCAATTTTAAAATATTCAGGTTCCGTATGGCCTGTTACCATAATGATCGGAAGCCAACCGACTGGAGATGTAGATAGAATATCAGAAATTAAATCGATACCATTGCCATCTGGTAATTCCCAATCAAGTAAAACGACATCTATCGACTCACTGATGATTTTTTCACGAGCAACCGAAATGGATTCAGCTTCAATCGCAATGTAACCATTTTTGGAAACCCACCGGCTGAGGAGTTTCCGTTGTAGTTCAGAATCTTCAATGATTAAGATTTTTCGCTGTCCTTTCGGCATTCGCCTATCGTTTACTTTTTCTTTTTTTTACCTAGTATTTTTTCTACTTCACCTGGTTCCATGGGAACTTTTACAACCGTTCCACCTTCTTTTCGGATTTGGTCCAAATCAACTACAGCACCCGACAACAATCGACTAGCCTTCTTAGAAGTATCCTTCACGCCATAAACAACCCATTTGCCTCCCTCAAGGGATAACACTAAATACGTACAATCGGCTGCTGCCAAAATCGAATGTGCTGAGATTTGTGCCATGAACTCGTAACTGAGCACAATGCCCGTTCCAATGGCGACACCAGAAGGAACTCCAACCGCTTTTGTGACTTGGTACACACCGTAAGTCACACCGGTTCCAAACGAAGCGGCAGAGCCAACGACACCCACCGTTGCCGATGTTGCTTGCGATGATGCATACGTTACCACCTCACTCGTGGCAGAAGCCCCGGCGATCGTTCCTCCTGCCACAGTTCCTGTGACAGCAAGCCCTCCCCCTAAAACCGCCTGGCCAGTGGTCACACCCACATAACTCATAGGTGCAAGGATGTACTTACCAGATGACTCTGTCACAAAGGCAGCAGACTTCACGGAATAAGCAGATGATTTTCTGGACATAGCAGATGTGACTTTAGCGCCCTTATCTAAAGACTGGACTGATTCATGTACAACCACTTCTGTACTATTGATGATAGAACCTAATACCAGTTCAATGCTAGGTGCTGTCAAATACACAACACCTTTCCCTGTGAGAGTGATGGTTTCCACTAACCCATACATGGTAGTACCTGCAGCATTTGTACCCAAGGCAACAGGATAAATGAGTCCATTCCAAGTCACATAACCTACGGATAATAAAGCCACCTTGCCAATTGGTTTGATGATACTGTCATACAAAATTGCCTTTGCTGTCCTTGAGAATGATTTCAAGAGAGCAGTCGGGATTCCTTCATCTTTGTCGGCAATGGCTTCGATTTCTCCCTTGGCTCTACCCAACTCTTCTTTTGTATCTTTCCCATATTGAAAAATGGTTTCTTTCCAACTCCCAAATATCGTTTCAGAGACAGTCGATCGAATCTCATTGATTTCCGAATTGCGGCTAAAGAATCCACCCTTTCGAAAGTCTTCGTAAGATTCATTCCAAGATGTTTTTAATGCTTCATCCAAATCAATATAACCATAAACAGTGGATTCAAAATCTTTTTGGAAATTCTCTTGGTATTGTTTGAATCTTTTTTTGGCAGAGGGGGATGTATCCTTTGGCATCTCTCTACTCAGTTGCATCTCTGCCCATTCATCCCACTCTTTTCGGATCTCAACCGATTTTGCTATGACGGCTTGGTGGCTTTGTTTTCCCCTTTCAAAAGAAGATCCAATGAGCCCATAGGATTCAGCAACCGAAGCATACATGATAAAGAGTCCCGGTTTTGTGGCGTTTTCACTTAAGAACTTGCGAACCTGTTCTCCTTTGTCATTGATGTTGCCAGCCGCTTTCCAACTCATCTTCGTTCCGTCTTTGACAATCACAACGGATTCAGATGCTTTTAGCATTGATTTGGAAAATTGTTCGGCAGCAAAATCATACCGACTCCCAAGAACAGTAATCGATGCTTCTTCCATGGGAGGGATAAACTTAATGCTTGTACCTTTGACAGGCAATGCGCCTTGGTAATACAAAGAGCTATGTCCTTCGATCACAAGTTTTTTGGTATTCTTTAATGGATCTTCTTGTTTCTTATCTGAGCTTGCGCACGTGATAAGGAGGAAAGATAATAAAAGGGAACAATTGGTTTTGATGAATAATTTAAATTTCATTTCGATGGAGCCTCTAATTTTTTGGAACGCTTCATTTGTTCTGACATCTCGGCATCGAGTACCTTTTTGATCAGCTTTGGATCATCTGATAATACTTTCAGTTTCCCTTTCTTTTTGGCTTCTTCTAAGTTGATCACAGTCCCTGTTGGCAGGTTCTCTTCCTCCACATAATTTCCTTTCACGACGGCGATGACAACCCTTGGCCCATCATAAGCGATGAGAATGGGACCATCCACTGCCGTGAGTAAAATTTGCGGAGGTAACACTGTCAGTGCAGAATAACCCAACACGATCCCTGAACTCATTGTGTACATTCCCGCTTCTGCGACGCCCGTTGTGAGGTCATAAGTGAGTCCTGTTGCATAAGCAGTGGATTCATACCCGACTCCACCTGTTGCACCAAGGGCACCACCAGCCGTTGTGGCGGCAACGGATGTCACTTGGTTAAAGAGTGCAACCGAAGACCCAGAAGCATAGGTAGGCACAGTGGCAGAAGCAGAGAGAATCCCGATAGAGCTAAACATCCCTGCTTCGAGTGTTGGAGAAAACACACGGTATCCAGATTTTGTTGTGTAATAAAAAACGAGTCCCGTTGAAACAAGAGCATTCGAAGAAAAGTTCATCCCTTGCGAAAGGGGAACATAGACTCCATTGACTAACAAGAGTTCCCCTGTATTCACAGTGGTTTTGGTCACAGGTGAAATGACCACTTCCTTCAAAGCAACGGTATACCCTTGGAAGATATCAACGAGTGCAAGGAGTGCATTATCCCTCTCACCTGATTCTTCATAATTTCTTGTGAATTCGTCGGAGGCTTTTTTAAAGGAATCTCCCCAAGAATTCATTATATTCTTTGAATTGTTTTTCAAAGTCGATGTAAACAATTGATTCAGTTGGCTTGATTTTTGATCTCGCGTGTCCGCATACCGACTGAGTTCTTTATCCAATACTTCCCAGTCCGATTTGACTCTTGGGACTAAAAAAACATAACCTAATACAAACCGATTCCCTGCTTCCGAAAAACTGGATTGGGATAGTTTCCATTCTTCTTTCGAAAGTTGGACACCAGCATCATAAATGTCTTCTGTTCTTTTTGTACCATCCGAATACCCTTCTTTTGTCCAATTTTTCACGGCATTCATCGTACTCCCTAGTTTCCCAGGGAAATCTTCACTTCGTTTTTTTAATTTAACCAGTACCATCGCCTTGGCAACGTTTGCACTCATCAGATTTTCTTTGGAAAGGTCGATTGCCTTTTTCCCTGAAGGGATCACCGCCCATCCATGTTCATATAAATTTTTCCTTGATCCATACGAATTGGCAGTTAAAGGAGCGATTTTTTTAAACGTTTGCGGTTTATTAGAGGAGAGGACAGATTCACCGAATACTTTCTCTGATTTTTGTTTACTGAGACAACTAACAAAATTTACGACAAAAACCAAAACAAGACAACAATACAATTTCAAATGGAACTTCATAAGTTGGGAGAACGTTATGGAAGGAAATGAATCATGCAACTGAAAAATATTTCACTATTGCTTAATCCATGTTTAGTGAAACTATTTTATTACATTTCAGAATTTGAATGACCATTCTTGATCATTTCAAAGACTCATTCTTATGAAGAAATTAAACATATACTTTGCCATCATTGCCATTTTGTTATGTGTCTTCGTTATCTTTAAAAAAAATGATCTAACGTTTCATGCCCTCATTTCTCTTTTTGCAATCACCCCCCATTCTGAAGTTTTTGATTTCAATGCGGCAGACAGAATTGCAAAACAAAAATTGAATTCAAAATTCGTTCCCACCCCTGTGTATAAAATTCCGGGACTCGATGGAATCAGTTTTGAAGATTACAGACAAATTGAATACAAACCGGATGTTGCGATTTGGAAAAATTTAGCGCTCCCCTACCAATTACATTTTTTCCACCCAGGACATATTTACAGCAATGGGATCAGAATTTATGAAGTGATCGAAGAAAAGCCAGTGGAGATTCCGTATGATTCCTCTCGGTTTCACTTTGGAAACCTCCCACTCACAGATGATTTTTTTGAGTTGAGTAAAAAACTGCAATACACGGGTTTCCGTGTCCATTATCCAATCAACCAAAAGGAAGCATTGGAAGAATTTTTAGTATTCCAAGGGTCTTCTTATTTCCGCGCATTATCCAAAAACCAAGTGTATGGTTTATCCGGTAGAGGACTTGCTATCAACACAGGCCCTGAAGGAGAAGAAGAATTCCCTATTTTTGAAAGTTTTTATATCAAACGTCCCGAGAAAAATGATTCCTCCATTTTGATTTATGCCATTATGAATAGTGAATCTGTTGCGGGTGCTTATGAATTTTATGTGACACCTGGCGAGATCACAACCATTGACATTCGAGCCAAAATTTATTTACGAAAAAAAATCAAACGTCTGGGACTCTCTCCCATCACTTCCATGTTTCTTTATGGAGAATCAAATATCCCAATCCTTGGAAACATCCATCCAGAGATCCATGACTCGGATGGACTTCTCACATATCTTGGCGAAGACAACTGGGAATGGAGGCCTCTCATCAATCCTAAAAAAACCAAACTGACAACGATCGAACTGAACCATCCCAAAGGATTTGGACTCATTCAAAGAGATCGAAAATTCAAAAGTTACCAAGACGAAAAATTGTTATACCATCGTAGGCCAAGTGTTTGGGTAGAGCCGAAAGGGGATTGGGGAAAAGGTGACCTATATCTTTTGGAATTTACAACGAATTTAGATTCTGATGACAACGTGACTATTTTTTGGGAGCCAAATATCCCACCGAATTTGAAAGAAGGATACGAATTCCAATATAAACTCAGTTATACGGACAAATCACCAGACTCTCACCAATTGGGAAAAACCACCTCCTATTATAAAGGAATTGATCCTCTGTTCCCAAAAGAAAAAATGTTAACCCTTTATTTTACTGGTGATTTTCTGAAAGCGTTAGATGCTAAAACAGAACTGAAAGCTATCATCAAAAATGACATGATCCCAGCAGATCAAATTCGTTATCAAATTGAAAAGATTCGGGAACTTGACCAATGGAGATTACAAATTTGGCATTCATCGCCAATTGAAGTATCCAATTGGAAGGTTCATTTGGAGAAAGAAAATCAAAAAATTACTGAAACATGGATCTACAGAGATGGAATTTCAAAATAATACTTTGTACCAAAGAGAACTTAGTGAACGTCTTCGAACTTTCCTTTTGTTATCGGGCATACAAAATGAATATACGATCTCAAATACACTTTCCCATTTTTTCCAAAATACAAACTTGTCGTATCAGTTGGAACAAGATTGGTCAGTTTGGATCAAGTATGTAGGCGAAAACAAAATCAAAAGAGAATCCTCGCTCCCATTTCCTGACCGAGCTTGGCAATTTGGTTCCATGGTTCCGAAGGATTCCGAATGGAAATCGGATCTTAAAAAATCAAAAGAATCCATTATCAGCTCGTTCAAACCCATTTTCATTTTAGTTTCCATTTTCACTTGGACTGCACTCTATTACCTCATCATCTTTAGGTTATTATGATCCAATTCCATCGTTTTTTATTTTTCAGCGTATTCATTCTACCAATCATCATCGGGCTCACGACGTTTGCACAAATCATCTCTTTTGGTGGAGTTGAGTTAACCGAATATTACCAATTCATAGCATTACTCTTCCTTTTGCCCATGTTATCCTATGGTGCAACCACTTCTCTATTTGGATTTTTGATCTCACTCTTGAAACAAGGTGATCCCTTATTCAATGCAAAGAGGATCCCAGAAAGTGAACTTGATTTTCAGAGTATCGAAAAAGCCTCAGTTGCACTTGTCATGCCCGTATACGAAGAAAATGAAGTATCCATCTTTGCAAGGATCAAAGTCATCTATGAATCACTAGAGAAATACCATTCCCTCCCCAAATTAGATTTTTTTATCTTAAGTGATACAAGAACTCCTGAAAAATGGATCAAAGAAGAAGCCGCCTATTTAGAGTTATGTGAATCGACCGGGAATTACAAAAAATTCCATTACAGAAGGAGAAAAAGTAACCTGAATGGAAAAAGTGGCAATATCGCTGATTTTTGCCGTCGTTGGGGCAATCGATATGAGTATATGATCATTTTGGATGCTGATAGTTTGATGAGTGGGGACATCATGATACAACTCATCGCTATGATGCAACAAAACCCGAAGGCAGGCATCATCCAAACCAATTCCAAATTGTTTCGCGCCACTACTCTTTTCCAAAAATTAACCGAATTTTCCTCCTACCTATTTAGTTCTTATTTCTTAAAAGGTGCTAGTTTTTGGCAGATCAATGCCAATAGTTATTGGGGACACAATGCTATCTTACGCATCAAACCGTTTATGGAATACTGTGCCCTCCCCCATCTTCCCGAATATGGTGGCCTTGGTGGAAAAATTTTAAGTCATGATACCGTCGAAGCAAGCCTAATGCGTAAAGCGGGATATGAAGTTTTGTGTGCCTACGAGCTCGAAGGAAGTTACGAAGAAAATCCTCCCAATATCATCGATGTTTTAAAACGAGACCAGAGATGGTGCCAAGGGAACATGCAACATTTTTGGTTTTTATTTGGAAAAAAGATTCCTCTCATCAATCGCATTCATATCTTAAACGGAATTTTGTCTTACCTCAATTCACCCATTTGGCTTTGTTACATTCTACTTAGTTTGTGGAATTATATCGAAGAAAGTAAGTTCCTCAATTATTCGATGTTGCCAGAAGAGTTTGAATATTTCAAAGCTCAGATTTATGATCCCTTGTATTTGAAGCTTTTGTATCTCTCTTTAATCCTTCTCTTTTTACCAAGAGTATTGAGTTACTTAAGTTTACCGATGGGACAAATATTCAAAAAATTCCCCGCCTTCTTTTTAGAGACTTTATTTTCCATTCTCATCGCGCCCATCTACATGATCTATCATAGCGTTTTTGTGGTGTCCATATTTCTAAATAAAAAAATATCCTGGGGACCTCAGAATCGTGATGCGGAATCGAGTTACTCTTTTTCTTACGTGGTTTCCTCCTTTTTTGGAATCACCATCCTTGGACTCGTTTCTGCTTATATCAGTTACTCCTACTCTCTCATGCTTTTTTTCTTAACCATGCCCATTTGGATTGGTTGGACTCTCTCCATCCCACTTGTCATTTTGACAAGTCGCGAACAAAAATCCTTACAATCGTTTTTTGATCTATCCTATTGGAAACCCAATCGGGAACTCTCAAACAATCTGAGAGAAGAACTCACTCGCACAAAACAGAAACGAATGGAAGGCAAAGAAATTTTTTATGCACTTGTCCACCCGATCTTCCACGAGAAACACAAACAATTGCAAGGGAACAAATCGTACAGGTCCAAAGTTTCGGACTCAATCACAAATGATTTCGAAATTTTACTCAAAGAAGGACCGGAACGATTGGATCGAAAAAAAATCCTAAACATCCTTTCCAATCGGGAACTATTAGATTTATTTTTTCAAAAATTTTGGACCTCTGAAAAATCCAATTGGGGACAGTATTGGAAACAGATTTGGGAAGAGATCAACCCATCTTCTTTTCCATAATCCTCCAATAATACGAAGACCGTTTCCAGTCTTCTATAAAACCGCAGTGACCACCTTTTGCCTCAATGACCACATCAATGTAGGCGGAAGTTGGAATCTCTGTGAACTCTTTCCAAGGGATCACGGGATCATCCATGGATGTCAATATGGTTGTGGGTACTTTGATTGATTTAAAAAAGAGGTCAGACAAAGTATAAGATAAAAAATATTCATCCACAGAACGAAACTGGGAAAATTCCTTCACCATTTTTTCTGTTAAATCCATCACCGATTCATATCGATCCAAATCATGAAAGGAATACAGATGAGGGAACAGTTGGCCTTTTTTTTCGAGTGAAGATTTCCATGAATTTAAAAAATATTTTCGTAGGAATGGGTGTTCATCCATTTTGATTGTGGCTCGCTTTGGATCAAGCGCTGGACTAAAGGCAAAACAATGTTTGAGTCCTGGAATTTTTTGATCCGCTTTTTCTGTGCTATGTTTCCCTGCCACTCGTAAAACAAAATTTCCACCAAGAGAAAACCCAGCTAAATACACAGGGATTTTGGCCTTCACCGACCTTGTCAATTCGAGTACAGCTTCATAAGTTTCTTCCAATAAACTTCCGTTAAAGATCCCTTCGTTTAAATGGTGGGTGTCGCCGTGGTCCCTCAAATTCAATCGATACACTGAATAATCTTTTGCTAAAAAATGTTTGGTGGTTCGAATGATGTAACTGGAATGGATGCTCCCTTCCCATCCATGTACCAAAATGACGATGCCTTTGGGACTCGGAACGCCATGAATTCTTGCAAGTAAATTGACACCTTTTTTAGTTTTGACCGATCTCCACTCACCTTTCAGATTTTTCCCATAGGACTTGTCTGCCTTTGACTTAAAAGATGCCATAAAGGACTGCGCCATGGGACCAGAAAAAAGAGGGATTGGTTTGAATGAACTCATTTTGGTTAGTTCCTAATCTGAAACGAAACTCTTATTTTTCAATAAATTAACAAAACTCTATCCTCAGAATCGACTCTTTCCATTGACAAAGTTTTCTCGCTCGTTACAATTCCCACATGAGATACTTAACCATCCCACTTCTCGTTTTTCTCTTCACTTGCCAAACCTATACCCCTTGGAAATCCGAATGGAAACAAAAAGACGGTTCCGAAGTATTTTATGCCGCAGTCTCTGCAAAAGCAAGTGTCCAAGCGATCGAATCAGGTAGTCTTGCCATGCGAAGGACAACTTGCGTGAACGCAACGAACCTTCTTTCCACTTCACCCAAACTAACAAGCATTCTGCTTGAAAATGAATCGCTTGAGCTCACAGAAACAGAAATCAAAGACTTGGGACGTTTGATTTCCGCTCACAAAATCAAACCCAAACAAGATTCCTGCCAATCAGAGGAAGGTGGTTTTTTCCTAGCAAGCCCAGCATGGGAAAATTGCCAATGTTTGTATATCATTGAATACCCAGGTGGAAGATCCCAATTCCGCCAAGACATCACCCAAGTAAAATAATCACTCGGATTTCGGGGTGCTAAGCCAACGTTCCCAATAACGTAGCGGTAACCCCGTCAGTTCTTCAGGGCCCTTTAGTTTGACAAGAGACTCCCTCGTGGACTCGGACATCGTCTCTGTCATCCAACGTAGGAATTGTTTCCATTTTTCTTCACACGATAGTTCTCTTTTCAAATGTATATGGTATTGTTTCTGTACTGTATGATAAGAGGTCTCACTCCGAGCCAATTCTGCCTTGGACAAGCTTCCGACACTCTCCCCTACTCTTTTC
The DNA here is from genome assembly GCF_000017685.1 of Leptospira biflexa serovar Patoc strain 'Patoc 1 (Paris)'. Lineage (NCBI taxonomy): Bacteria > Pseudomonadati > Spirochaetota > Leptospiria > Leptospirales > Leptospiraceae > Leptospira > Leptospira biflexa. Next base: position 73,428 of record NC_010844.1, read on the forward strand.
GCACTCTGATCCAATCGATCGGGCCTTGGACATTCGTCCGATAATTTCCTTTCTAACAATACTGGTTTTAAAAATCTTTTTCTACCATCAAAACGTGTTTGAATGAGTAGACCTTTTTCTTTCAACTGCGAGACGAGCCTTGAAATTGTATCTTGTTTCAAATGTAATATCTTTGCAAAATACTCATTGGATGCATAACACCCATCCTTCGCATCCAATGAAACAATTTCTGCATACAAACGAATCTGATTCGGATTTAAATCCAAATCATAAATCCATTGTGCAACCCAAACTCCTGTCCTTTCTTTCCCTTTCATTCTTCCTCTCTTTTCCAACAGAGACCTTCGGTTCCCAAAAAACAAAATGTTCTTTGGATCTTTACGCTAAAGCGAAGACAAAGCTATCGCGACGTAATTAAATTTGGAAGTTTTTACAAACGTCCATGTTTGGAATTCATAGGAATCCCAGGTGATGTATGTTGCGGCATATATGTGGAAGACCGCATTTAAGAGTGAGAGGACTCAAACCCCTACTCCATACTTCTAATCACCAGAATGGATTTTTTTGTCAAGTCCAATGTGACATAATATTTGAGCCGCAAATCCGACAAATTGCCGATTGGTTCGCTGTTTTTTTGGTATTGAATAGGGGAGGGAAGAGAGTCTTTCTGGACTGCTTCCACACAATCC